>CAYVEO010000054.1:4117-15073 GCA_964449965.1 uncultured Planctomycetia bacterium
TAACAGAACCGCCACAATATACAGTTCAATGCTGTGAGATCTATATGCCAGGAGGAGCGTAAGCAAAAAAAGAACCAGTGACTGACTTATAAACCCTTTAATAATCGCACCTATCCTTTTAGCGGCAACCATTAAGAAACCCGTAATGAGTATGGCTGATAAAAGTATATCTACGGACATAATCTACCTCCCCATGGATGAGATTATCACCCCAAGAACTGATAATACAAAAGCAATGCTTGCGAAATCAACGACGCGGAAAAGGCGCATTTTAGATACTGAAACCTCAATGACGCTTATAAAAACGCAAAGTATTGTAATCTTCAGGAAATAAGCACCAAGGCTTATGAACAATGAGTCTATTGCCGTTCCGGAAGAAATCCCCCAGGGAAATATCACTGAGGCAATCAATGAAAAAAACACGATTTGTTTAATGTATGATGCAAGTTCTATTAATGCCAGTGAACGCCCCGAATATTCAAGAACCATTGCCTCGTGCACCATGGTTAACTCCAGATGCGTTTCCTGATTATCCACCGGGATACGGGACGTCTCGGCAATTATGACGAAAAATAAAGCTGTGGCTGCGATGATTGAAGAAAAAGCCGTCACCGGCATACTGCTTATAATCTGCGGATTTGTAGAATGTGCGTTCAGGGAAACTACAAAAATAGACATTACTGCTACCGGCTCTATGAGGCTGGAAATAAACATCTCGCGAGAGGACCCCATCCCGCCAAATGAGCTGCCGGTATCTAATCCAGCCAGTGCCAGGAAAAAACGGCCAAGCGCCAATACAAATACGATGAGCAGGAGGTCTCCCATGGAGTTTAAAGAAATGCGTGAAATAAAAGCCGGGACTAACAACAGGGCTGAAATTGATGAGGCAATGACTATAAACGGGGTCACGCGAAATATCCATGAAGCGTTATGCGAAACCACCTCTTCTTTGGCAAACAATTTTGCCAGATTATAATATGGCTGTAAAACGCCTGCCCCTATTCTCATGCGGAGATTGTTTTTTATCTTCTTAATGATTCCGCTTACTAAAGGAGCAAATAACACGAGGAGTAAAGTTTGTCCAATACAAAGAGATATATCCATTTAAAATCCTACCTATAAAAAAATATTAACAGAAGTATGGTTATTAGGATATATGCAAGATACATATGGATACTTCCGGCTTGAATTTTTCTTGTTTGTTTTGCCGCCAATAATACAAGGCTTATTATGGGGTCATACACATAGCGTCTAAAAATAAATGTGGTAAATACTTCATATTTAAACGATTTTACATGGTAGAATGACTCCCGTATCTTCTCTGTTTTGCTGTATGGCAATAAAAAGAAATTAAATGCTATTCTGAAAGGTTTGGAAAAAGCAGTCGCAGTATATTCTGTGCGTGCATCCAGATTATAATAGCCGCAATCCCATGTATTGTAAGAGGTAATCCTGCTTCTACCGGCAAAAAGATGGACGCACAGGAAGCAGATTCCCGCAATGGCAGCAAAAATAATCGCAATCAAAGGAGTTGACAGATATACTTCAGTCTGCGGTATAGCCAGGGAAAAATTGTTGATAGAGAAATTCATATCTTCGGTGTTCAGGCTAAAGATAAAACATGAAACCTTAACAAGCAGTTTTATAATAGAAGCAGCGGCCAGTCCAAACAAGACGGTGAGAAGCATCATAAAAACAAACGCGAATTTCATGGAAAGTGCTGCCTCTTTTGCTTCTGTTGCGCTTTTACTCCTGGGCAGTGCCAGGAAAGTTATTCCGAAAGCCTTCACAAAACAGGCAGCGGCAAGACCCCCGGTTAGCGCAAGCAAACTGGCGCAGATACTAAAAAATACTTTGTACCCTCCCGGACTGGAAATTGCCCCAAGAAAAAATGCCTGCAGCGTAAGCCACTCGCTTACGAATCCATTTAAAGGAGGTATCGCAGATATAGCAAGCGAACCTGTGAGAAATGCCGCTGCTGTCCACGGCATCATCTTTATCAATCCGCCTAATTTTTCCATGTTACGCGTACCTGTTGCCTTATACACCGCCCCGGCACAGAGAAACAATAACCCCTTAAAAATAGCGTGATTTATCAAATGATAAAGCCCCGCACAAAGCGAAAAGACCGCCAATACAGGCAAATTCATTTTAAGAAACACCATAGAGGCCCCTATCCCAAGCAAAATTATCCCGATATTTTCCACGCTATGATACGCAAGCAGCTTCTTCAAATCGTGCTCCATCAGTGCGTATATAACTCCTACCAGGCATGAGAGTAACGCTAAAATCAAAATAAGATTACCCCACCAGATACCTTCTACTCCCAATATAAATACAATAAACCTCAGCATGCCGTAAATAGCTGTCTTAATCATAACGCCGGACATAATGCTGGATATATGACTGGGCGCCTGCGGATGTGCATAGGGCAGCCATATATGCAGCGGTACTATACCGGCCTTAGTGCCAAACCCTACCAGTAACAGCAAAAAAATTAGGTGCTTTAAATTTGGCGGAATTGTCTGGGATGCTGATTTGAATGCCGCGAAGTCAAATGACCCGGCATATTTAAACAGGAGCAGGAATGAGGCGGTAATAAAAGCAGTGCCTATATGCGTCATCACAATATAAATAGTCCCTGCCTTTACGGATTTCTCCTGCGTATGGTCAAATATCACGAGAAAATAAGAAACCAGGGACATTATTTCCCATGATATTAAAAATATCAAGGCATTCCCTACGGTCACTACCAATGCCATGGATAATACAAAACCCGCAAACAATAACCACCCTAACATTATCTTTTGGTGAGAATAGTGGCCTTTAAGATATCCTATTGAGTAGATTGCCGAAGGGACGGATACAAGCAATATTACAAAAAGAAAAAATAAAGAAAGCTGGTCAAACAATAAAGATATACTGGTATTAAAATAATTCACTTTAATTTTACCTTTTATTTGCCATATTTATAGTGTCAAAATTAGTAGGGGGTAAAATTTTACTCTATTCAATCTGGGGTGAGTGACGGGATTCGAACCCGCGGCACCAGGAGCCACAGTCCTGTGCTCTAACCAACTGAGCTACACTCACCGTATCACTTCATAGAGCAGGTCATAAGCCGAGTTCTGTATTAGATGGTCATCTATCTAGTCCTGCTGTTGCCAGCAGGCTCAAGCGGCCATACCCGAGAGCATAAGGCGGGACCACCTTTATCCGCCTGATGGCGGAACTCTCCTATTTGGCCTTTCTCCGGGTGGGGTTTACCATGCCCCCTCTGTCACCAGAGGAGCGGTGGTCTCTTACACCACCTTTTCACCGTTGCCCCGACGTTACGTCGGGGCTGTGTATTTTCTGTGGCACTTTCCTTAGAGTCACCTCCAGTTGCTGTTAGCAACCACCCTGCCCTGCGGAGCTCGGACTTTCCTCTCCGACGTTATGCCGGGGCGACCATCTGTCCTGCTCTAATACCTTCTTTTATAGCAAGTTTTGCTAATCTATCAGCCTCCTTATTTCCCTCTCTTCGGACCTCATTTACTACTACCCTATGAAAGGTTAAGATAAGTCTTTTTGCCTCATTATAAAGGGAAATTAAATTGGGGCTTTTTATCTTATAATACCCGTTCAATTGCCTTGCCAATAATTGGCTGTCGGTATTTATTACCAGTTCCCTGCATCCTAACTTTTCCGCCTCTCTCAGCCCTAACAGTAATGCCTGATACTCGGCTATATTATTTGTCGCATTGCCGATGAACTTACTCTCTTTTTTCATAGTTGTATCTTCCGTATGCCTTTTAATAATCAATCCTATGCCAGACGGTCCCGGATTGCCGCTGGAGGCACCATCAATAAAGAGGGTTAATCTATTATTATCTTCACTACTCATTGATATATAATATCCTTGAACAGTTATCACAGATAATGAGTTTATCTTCCATCATAATTTCATTAATTACCTGCGGAGGCACTCTCATAAAACATCCCTGGCATGCCTCTCCAATCAAAGAAACCACAGCTACTCCGTTTTTATTTGCCAATATCTTCTCATACATAGATAATACGGCATGCTCTATCGCTGGAAGGAGACTATCCCTCCTGGAACAGAGCACTTTGAGCTCTTCATCTATAGTCTGCAATTCAAGGTCTAATCTTTTTTCTTCTAACTCTACCTTGCTTTTTTCCTGGAGCAATGATTCGTTCTCTTTTGAAATCCTCATCCGTAGTAAGTCTATCTCTTCCATGAAATTCAATATCTCTTCCTCTAATACTGAATTATTAGCCTTTAATCCCTCAATCTCATGCTGCAAAGAGGTATATTCTTTGTTCGTCTTCACTGACATCAATTGCAAATTGTATTTTTTAATCGCTGCCTCCTTAGACGCAAGATCTACCTCCTTTTCTTTTCTCTTTACCTGAATAGCCTTCAGCCCGTCTTCAATCTCTTTTATTGCTTTTTCTTTCTCTAACAGGCTATTACGCATAACAGTAATCACTTTAGGCTTTTCTTCTCTGTATGCCTTAAGGGCATAGATCTGTCCATCTACCGACTGTAATTCAACAAGTGTCTCCATTTCCGTCTTTTTCATATGCTCTCCGTATGATGGTGGGCGCATGTGGATTTGAACCACAGACCTCTACGATGTGAGCGTAGCACTCTAACCAACTGAGCTATGCGCCCATTCTTATTATATACTACCATATATCAATAGGTAATGTCAAGACCTGCGTAGGTAAATATTTCATTTTAGTAATTTATTAATTTCCTCCATAAGTCTCACAGCATCCTCTTTATGGACGTGTTCAAGTAATAATTCATCGGATATAAATGTCAATTTGACGTTATACATTATCTCACCCTCTACCCTGTGTGTATCACCATCTATACACTTTAAGTCTTTCCATTGAAACAGGTGGGTCTTAAAAATCCATTTTTCAAGACAGGATATAAAAAAACACCTTTCTTTCGTAGCAGTAAACAATCCCTTCAATTTTCCGGAATCAGGCGTTCTAAATATTATGAAATGGATAATAGGCTCCCCGGAAAGAAATATGTCTAACGCCTCAATCACATCCTCTCTATGCTCAGTTTTAAGAAGTGTCCTCAACGTATCATGATTTGCCATATTTACCTCCCTATCAGTGACAGGCGAGACGCCCGTCCTACCAATCTATTTTGGGTCTACGTCTATTGATAACGATACTCCTGCTATCCTCCCCGATTTATTCAGCACTCCTTTAAGAATAGCATGGAGTTCAGACGACTTGTTTCCCTTCAATAAGATAGCCCACCTGAACTCACCCTTAATCTTTGGCACAGGAAGCGGTGCGGGTCCTACTACTTCTACGCCATCTTTTCTTCCTTTATTCCTTAAAGAATCTGCTAAAGATGCGGATGCCTTTATCGCCCTGTTTTCTGTCTTTGAGCGTAATACTATGCTTACTAAATGAGTAAATGGCGGGAACCTCAGTTCTTTACGAAATTCAATTTCCTGCCTGTAAAATTCCATGTAATCGTGTCTTGAGGCGCCTGTTATGGCATATTGCCCTGGCACATAAGTCTGGACGATTACCTTGCCGATTTCCTCTCCTCTGCCTGCCCTGCCTGCCACCTGGGTAAGAAGGGAAAATGTCCTCTCACTTGAACGAAAGCTGGGAAAATTAAGTGCCGTATCCGCTGATATGACGCCTACCAATACTACGTTGGGAAAATCAAGCCCCTTGGCTATCATCTGTGTGCCTATGAGAATGTCTATCTTTCCATTTCTAAAATCATCTAATATCTTTTTGTGTGACCCTTTCCTTGTGGTAGTATCCGAATCCATCCTCGCCGTCTTTGCACAGGGGAATAACCTTGCAATCTCACTCTCCACTTTCTCTGTCCCCGCTCCAAAATATCCTATATTATTACTACTGCAAGCCGGACAAACCTTAGGCGGTTCAATCCTGAAATTACAATAATGGCATACGGCCTTTTTACTGTCAGAGTGATAGGTGAGCGTAACACTGCAGTGTTTGCATGTCAGGACAAAGCCGCATTTCCTGCACTGGACAAATGTAGAGAAACCCCTTCTGTTCAGAAATAAAATTACCTGTTTTTTCTGGTTCAGTGCATCTGTTATTTCTTTAGCCAGAATCCGGGAAACGATTACAAACGACCTTTTTTCTAATAATTCCCCTTTCATATCCACGATATTTACCCTGGGCAAAAGTTTCCCATCCACCCTTTCAGTCAGGGTTATGAGTTCGTATTTCCCCTTAACAGCATTATGATAAGATTCTAATGACGGGGTTGCACTACCGAGGATAATAACGCTATCGCTGAATTTTGCCCGGACTACGGCGATGTCCCTCGCACTGTATTTGGGCGTATCTTCCTGCTTATAGGTATTTTCATGCTCTTCATCCACTATTAGAAGTCCAAGGTTTCTAACAGGTGCAAAGACGCCAGATCTTGCCCCTAATACAATTTTCGCAGAACCATTTAATATAGAGCGCCAATAGACAAATCTTTCACCATCTGAAAGGCTGCTGTGAAGTATTGCCACGACGTCCCCAAACCTCTCTTTAAAAATCTCCATCATCTGAGGCGTAAGGGATATCTCGGGAACGAGAACGATAGAGGAACGCCCGAGGGTAAGTGCATGGGCAATCGCCCTGAGATATATTTCTGTCTTACCGCTGCCGGTAACACCATGGAGCAGGAACGGTTTAAACTTACCTTCGTCCAGAGCCTTTACTATTTTACCAAGTGCCCCTTCTTGCTGGGAATTGAGTGAAAAACTCTCTTGCCTGAGACCTGTTTTATGCTCTTCCTCAGGTTTTGCAGAGGATGTCCTTATATGCGTTTTACCCTTTTTCAAACCACCAGGCACTACCGCCTCTAATACGTCGCCCCATGATGCACAATAGTAATCTGCTACCCAGCGTGTAAAAGTTAACATCTCATTATTGATAATCGGCTCTTCATCTATAATCTTTTCTATCTCTTTTACTCCAGACACCTTTGGTTTATCTACAAAACCTACTACATACCCTACCACCCTTCTGTTTTTGAATGGAACCCACACCCTCATTCCTGCATCCACCTTATTCAGAATGTCATGAGGTATGGAATAATGAAATGGTCCTTCTACAGGCAATCCTATAACAATCTCTGCAAAGTTTTTTTTATTCACTTATTCACTTTTCTAACTCTTTCTTCAACTTCTTCATATCATCCCATACTAATCTCTTGTCACCGGGATTGCGGAGCAGATAGGCAGGGTGAAACGTAGGCATAAGTTTTATGCCGTGATAATCGTAAAACTTGCCTCTCAGTTTAGAAATAGCCACAGTTGACTTAAGCAGCAGCTGTGCGGCAAATCTACCCAGACAGCATATCACCTTAGGTTTTACTATCTCAATTTGTTCTATCAAATGAGGTTCACATGTGATAAGTTCGTCCATCAAGGGACTCCTGTTCATCGGGGGCCTGCATTTAAGGCAGTTGGCTATATAGACGTCCTCACGCTTATAACCCATAGCCGTTATAATATTGGTCAGCATTTTACCTGCATCGCCAACAAACGGTAACCCCTGGGCGTCTTCTTCCTTACCCGGCGCTTCTCCAATAAACATAAGAGCCGCATCATGGTTTCCACTGCCAAAGACCAGATTGGTGCGAGTCTCGTATAACCTGCAGGCTTTGCATCCTGAAACTTTTTTATGAAGTTCTTTTAATAATCCTTCTTTGTCAACTTTATGAGACAATCCCGCCTGAGTCTCTCTGTAATAACCTTCCACGCCTGAATCTCTTTCAGCCTCAAGATAACTTTTTATGGATTGAATGACCTCTTTCAATTCCGTTCTAATTTCATTCATAATTTAACACCATTCTAACCACATCTCTTGCTGAGTTAGGTTTGGCTATACCGAGGATAGATTCTTTCATCTTGTTAAGTATATCCGGTGAAGACGTCATTTTAAATAATGCAGTATCTATCTGTGAAACCCTGTTCAATTCTATGCTGGCGCCATACCGGACCAGTAACCTGCAATTCCTGGCTTCCTGACCCGGAATAGGAGATACTATAATCATGGGCAAGTCCTTTGCAAGCGATTCAGCAACAGTAAGTCCGCCTGATTTGCTTATAATAATATCTGATACGCTCATAAGTTCATCAATATTCTCCACAAAACCATATATCTGGACATGATTATTTTTATCAAAATCTATACCATTTATATCCTCATAGAGTCTTGGATTGCGGCCGCATACTATTAGCAGCTGCAGCGGGTTATCCGGCAGATTCAATTTACTAATCCTCCTCGCCAGTCTCTCAACAGGGCCGACGCCAAATCCACCGCTTACTATAAGAACGGTAAATACCCCGGGTTTAATGTCCAATTTCCTGCACATCTCGTCTCTACGGACTTTCTTAGAAAAGGCAGGGTCAACAGGTATGCCTAATACATTAATCCTATCCTGCTCAATGCCCCGCTTCATCAGGTCTGTCTTAGTATCTTCTGTGCCAACAACATACCTGTCCACATCTCTTGATACCCAAAAGGCATGGACCCCAAAATCCGTTATGACGGATATCAACTTTGTCTTAAAATTCATCTTCCTCTTCATGTCTGATATTACCTCAGTAGCAAAGAAATGTGTGCATATTATGACGTCTGGTTTTTCATCCTTGAGGAATTGGACGAGTTTTTTAGAATTTATATCATTGAGGAATCTGCGGAGACTGGACACAAAATAATCTAATTTCTGATGGTCAAACAGGGCATAAAAGAAACCCCATACAGAGGGAAGGTAATGGACGCTATAGAGATATATTGATGGATAAAGCCATTTAAAAAATTTGTTTGTCCAATTAAGGGAATCTAATATCTTTATATCCAACCCTGAAGCATTTTCTTCCTGAAATGCCTTATATATAGCCTCAGACGCCCTCTTGTGTCCTGCGCCGCTTGATGCATATATGATAAATATCTTCATCCCTTTACCGCTCTTACTATTTCCCTGATATGGGCTGGTGTTGTGCCGCAGCATCCTCCGATTATCTTCACACCTTCTTTAAGCAACTCCGGTACAAATGCTGCCATATCCTTCGGGGATTCGTCAAAGACGGTTTTGCCATCAACCAATCTTGGCATACCGGCATTTGGCTCCGCAATGAGATAACTACCGGTTCCGCTGCATCCTCTAATCTCTTTTATCACCCTTACCATCTCTCTTATACCACACCCGCAATTAGAGCCGATGACATCACACCCAATATCTTTAAGCGCCATGGCAACCTTTCTAACATCCACACCCATCATCGTCCTGAACCCGCTGTCAGTCACCTGAAACGTCATAGCAGCAACCACAGGTAAATCCGTATTCTCTTTAACAGCCAGGACCGCTGCCCTTATCTCTTCCAATGCACTCATCGTCTCTATGATAATTCCGTCCACTCCGCCGGAACGTAGTGCCAATGCCTGCTCTTTGAAGACATTGTAAAAATCCTCATGCCTTAGTTCGCCAAGAGGTTCCATAAACTCGCCTGTCGGTCCTATATCACCTAAGACGTATGCCCTATCCCCAGCCGCGTCCTTTGCAAGGTGTGCACCTGCTATATTCGCCTCATGGACATTGTCTTCCAAACCCATCTTTCTCAATTTAAAGAGATTACCGCCAAAGGTATTAGTTATAAGTATATTACATCCCGCATCTAAATATTCCCTGTGGATAGACTGGACTACCTTTTTGTGGGTAATATTCCACATCTCAGGACACTCTCCCGGAGAAAGTCCATTTTCCTGGAGCATAGTCCCCATCGCCCCGTCACAAACTAATACCTCGTTCTTTAATCTTTCAATTAAATTTTTCATCACTTAGGACAATCCTCTCCACTGCATCTCTCAAATCCTGTGCTATATAATCAGGCTCAACGTCCCATTGAGCCCTGTTTTTTAGACTCGTCTTACCTGACAGGACCATGATAGTCTTCGCCCCTATGCTCTTTCCTGCCTTTATGTCTGTAACGCCATCCCCTATGAAAAATGTATCTCTAAAATCCACATTTAAACCCTTAGCCGCAGTCTTAAACAATCCTGTCCTGGGTTTCCTGCAGTCACAATTATCATCGTCCACATGAGGACAATAATGTGTAGAACGTATCCTGCCTCCCCGTTTCTCAATCTCACGAACCATATTTCTTGTTATCTCTTCCAATACCTCCATAGTGTATAGCCCTTTGGTCACGCCAGCCTGGTTAGATATAACGACTATCTCATATCCCTCTTCAGTCAATTTTCTGATAGCATCAACGGCACCTGGCAGGAATTGGAATTCCCCCCATCTGGTAACATAAAGCCCGGGTCCGGGGTCCATATTTATCACCCCATCCCTGTCTAAAAAGATTAACCTTAAAAAAGACTTTTCTTTAGAACCCATAATGAAATTACTATACCACAAAATTTGTTATTATACAAGGAAATTTCTCGTTTCTCAGGTAGCATTATTTGAGAGGGTTAGAAGAGATATTGCATTGGTTCGTGAGATTAAGCGGCACTATCCAGTAATTTATACAATCTACTTAGTGCCTGGGTAGCGGTAAATGCCGTCATTATTAATCACCTCTAATTAATTCCTCAGACACTTGCTAACGATAGAATTCTGCGGTGGCTTTAGCCATCCGCAGCAATGATTTATTAGGCTAAATCTTTTTCCATTCTTCTTTGCTTATTTTCGCTTGCCTTAGAATTCTTGATAATAATTCTTTTCCTATCTCGTCTTTGTGCGGATTCGGAATCGTAATGGTCAAATCACCTTTTATCATAAAAGGATGTTTGCCACCCGAATATGGTCCCTCAAATCCGCATAATATTAAACACCTTACCAATTCCCTCTGCTTAATTGGGCCAAATCGTGGCATCAGGCAGCAACTTCTTTTTTAATTTTTATTTCTAATCCTTCGATTTCAG
>CAYVEO010000055.1:0-14769 GCA_964449965.1 uncultured Planctomycetia bacterium
GTGCTTATCAGTATTGGAAGACCCTTCAGGTGTAGTTGTAATTTTATCAACCAACTGTTTAATCTGGTAGTTAAGATGCTCATCCATCTTGGCACGGGCATTCTCCACGTCCCCTTTAATTATGCTGTGGTATATCTCCCGATGCACTTCATCAATATAGCCCATCTCTTTTGGAGCGCGAACTAAACTCATTCTATAAGGTCTTAATATGGTTAAAAGAGATTGCAAGAAGACAGCCAATATCTGATTGCCTGCAATTTTTGCTATGTTCAGGTGAAATTCTTCGTCAGCAAGGATGAATTCCTCTTGATTATTCCGGCATTTCTCCATAGTTTCAAGTGCGTTATACAGAGGTAACATGACTCGTTCATGGCATTGAGCAGCTGCTATGCCCGCTAACTCAATTTCAATTAACTTCCTTGCCTCTATAAGAGACAAAAGATTTTTTTCATCTTGTAACAGCACAGTGGTGATAGTTTCTTTGAATGCATCTGCAAAAGAATCAAATTTGAGAGATTGGACGAATGTGCCTGACCTGGGTTGAATTTTAACTAATCCAATGGCTTGAGCCCGCAAGAGTCCGTCCCTTACAGCATTAGGGTTTATGCTCAGAACTTTTGAAAGGACACGAATAGAAGGTAAAGGTGCCCCACTTCTTAAATTTTCTTTAGTTATATACTCAACGATTCTACCTGCTACGTTTTCTTCAATTTCTACTGGACTAACTGGCATATTTTTCTTATCTCCTTATTCTGATTATCATCTGATAATCAATTATCTATAAAATTTTACATTCCTACTTTCCCTTTACCACTAATTATATAGCAATTTTCATGCCAAGACTAAAAATTCAAATCTTTTTTTATATATAACTCTTTTATTTTCAATGATAAAAAATATTTTTTAAGGTCTAAACACGTAAGAATTTAGTCAACTCAACAACCCGCATTGTGACAATTATTTAACTATATTTTATTGCAATATATTGAAAATATTATCGTTGTGCAATTGACAGTTTTTCCGTCAGGCTTTATATTCCTAATATCTTTAATCTTAATATGTTACAATATTTAATGGCAATATCCTGCCTCGAGTCTACCCAAATCTCCCTGTTATATAATCCTCTGTCCGTTTGTCCTTTGGTGTTGTAAATATATCCTGTGTCCATCCGAACTCTATCAATTCACCCAATAACATAAACCCAGCCATGTCTGATACCCTTGCTGCTTGCTGCATGTTATGGGTAACGATAATAATGGTATAATCCTTTTTAAGGTGATACATCAATTCCTCTATCTTCAGTGTAGCTACGGGGTCTAATGCAGAGCAGGGTTCGTCCATCAGCAGTATATCAGGCCGGACTGCCAAAAGACGCGCTATGCAAAGCCTCTGCTGCTGTTCAAGGGAAAGATTAATTGCCAATTTATTTAATTTGTCTTTTAACTCATCCCATAATTCAACTGCCTTTAAACATATCTCTACATCATAGTCAAGGTGTTTACCATTTGCAAGTCCGTGTATCCTTGGCCCAAATGCGATGTTCTCAAAGACTGACAGCGGAAACGGGTTTGGCCTCTGGAACACCATCCCGACCTTTTTTCTGAGTGCCATTAAATCCATCCTTGAATCATATATATCTTCTCCCTCTACCAATACCTTACCTGCTATCTTTACACCATCAATAAGGTCATTCATTCTATTAAATACCCTGAGTAGAGTCGATTTACCGCAGCCAGAAGGGCCGATTATGGATGTAATTCTCTTTTCATCTATGGAGGCGTTGATATTCTTGAGTGCATGAAAACTACTGTAATATAAATTCAGTTCCCGGACGACTATCTTTGACATTACCCAAATCTCCCTGTAATATAATCCTCTGTCCGTTTATCTTTTGGTGATGTAAACATCTTCTCTGTCGTATCCAGTTCAATCATTTCCCCCATCAGGAAGAATGCCACCCTATCACTTACCCGTGCCGCCTGCTTGGTATTATTTGTAACGAGAACTATAGTGTAATCCTTCTTCAATTCCATCATCGTCTCTTCCACCTTTGCAGTGGATATGGGGTCAAGGCCTGAGCATGGTTCGTCAAACAGTATTACCTCTGGCTCAACGGCTAATGCCCTGGCAATACAAAGCCTCTGCTGCTGACCGCCGGATAGTTTCATTGCAGACTCGTTAAGCCTGTCTTTCACCTCATCCCATAGATAGGCAGTTTTAAGGCTCTTTTCTACGACGCCTTCTAATGTCCTTTTATTTCTTATACCGTGTACCCTGGGCCCGTAGGCTATATTGTCAAATATGCTCATGGGTAAGGGTATGGGCAATGCGAATACCATTACAACCATCCGCCTTAGGCGGACTACGTCTATGTCCTTATGAATTTCTTTACCATCTAAATATACGCAGCCTTCCCTTCTGAAATTAGGATTCAATTCATTTAACCTGTTCAACGTCCTCAAGAAAGAGGTCTTTCCGCTGTTTGCAGGCCCAATTATTCCCAATATCTCATGTTCCATCACTTTTAAATCTAATGATTTCAGGGAATAAATTCCCCCAAACCAGATAGAAAACCCATCAGCTGAGATTTTATCCCTGTGAGTCAGGTGAGTCCCTGGACCTCCATGTCCATCTTTCATGCTTACCATCTACTCTTCTTTCTGAACTGTGAACGCACAACTATGGCAAAAAGATTCATTATAAAAACTAGCATTAGCAGCACCAATGCAGTGCCATATCGCACCTTTATATCTATATTTGGTATCTGGGTTGATATAATATAAAGATGATACGGCAATGCCATCACCTGGTCAAAGATAGAGGTTGGTAAATTCGGCAGATAGAATGCTGCGACTGTAAAAAGAATCGGGGCAGTCTCACCTGCAGTGCGTGCAAGGCTTAATATCGCACCGGTGAGAATACCCGGGATTGCATAAGGCAGGACCGCATATCTAACAGTCTGCCACTTACTCGCACCTAAGGATAGACTCACCTCACGAAATGACTTCGGCACACTTTGCAGCGCTTCTCTTGATGCTATAATGATGACAGGTAGATTCATAATAGCCAGCGTCAAAATGCCTGCCAGGATAGAAACACCGAATTTCAGGAATATAACAAATAAGGACAGCCCAAACAGCCCATATACCACTGAAGGAACACCTGACAGATTTATTATAGCCAATCTGATAATCCTGGTAAGCATATTTTCTCTTGAGTATTCAGATAAATAGATTGCAGAAAGCACCCCTATAGGTAATGCTACTGAGACCGAACCTGCAACAAGGATGATAGTCCCGAGTATCGCAGGGAATATCCCTCCCTCCCGCATTCCGTTCCTTGGCATCTGTGTAAGGAATTCCCAGTTGATTGCACTATACCCATTTTTGACAATAATAACGATAATGAGAGCCGCTGGCAGAAGGACTATCAGGGTTGCTAAGAATAGAATTATAAATGCAATTTTTTCTGCAATCTTTGGAGTCATCATACTTTACCAATGACAGGCGAGACGCCCGTCCTACCTACTGTCCACTTATTTTTTTATCCTATGCAAAAATATATCAGCGATAAAATTTATGATAAACGTAATAATAAACAGAACAATCCCGATGGCAAACAAGGAGAAATAATGTTCGCTTCCCTGGACAGTCTCCCCCATCTCTGCCGCGATAGTTGCAGTCAGTGTGCGCACCGGCTGTAAAAAGGTATGCGGGATAACCGCTGCATTTCCTGTAATCATCATCACAGCCATCGTCTCTCCAATTACCCTGCCTATACCGAGCATGGATGCGGCTATTATACCGGGTAAACCGGCAATTAGCGTAACGCGATACATCGCCTGCCATCGCGTTGCCCCCAGGGCGAGTGCACCCTCTTTATATTGCCTTGGCACGGCATTTATAGCATCTTCAGTGATTGAAACTATCGTTGGCATAGCCATAAATGCAAGCATTATAGAGCCTGATAAAGCAGTTAGACCCGTAGGGATATTAAATAATTTCTTCACCAGAGGAACCAACGTCACCATCCCGATGAAACCTATTACTACGCTCGGGATAGCTGCCAATAGTTCAATCCCCAATTTCAGAAAATCCTTTATCTTAGGTGAGGCGAGCTCAGCGATAAAGAAAGCAGCGGCTATGCTCAACGGCACAGAAATCACCGTTGCCCCGATAGTGACAAGTATAGAACCCAATATCAAAGGCAGTATGCCGAATTTAGGCGGGTCAGATATCGGATACCAGTGTTTCTCTAATAAAAATTCATTCAAAGGGACAGCCTTAAAAAAAGAAACCCCTTCTTTAAAGAGGAATATAAATATCAGCACGACAAATATTATGGAAATGATTCCGGAGAGGAATACAATCTTTTCAATGATAAATTCTTTTATTGTTTTTAATTTCATATTTCTATTTACCGAATAGGAACAAAGTCTATCTTCTTCACTATCTCCTGTCCTTCCTTAGAAAATACAAAATCCATGAACGTCTTGACCGCCCCTTCAGGTTCACCCTTTGTATACATAAATAGCGGTCTGGAGATAGGGTACTCCCCGCTAATTATCTTTTCAGCAACCGGCTCAATCCATGGGGAATCGGTATCCCTGGCTATAGCAACAACCTTCTGATTATGGCTGATATAACCCATCCCATAGTAACCTACCGCCTGATTGTTCTGGGCAATTTCATCGGCGATTGCCTGTGAAGATGACATTAGTAATGCCTCCGGGGCAAATTCCTCGGGACCCTTTTCATTTCCTTGACGCAGGACATGCTCTTTAAAGAAAATATGAGTCCCTGAATTTACTTCTCTTGATAGAAGCACTATCCCGGCATCCTTCCCACCAACTTCTTTCCAGTTTTTTATCGTCCTCATAAATATGCCGCGCAATTGCCCAATCGTCAAATTCTGGACAGGATTTGACGGATGGACTACCACTGCAATCCCATCCATGCCTACAATATGCTCCTTTGGTTCAATCCCTTTCCCTTTAGCTAATTTTATCTCTTTCTCCTTAATTGAGCGTGAAGACTCGGCTATATCACAGGTGCCATTTATAAGGCTGGCAATACCTGTCCCGGAGCCGCCGCCTGTAACTGCAACGTTGACTTGCGGATATTTTTTCGTAAACTCCTCTGCCCATGCCTGTCCCAGATTCACCATAGTATCCGAACCCTTAATCTGTATGGATTCCTTCTTCTCTGCAAAGGCATTTCCCCCGATAACCACAGACAATAATCCTATTATTACCAACAGTTTTTTAAACATTCCTATTCCTCCTTTTACAAACACCTCTTCAAATACTGCCCCGTATAAGACCCGGGAATATCCGCTACCTCTTCAGGTGCGCCTTCTGCTACTATCTCTCCGCCCCTGTCCCCGCCTTCCGGCCCTAAATCTATAATGTAATCCGCTGTCTTTACAACGTCTAAGTTGTGTTCTATTACAAGGACAGTATTACCTGTATCCACCAATGCATGAAGAACTGAAAGGAGTTTGTCTATATCTGCAAAATGGAGACCGGTGGTGGGTTCATCCAATATATAAAACGTATTGCCTGTGCTGCGTCTTGCAAGCTCTGTAGATAATTTAACCCTCTGTGCCTCTCCTCCTGAGAGCGTGGTGGCAGATTGGCCAAGTTCTATATAGACCAATCCAACATCAAACAAGGTCTTGAGTTTATCTTTTATATTTGGTATGTTCTTGAAGAAATCCAGTGCCTCCTCCACGGTCATTTTCAGGACATCGGCTATGGACTTACCCTTATAAACTATCTCAAGTGTCTGTTGGTTGTATCTTGCGCCCTTACACACCTCGCATGGGACATATACGTCCGGCAGGAAATGCATCTCAATCTTCACTATACCATCTCCCACACATGCATCACACCTCCCGCCTTTAACATTAAAACTAAACCTGCCTGGCTTATATCCGCGCACCCTGGATTCAGGCAGCCTGCTAAACAATTCCCTTATATGCGTAAATACGCCGGTATAAGTAGCAGGGTTAGACCTCGGCGTCCTGCCAATGGGTGATTGGTCAATAACTATAACCTTATCTATATACTCAATCCCTGTCAGTCCTTTATGCTTACCAGGTTTTTCTTTTGAGCCGTATAATTTCTGCGCCAGTGCCCTGTAAAGTATCTCATCCACTAATGTACTCTTACCGGACCCTGACACCCCTGTTATACAAATGAAGAGACCCAACGGTATCTGGACGTTTATATCCTTTAGATTGTGTTCTGCCGCACCTTTTATCTCAAGGAACTTTTTGCCATTGTGACTCCTTCTCTGCTTCGGCACAAGAATTTTCAGTTCGCCTCTAAGGTATTTACTTGTAAGAGAACCATTACTTTTTATTATATCTTCTAAAGGACCGCATGCGACTACCTCTCCGCCGTGCTTTCCTGCCCCTGGACCTAAGTCAACAATATAATCCGCACTCCTTATAGTCGCCTCATCGTGTTCCACTACAACGAGCGTATTACCAAGGTCTCTCAATGCCTTTAATGTAGTCAGTAATTTGTCATTATCCCTTTGATGTAACCCTATACTCGGTTCATCCAGTATATACAATACCCCGACCAGCCCAGCGCCTATCTGTGTCGCCAGCCTTATCCTCTGTGCCTCTCCGCCAGAAAGGCTTCCACTTACCCTGTCCAGCGTAAGATAGTCTAACCCTACATTCGTCATAAACTCAAGCCTCTGCCTTATCTCCTTAAATATCTGGTGGGCAATAAGCATATCTTTGGCAGACAATTTGAGTTTGGAAAAGAATCCACGTGCCCCGGATATTGACATACCAGTTACGTCTGCTATGGACTTATCCGAAATAGTCACTGCCAGACTCTCCTGCTTCAACCTTTTCCCTTTACATGAAGGGCAGGGTTGGGCACTCATATACCTGCCTATTTCCTCCTTTACAAATTCACTGTCAGTCTCTCTGAACCTACGTTCTGAATTTGGTATAGCCCCTTCATATTCCCTTCCCCATATAACCTCGTCACACCCGTATAGAATCTTCTTCTGAATATCCTTCCCTAAATCCTTAAACGGGACGTCTAAACTAAACCCTAACGCCTCTGACAATTCTCTAAGTAAACCCCTGTAATAAAGTTGAGCACCCCTGCCTGTCTTTCTCCAAGGCTCAATAGCACCTTCTCTGACAGACTTATCCCTGTCTTTAACCACTAAGTCAGGGTCTATTTCTACTTTGGTCCCTAACCCGACACAGGCAGAACAGGCACCATACGGACTGTTGAATGAGAATGCCCTCGGCTCAAGCACTTCATAACTGAGCCCGCATTCTGCACAGGCATATAACTCGCTGAATATGATGTCCTCTGTCTTATTCCTCTCCTGGACATTTATAATAATCGTCCCTTTCCCGACCTTTAACCCTGACTCTACAGAGTCTGCCAGTCTCTTTTTTATATCAGGACGGACTACAAGTCTGTCAATTACTATCTCAATACTGTGTTTCTTCTTCTTGTCCAATTTAATTTCTTCTGTCAGGCTATGGATTGCATTATCCACCCTCACCCTGACAAAACCTGACTTTTTCACCTCATCAAATATATCCTTATATTCGCCCTTCCTCCCCCTTACTACCGGACCAAGCACCAGAATCTTTGCGTCAGCCGGCAATGCGAGTATCCTCTCAACAATCTCCTGTGAACTCTGCCTTGAAATCTTCCTGCCGCACTTGTAGCAATGCGGTATCCCGATTCTGGCGTATAACAGCCTAAGGTAATCATATATCTCTGTCTGGGTGGCAACCGTAGAACGCGGGTTTGAGCCGGCAGTCCTCTGCTCTATGGATATGGCAGGAGAGAGACCCTCAATATACTCCACATCCGGCTTTTGCAATTGTTCCAAGAACTGCCTTGCATATGCAGACAGGCTTTCTACGTACCGCCTCTGTCCCTCTGCATAGATAGTGTCAAAGGCAAGAGATGATTTTCCAGAGCCGCTCAGCCCTGTTATGACTACCAGTGCATTTCTCGGCAGGCGCAGGTCAACATTCTTTAGATTATGCTCCCTCGCCCCTTTGATGAATATATATCCTTTTTCCATAATTCCTCATTCTTGTCAATTATATCACGAAATCCAATTCCTGGCAATCTGAAAATTTATCTTGCCAAAAAAGTGCCTCTGTGATAACATATAAACCATGACTACAAAATATCAGATGTTTATTGGTGGGAAATGGGTTAATGGAAGTAACTATATGGAGGTGAGGTCGCCTTATGACAATTCCTTGGTAGGAGAGGTGCCTCTTGCCACACCTGAAGATGTTAATAAAGCGATTGAGGCTGCCCAGAAGGCATTCCCTGTAATATCAGGACTTCCTGCTCACAAACGTTCAGAGATACTGGAGAAGACTTCAGACATTATCCATGCTCAAAGGGAGGAGTTTGCAAAGAGTATAAGTGAGGAGAGCGGCAAACCAATAAGAGAGGCAAGAGTAGAAGTTGCCCGTTCTTTCCAGACGTTCAAATTTGCTGCCGAAGAGGCAAAACGTATATATGGTGAGACTATCCCAATGGATGCTGCCATAGGCGGAGAAGGCAGGTTTGCATATGTGGAAAGGGTGCCGCTTGGTGTAATAGCCTGCATAACCCCGTTTAATTTTCCTCTTAATTTAGTATCGCATAAGGTTGGTCCTGCAATTGCTGCCGGAAATAGTGTCCTCCTGAAACCTGCATCAGCGACCCCTATAACCTCATTAAAATTGGCGCGTGTCTTGGAAGAATCTGGTGTGCCATCTGGTGCGTTTAACGTCATAACCGGGAGCGGTGGAACTATAGGGGACCTGTTAGTTACTGATGAACGAATAGCCATGATTACGTTTACAGGAAGCGCTGAGGTGGGTAAAAGAATTAAACAACTGGCAGGGATGAAGAGGGTAACGTTAGAGTTAGGGTCTAATTCTGCTGTAATTGTAGAGGAAGACGGTGATGTGAACCAGGCAGTATCAAGGATTGTCGCGGGCGGGTTTAGCAATTCAGGGCAGACGTGTATATCTGTCCAGAGGGTATATGTCCATAAGAATATATTTAAGGATTTCCTGTCTAAACTTATACCTGCGGTAGAGAAGTTAAAACTCGGACATCCTCTCAGTGATGATACGGACATCTCCTCTATGATTTCCCATAAGGATGCCGTAAGGGTTATAGACTGGATAGAAGAGGCAAAAAGAGGCGGTGCAAAGGTGTTGACTGGAGGTGAGGCAAAGGGCAATACTGTCAAGCCTACTGTCCTTACATCTGTGAAACCAGATATGAAGGTATCCTGTATGGAACTATTCGGGCCGGCAATCGTAGTAGGAGAATACAGCACAATAGATGAGGCCATTAGTTCAGTCAATAACTCAAGATACGGATTACAGGCAGGCATCTACACAAAAGATTTGAATAAGGCACTACTCGCAGCAAGGCGTTTAGAGGTTGGAGGCGTAATGATAAACGATGTCCCCACCTATCGTGCAGACCACATGCCCTATGGAGGCGTGAAGGACAGCGGCTCGGGACGTGAGGGGCTGCGATATGCAGTTGAGGAGATGACTGAAAGAAAATTGGTATGCGTTAAATTGGGTTAAATGAAAAATATTGAAATTGCAAATATATTCAATGAGATTGCAAATATTTTAGAATTAAAAGAAGATAATCCATTCCGCATCAGGGCATACCGGAGGGCAGCCCTCAACCTTGAAGGACTTACAGAAGATATTGAAGAAATAGCAAAACGTAACGAATTAACCGAAATACCTGGCATCGGCAAAGACCTTGCAGAAAAGATTCAGAAGTTTTTGTCAACCGGCCATATAGAATATTACGAGAGACTTAAGAAAGAAACCCCTTCTATTCTCCTTGAATTAGTTACAATCCCGGGTATAGGACCAAAGACAGCCAATCTCCTCTATAAAAATCTCAAGTTCAAAAGTATCCAGGACCTGGAAGAGATGGCACGTTTGCATAAGATTGCAGGCCTGCCGGGTTTAAAAGAGAAGACAGAAGAGAACATACTAAGGGGAATAGAATTCATTAAAAAAGGTAAAGAGCGCATGCCTTTAGGTTTCGCACTGCCGATAGCCAATGACATCATCTTTAATCTCAAGAAATTGCCCGAGACCAAACGCATCACAATTGCTGGCAGTGTCCGAAGGATGAAGGAAACTGTAAAGGATATAGATATATTGGTGACCTCAAATAGCCCTGAAAAGGTTATGGCAGAATTTATAAAATTGCCTCAGATAATGGATGTCCTGGCACATGGTTCAACCAAGTCCAGTGTCCTTACAAAAGATGGCATTCAGGTGGATTTGAGGGTGGTTGAGCCAGAAAGTTTTGGGGCAGGACTGGCATACTTTACAGGCTCTCAAGCCCATAATATCCGTTTGAGAGAGATGGCTGTAAAGAAGGGATGGAAGATTAATGAGTACGGCGTATTCAACGAAAGGACTAATAGTAAAATTGCAGGCAAGGAAGAGGAAGAGATTTACAAAATATTAGGCTTGCCTTTTATACCTCCTGAACTAAGAGAAGATACAGGTGAAGTTGAGGCTGCCATTAAAAATAGACTACCCATCCTGATAGAATTAAAAGACATCAAGGGTGATTTACATGTCCATTCCAAATGGAGTGACGGCTCTGATAGTCTGGAGGTATTAGCAGAGGCGGCACAAAGACGGGGCTATGAATATATCGTTATAACTGACCACTCCAAATCCCTGCCGGTTGCCGGCGGGTTAAAAGAAGAAGAACTCATAAAACAGGTTAAAGAGATAGAGAAACTTAATAAGACCCTCAAGGGTTTCAGACTCCTTACAGGGGCAGAGGTAGATATATTAAGCGATGGGAAATTGGCATTCAGTGATGATATACTCTCAATGCTTGACTTTGCGGTAGCTGCTGTCCATTCAGGGTTTAAGCAAACCAAAGAGGTCCTTACTAAGAGGCTTATCAAGGCGATGCAGAACAAATTCGTCCGCTGCATTGTCCATCCTACAGGAAGACTCATGGGGGTAAGGGAGGGCTATGAGGTTGATTTTGAAGAAATTTATAAGGCGGCCCGGGACACAAATACTGCGATTGAGATAAACGCATATCCGGAGAGAATGGACCTGACTGACATCAATTGCCACAGGGCAAAAGAAGTTGGTGTAAAGCTCGCAATCTCTACAGATGCCCATACTAAGGACCAGCTTGATAATATCCTGTTCGGCATAAGTGTTGCACGTAGAGGTTGGATTGAGAAGGACGACGTCCTGAACACGCTTTCTCTGGATAATCTGTTAGAAGGAATTAAAAAATGATTACACCGCGTTCATTAGTAGAACTAAGTTTTTACTGGCATGCAAGGATATTGCATACGTCTTTATCATTAGGTATATTCACGGCACTCTCTAATGGCGAGATGACTGCGAATGAGGTCGCAGCCAGATTATCTCTAAACCCCCGTGCAGTAGAGTTATTGCTAAATGCCCTGGTAGGTCTAAAACTGCTGAAGAAGAACAAAGACAGATATGCAAACACTAAAATTTCCGATCGGTTCATGGTGGAGGGTAGAGACGATTATCTTTACATAATAAGACACCTCGGCGGCATGTGGGGGACATGGGAAAAATTAGAAAAGACTGTCCGGACTGGCAAGCCGCCTGAAGAACCAGCAGGAGAAGAAGACTCACTGCGAAATTTCATATTAGGGATGCATAATATCGCATCCGCCTGCGCCCCTATATTAGCCAGGAAGCTAAGATTATCCGGCTGCAAGACGCTCCTTGACCTTGGCGGAGGGCCAGGGACCTATTCTATTTATTTTTGTAAGGTAAATCCGGGACTGGCAGCAACTGTTTTTGACCTGCCCGAGACACTGCCTATTGCCAAAGAGGTCATTTCAAGGTACCGGATGGAAGACAAGATAAGACTTGTTGCTGGTGATTATAACGTCCATGAAATTGACGGTAAATTTGATGCAGTATTGCTCTCAAACATAATCCATGCTGAGGGATTTGATGAGAATACGGCCATTATTAAAAAACTTTTCAATGCACTAAATCCTAAAGGTAAAATAATCCTGCAGGATTTTATATTAAATGAGGACAGGACGATACCTTCTCAAGCCTCAATATTTGCAATCAATATGCTCGTTAATACAGATAAAGGGCGAACTTATACGTTCAATGAAATATCCGGCTGGCTAAAAGAAGCGGGATTTAGAAATATTAAGAGGCTAAAGATCACCCTTCCTAACAATGGAACGATTATCACAGCAGAAAAGTAACGTAAGTGGGGACTGTCCCCCTGTTTATCTTATAATATACGCCGGAATAGTTTTGCACGGATGATAAGACAATTTTACCTTTTTCAGATTATCCAGACCTGATGCGTCCATTATGTTGATATACCTGAATGAAGAAAGTTCCCTGGAAAATTCCCTGAATATAAACTGGGCGAGTCCTTTTATCTTGAGGTCTGCTACTTCAAATAATATACAGAAGACGTCATTATTCAGTCTGTATCCGAAGGTGTAAGCCTTTAATATACCATCCACTAAAACTACCCTTCCTGTAAGCCCAGGTCCACGAGCCATAGCAGTCTTGTGAGCATGATATGAATCCCCAAGCAGGGCATTAAAAAGGGTATCTTTATATTTCATAGAACGCTCATTACCCCATTCCTTGTATAAATTAAGGCACGCATCCTGCATTTGCGGCTCAAAAGGCAAATAAACATAACTATAGTGCTTCGCAAAATAATTACAGGCAGAGCGTTTACTGCCAAATCTATTTCCGGAAAGTTCGCTCAAATCCTTCTGAAGGCATACATATTCCGCATCCTTTAAATAAGATGTGAATCCAAGAGAGCGGAAATAACATAAGGATTCCTCTTCAATATTCTCAATCCTTGTCACAGCCTCTATCTGATTCAGCCTTTTCATAATATCAAATGATTCAAGACATGCCTCCCTGCTATAATCTTCTCCCAGAGGCGGGACAGGCATAAAGCAGTTACCATCATGTTCGGCAAAGATACACAGATTATTATCAATAATCTTGTAAAATAGATTAAAGAAATCCTTCCAGATGAAAATAGATTCAAAAGAGTAACCTGATAAATAATGCTCTTTCAGACTGATATATTCTCTAACAAGTTCTCTATCTTCTGATTTTAGAGGAATCAATCCATATTTTTCTTGTTGACATGTTGTAAGACTGTATAATGGGACTACATCTTCCTGAAATGGACCTATCAGAAGCGGGTTCTTAAGGATAAATTTCTTAACGTCATCTGACTCAATGAAGGAAATGAGGTCCTCTATATAACTCGCTATCTCCTCTTCTGGAAAAGCACCATTCGCTATCGGGCATTTAGTGTCAATCCCCAGGATTATCTCATTGCCGTCATGGCTCTTCATCAAGGCAAAAGGATAGAGTTTGCAATCAAACGGCCTGACATCATAAATGCTGCATCTATTGCTGGAGGCGGTAAAAAATGGGCAGATATAACCATCACCTGATGAAACTAAATCCACCCTTCCCTCTTTACCTATGGCCCCAGCCTCATCCTGTGTAACTACAGGCGCCAGGAAACTTCCCTGCTCCGGGAATCTACAGCATACGTCGCATGAAAGACATATAGAAGGATTGGCTATCTGCCGCATATTTAAGATAGTATTGTTCATGATTTTACCTCAAGTTTTTATCCCGTACTTCTCCATCCGGTAGATAAGTGTCTGGCGGGTTATACCGAGGAAATTGGCTGCCTGTGTCTGGTTATGGTTCTTTATCTTCAATGCATAGAGTATAAGTCCCTTTTCAACCTCTTCCAACTGGATCCCTTCATCAGGGATATCTATAAGTAGTCTTTCTACCTGTGAAATATCTTTCCTTCCTATATTCTCAGGAATATCCTGCAGGGTGATACGCCCTTTATCTTGTCCAAGGACCAATGCCCGTTCTATGACGTTTTCAAGTTCCCGTATATTCCCGGGCCAGTGAAACATTTTAAAAGCAGCCATTACCTCTGCATCAATCTTACAAGGACCTGCATTAAATTTATGAAGGAAGTGCTGAATCAGAAGAGGTATGTCATCCTTCCTTTCCCGTAAAGGCGGGACAGTCAATGGCACTACGCTCAGTCTGTAGTAAAGGTCTTCTCTGAATTCACCTGACTTGACTGCATCCTCCAATGACCTGTTTGTGGCAGCAATAATCCTCACGTCTATTTTGACAGGTCTTGAGCCGCCTATTTTATCTATCTCCTTTTCCTGAAGCACCCGCAGGAGTTTGGGTTGCAATTCAATGGGTAGGTCCCGAACCTCATCTAAAAAGAGCGTCCCCCCGTCAGCGAGTTCAAACCTGCCTTCCTTATCTTTAACCGCGCCTGTAAATGCCCCTTTTATATATCCGAATAATTCGCTTTCTAAAAGCGTCTCCGGGATGGAGGAACAATTGACCGCAACAAAATTCTTGTCACGGCGATTACTATTAAAATGTATAGCCCTGGCTATGAGTTCTTTTCCTGTCCCGCTTTCTCCTGAAATCAAGACGGTAGAATCAGTATGGGCAACTCTCCCTGCCATCTCAAACAGTTCCTGCATCTTCTTGCTGCCACCTATGATATTGGAGAAACTAAACCTTTCCACGAGTTGCTGATGCAGCCTTAAGTTTTCGTTAGATAATCTCATCATCTGGAAAGCCTTTTCAATGGTAAGATGCAATTCATCACGGTTGAATGGTTTGGTAATGTAATCAAATGCC
>CAYVEO010000056.1:0-14483 GCA_964449965.1 uncultured Planctomycetia bacterium
ATCCTGTATCCATATCAGCAATCACTGGTATATCCACTGAATTTGCTATATACCTTACCTGGTCCAGAACCTCTCTCATAGTAAGAAGCCCTGTATCAGGATACCCTGCCATACCGTTTGCGAGCCCTGCACCTGAGACATAGACAGCTTTAAACCCGCACGCCTCTATAATCTTAGCAGTAATGGCATTAAACGCCCCTGGCATAACTATTATACCTTCTTGAAAAAGTTTCTTCATTTCACCTCAAATAACAGGAGCAATTCCCTCATATCCTTAACCTTTTCTAAATTCCACATCCTATCAAGAACCGCATCTATCCGAGCCGGTGGTAAGACACCCCCTGCCAGTTTTCTGAATTTATCCTCTACTTCTTTATCTGTCATGGGATTTTCAGGATGGCCTTTAGGATAGGTTACTTTCATAGAATATTTCTTACCTGTCCGGGTCGTAACATTCAAGAGACACGGGAATCCTTCCGGATATTCTGCCGTAAAGGTGCTATCCCTTATTACCTTGATTTTCTGCATCAGGTTAAAAATCTTTGGGTCTTTTATTTTCTCTTCTTCAAATTCTTCCAGTTCAATTTTTCCAACTGATAATGCTGCTGCTATACAGTATGGCAGGCTGTGGTCTGCTGTCTCTCGGGTTTTGGGATTCCATTTCTCTTTATCACCGGCTATAATATCTACTGCCGCATCGTATGTATAGACTTCTATCGCATCTATCTCGTCTGGATTGCTTATCCGGGACCTCAATTTCAATGCTGCCTCTATCCCTGCCTGTGAATGGTATTCTGAGGGGTAAAATTTTATGTAACTGTCTAATACCTTAAACCTGACACCCTTACCTCCGAATGGCTGGAGCATAAACGGACCTGAGACCTGATTGATAAATCCCATCGGACCCTCAAATATCTCTTTTGGTCCGGTCATTCCGTATTTAGCTAAAAGGCTCGCGAACAATCCATTCCTCGCCGCATTGGCTGCTGCACACGCCTTCCACATGGATAATTCTCCAACCCTTGTCTGCCGCAATGTAATGTTAGGTGCGCCTGCGAGTGCTATCGCCTCAAGTGTCTTATCTAAAGGCAATTTCATAACCTTTGCCGCTGCCAAAGCACTTGAGAGGGCTATATACGTTACGTGGTCCCATCCTCTGTTTCTCAAGCCTGCTGCATCACATAACCTGCATTGGACCTCATAACCCAGAACAACTGCCGTTATGAATAATCTGCCATCCGTCCCATCTGTCACTGCCCCTAAAACCGCTGCTATATTGTCACTGGGATGGGCAGGCTCTTTGGAAAGATATGTATCGTTATAATCTAAATAACGGATAAGTGTGCCGCAGGCAAATGCTGCCAGATCAGATGTGCTCTTATGGATTGTGCCAAAAACAGGTGTGCCTTCCTCAGTTTTAAAAGATAATGCAATCCCCCGCGCTATCCTGCCAGGTTCGCTCAAATATGCCCCCATAGCACAGCCAAAGGAATCTATGATGTGCCTTTTTGACTCATGGACTACCTCAACTGGCAGGTCATTAAAATTTATCTCCTGAGCATATAATGCCAATTGCTCTGCTATAGTTTCTATAATCTTATCACCTTCATAAACCTAATTCTAACAAATCCTATCAAATATTGCAAGAAAATTCGTTTGACATTAATGAGATTTTGTGCTAAACTTGGACAGGTATGAAGGAGGAAAGGGAATCTATATGGAACCTAAGAATCTTTTAA
Organism: uncultured Planctomycetia bacterium; assembly: GCA_964449965.1. Taxonomy (GTDB): domain Bacteria; phylum Omnitrophota; class Gorgyraeia; order CAYVEO01; family CAYVEO01; genus CAYVEO01. The sequence continues at coordinate 1,740 of CAYVEO010000056.1, forward strand.
GCGAAGAAAGGTTAAAGTATGTCCGGCTTAAGGCGACATTGCCGGTCAAGTTCAGATTTATAAACAAATCAGACCATAAGCCTATAACTGCATGGGAAGAGGCAACGACACAGAATATAAGTATTACAGGGACATATATAGAAATAAAGAACCCTCCGGAGAATATCCTGCAAAAACTAAAGGATAAATCAATCCTCATAGAATTGAGGATATCGTTACAGCCTGTCCCTGAGACATCCCAGAAATCAGGTCTTGAGGCTGTAGGTGAGGTCGTATGGAGCAAGCACGATGGAGTGGGATTGAGTTTTTACGGTATCTCATCAAATGGCAAGAGGCTTATAGGAGACTATATATTAGAAAGACTGAGATAAGATTTAAAAATATTCTTCGTATAATGCCCTTACCTTCATCGCCATTCTCTTGAATATAGCATTTGGTTTTGTGTCTAATCCAATATCCCTGTTATCCTGGTCTATACCATATCGTATCAGCCCAAAAGTTGTAGCGTAGAGCGGACCAACGATGGATTTTCCGGTACTCTCAAAGCCTCGCACTAAACCGAGTCGGACATTTACGCCAAATACCTCTTCTGCCAATTCTGCCACACCATCCATCAAAGCCAGCCCGCCTGTGATAACTACCCCTGAGGCTGCCATCTCTTTATAATTGCATTTTTCAAGTCTTGACCTGAACCCTTCAAATAATTCTCTCATGTCCGATTCTATAACCTTGCAGAATTCCTGCCTTGAAATACTGTTCTTCCCATTTATACCTTCCCTTAAATATATCCGTTCTTTATCTTTTATGGCAGAGGATTGTGAACATCCGAATCTGCGCATCAACTCTTCTGCATACGAATGCGGTATCCTGAACGTTCTGGAGAGATTGTCTATAATCTTATCCCCTCCGCCAGGGACTACAACGGCATCTTTTATATTGCCCTTTATAAATACCACCATACCTGCCGTACCGGCGCCAATATCTATTAGAAGGACTCCCAATTCCCGCTCTTCCTTCTCTACAACTGCGTAACTTGCTGCAATAGGTGAAAATACCAAATCCCCCGCCTCATATCCGGCCATGTTTACACCTTTAACCACATTCTGGAGCAATGTTACCATGCCATCTATACAGTAAAGTTCAACCTCCAATTTTGTAGCATACATACCGAGTGGATTTTTTATCCCTTCCTGGCCATCAACTGTATAACCCTGGGGGACAATGTGGATAAACTGCCTGTCCAATGGCAGTGCCAGCATCTTTGCAGAATCTATTGCCTTATCCATCATCTTCTTCGTAACCTCGCTCTCCTTCTCAGGTATAATAACGGCCCCCCTCGTATTCTCACCCCTTATGTGTCCGCCATTCACATTGACAATCACAGTGTAAACCTCTGTCTCTGACTGTCTTTCCACCTCTTCTATAGCCTTCTCAATAGAATCTATCGTTTCATCAAGGTCTACTACCACGCCGTCTTTTAATCCTTTGCACGGCACCCTGCTTATACCCAGGACCCTTGCCGTGTTATTCTTTTCTAATTTACAAACGCTTGATGATATTTTAGATGTCCCAACATCCAATCCAACAATAATCCTTTCTTTCATTCGTTATCTCCCTATTACTATATCCTTAAATCTCATGTCAACGTATTTAGCCCTGGATTCCTTTGCCTCAGGCAAAACATAAGCAAGCAATTTTATCTTGCTGTCAAAATCATCCCCGCGTGCCTTTATCTCTAAACCATCTTCAGTATATAGCAGGACATTATTCGGGTCATGTGCGTCTACTCTTACCACCCTTCTGACAGACAATAATCCTTTCAAACAGACAAGTGCCGCAGTCAATCTTTTAGAATCTATCTGCCTGCCAACCCTTATACTGTCTTTCTTCCATCCAATCCCCGTTATCAAAGGAACTGAACCATCTCCCTTATCATCTGCCCTTGCCAATATAAATCCTGATGAATCTATCAGGAACCTCGCGTTATTCAGGTCTAATAATGCATAAGGTTTTCTTGTCTTAATATTTATAACTAACCTGTTAGGTAATTTCCTCGTTATGATTACATTCTCAGCCTCAGGGATGAGTTCTTTAAATTTACGTGAGTATGATGATAATTCTATATCAAATATGTTTTCCCCTTTTAACTGGCTAACGAGTTTGTTTATGGAACCATCCTTGTTCGCATCTATACCCATAACCTCTACATCAGTGACAGTAAAGCAGCCTGATTTGTAGATAAAGAGGTAGAATTGGATAGATAGAAGTACGAGCACAAAGATAGATAGAAGAACAGGGAGCATCTTCTTTGTTACTGAGAACGCCTTCTTTATATCTAACTTTGGAATTCTCTTTTTCTTGCTTCTGTTATTTTTTGACTTTTTCATTATAAATCCACCTGCGTTACAATGGCAATACAGAGTTTTTCAAATGAAATACCGGCGGCTTTTGCTGCTTTAGGCAGCAAGCTCTTAGACGTAAGCCCCGGGATAGTGTTGACCTCTAAGACTACGGGTATCCCATTTTCTCTCAATATCATATCCACCCTGGAGAATGATTTACATCCTAAGCACTTGTGTGCAATGAGGGCGCTTTCCTGGACACGTTTATATTCCCTCTTGCAAAGTTCAGCCGGGCAAATATAATGTGTAGAGTCTGACTTGTATTTTGCATTGTAATCATAGAATCTACGCCCGGGAACTATATTTATAACTGGTAATGGCTTATCATTCAGTATCGCTACAGTGACCTCTTTACCAGAGATATATTCTTCCACAAGCACAGTGTCATCGTATTTATATGCCAGGTTAATCGCTTTTTTCAAATTATTTTCAGTTTCCACTAACGACAGTCCAATGCTGGAACCCTGGGAAGAGGGCTTAACAATATAAGGGAAACCAATGCCACAAAAATGAGATTGCCACGCTGTTCCCTCGTAAACTCGGGACGCTCGCAATGACTTATTCTGGGGATGCGAATTTAATATAACGCAATTGGGGACAGAAAGCCCTGCTTTCTGAAAGAGTTCCCGCGACCTCACCTTATCCATCGCTAATCTACTTGCACTAACCCCTGAGCCTGTATAAGGGATGCCATTTTCTTCCAGCATACCCTGAATAGTGCCATCTTCTCCAAACCTGCCATGGAGGGCAATAAATACAATGTCTATCTTTGAATCCTTAATCTTACCCAGGACATATTCCTTTATTAAATTATGTTCATTTCGTTTGTTTGACAGACGAGACGCCCGTCCTACTGGGCGAATATCAATGGCTGCCACGTCAATACCTGCCTTTTTTAGAGCACAGGCAACTGCCTTACCGGATTTTAAAGATACATCCCTTTCACTGGATAGACCTCCCATCAAAACGCCAATCCTGCCAAACTTTCTCAAATCTTCACCCCCATGAGTTCTATTTCCAATTCAAGCCGCACCCCATGTTTCTTTCTCACCTTCTGCCTGATAATGTCAATTAGTTTCAGGACATCGTTAGCCTTAGCATTTCCCCTGTTAATGATAAAATTTGCATGTTTATCTGATACCTGAGCACCTCCTGCTATAACGCCTTTTAGCCCGGAGGTCTCTATCATCTGCCCGCTCGTTAACCTTTTCCCTTCAACGTTTTTAAAGATACAGCCTGCACTCGGGACGTTCAAATCCTGAACCTTTCTTTTATATCCAAGAAATTCTCTCACCTTAACAGCAATATCACCTTTGTCACCTCTATCCAATTTCTTCAATCTAACCGCGAGGACAAAAGAGTCTTTTAAATTGGAATCCCTGTATCCGAACTCAAGTTCTTCCCTTGAAAGGATGGCAAATGTGCCGAGTCTGCCGCCTATAACTCCAACCTCTTCCACTAACTCTCCTATTCCTCTGTATCCCCCATTGCTATTCTTTACCCCTGCATTCATCCTGATAGCACCGCCCACGGTACCCGGGATACCTGCAAGAAACTCAAGCCCTGTTAAAGACCTGCTCATAGCCTCTCTAATAAGTTTGGAAATCTTTACGCCGGCACCTGCATAGATAATTCCATCATCAAGAAAGGTTATCTTATCGTAAGCCCTTGTTGAAATCGTAACACCTCTCAACCCCTTATCACTAACGAGGACGTTCGTCCCCCCGCCTATGACGTGTATTGGGATAGAGTTGCATTTTAGAAACTTCATCAGGGACATGAATTCCATGGGCTCCTTTATCTCTACCCAGATGTCAGCAGGTCCTCCTATCTTAAAGGACGTATGACGGGATAAAGGTTCGTTAAATAAAATTTCACCGCTGATTAATTTTTTTATCTCTTGCTTTAATGCTGCACTATTCATAATTATATTTAATTAAGCCGACCAAGGTCGGCAACTACAATATTTTGTCGCAATGACATGTGGTTTTCAACCTATCCATTAACTCAGCACTTACCTCTACTACGTCACCAGCGCCTAATACGAGTAACAGGTCACCTTCCTTGAGCATATTAACCAGATGTTCTACTACTTCCTCTTTGGGTAATAATAACACACCCCTATGACCGCATTCTACCACCTTATCATATATGTTCCTGGTGCTAACGCCATCTATGGGCTTTTCACTCGCACTATAAATATCAGTCAGGACCAGATAATCTGCCAGTGAAAAAGACCTGCCGAATAAATCCTTAAAATACATAGTCCTTGTATATCTATGGGGCTGGAATACCACTACCATCCTTTCATATCCCAAATTCTTTGCAGCCAGCAGGGTAGCATTAATCTCTGCCGGATGGTGGGCATAATCGTCAACAATTGTTATGCCGCGGACAGTCCCTTTTATCTGGAACCTTCTGTCCGCACCCCTATAGGCGTACAGCGCCTCTTTTATCTTATCAAAAGGTATGCCTAATTCCATTCCAACCCCTATCGCTGCGAGAGAATTTGAAACGTTGTGCATACCAGGGATACGTAAGTGGACAATGCCAAGCATCTTTCCCTTATAGAAGCATGAAAATTTTGATTCCAATCCTGCCATCCTGACGCCTTCTGCATAAATCTCTGATTCATAGGACAGCCCGAACGTCTTATGCCTGACCCTGAGATACTGCAGGATACCCATAGTCTTAGGGTCATCTCCGCAGCAAAAGAGCATCCCTCCCTTTTCTGTATTCCGGGCATACTCTACATACGCCCTGACGAGATTATCAGGGGTCTTATAATAGTCCATGTGGTCATCATCAATGTTTGTAATCACGGAATACCGCGGGGCGAGATACAGAAAAGAACCGTCACTCTCATCTGCCTCTGCTACAAAGTAGTCTCCCTGCCCTAAAGAGGCATTTCCTCCAAAATCGTTCACCTCCCCCCCTATTGCAAAGGTGGGCTTTAATCCGGATTCCTTCAAGACGGTGACTATCAATGAGGTCGTCGTAGTTTTACCATGCGCCCCTGCAACCGTTATGCCGGTTTTGCCTTTCATCATCTCTGCCAGCATCTGCCCCCGCTTAATAATCTTTATCCCGCGAAGAGATGCCTCTTTCAGTTCGGGATTTGAGTCTGATATTGCGGAAGAATATACTACCAAATCAGCATCCCCTATGTTGGATGAGGCATGCCCGGTAAATACCCTGCCGCCCAATAATCCTACCCTTTTTGTAGACTCGTTTAAAGCCACATCAGAACCTGTAACTGTGCAGCCTGATTCAAGGAGGATTTGGGCAAGACCGCTCATCCCGATTCCACCGATACCAATGAAATGAATCTTCTTATACTTTTTTAGCAACCTTTATCACCTCATCTGCTAATCTCTTATCACCATTATGATTGGCTATGCCTCTGCTATTCCGGGACATCCTTTTGAGACGACGGGTATCATTTTTTAGTTCCAGTATATGGGACTTTAATACGCTTCCGGATAATCTTTTCTCCTCTATCATAATCCCGGCATCAAATTCTTCAAAAAGTAAGGCATTTGCCACCTGATGCATCCTGGCATGAGGATACGGTATGAGGATACCAGGCAGACCCAAAGCAGTAATCTCAGCGATAGTCGTTGCCCCTGCCCTGGCTATTACTAAATCTGATGCCTTATACGCATCCCCCATATCGTCAAGGAAAGGAAATAACGTATGGCTGATTCCCATGATAGCATATTCTCTCTTTACCCATTCATATCCAGTCTTACCGGAAAGATGCAGGACGTGTAATCCTGTTCTCTCTTCCGGACTCATCAGTATAATCGCCTCAATCATGACCCTGTTGATAGTATTAGAACCTTGACTGCCGCCCATGACTAAGATGGTGAACATGTCATCCTCTATGCCAAATCTTTTTCTTGCACCGGATCTATCACCTTTTAATATATCATTCCGTATAGGATTGCCTGTAAAGACTATGGATTTAGCATTTAATGCCTTTCCTGTCTTCTCAAAACTTATAGCCACTTTATTAACGAATGGGGCAAGGAAATGATTCGCCTGACCGGGCAAAACATTCTGCTCATGGAGCACCATCGGCACCCTTAAAAACAATCCTGCCAGCATCACAGGAACACACACATATCCTCCAAACCCCACCACTACATTGGGTTTAAACCTGAACAATAATATTATCGCCTTTAAAAATCCTGCGGTAAACTTTATGAAGAATGCCGCATATTTTAAAAGAAAAGGGAGGATAAGAATATCCTTAGTCTGAAAAGACGGCATGCGGACTATGAACAGTTTCTCATAATACCCGTGTCCTCCCTTTTTATACGTCTTCTCTTCCAATTTCCTGCCTATTCCGATAAATAATATCTCAGCCTTATTATCCCGGCTTTTAAATTCCTCAGCAAGACTAATGGCAGGGAATATATGCCCCCCGGTCCCTCCGGCAACAATGACGACCCTCATAACCTGAACCTGTGTTTGCCTATGTTAAGCAATAGTCCCACCGCGACCATGTTGCATATCAACGCAGAGCCTCCATAACTTATGAATGGCATAGGCAGACCTTTTGTAGGGACAGAACCGGTTACGACCGCAATATTTATAATCGCCTCTATTGCTATCATAGAGACAAGCCCTACAGCCAATAGATGGCCAAAAATTTCCGTAGCCTTAACGGCTATCTTTGTGCCATAAATTATAAAAATGAAAAACAGCAATATCACACTCAATGTCCCTGCAAGCCCTAATTCTTCACCTATAATTGAAAATATAAAATCCGTATGAGATTCGGGCAGATAAAATAGTTTTTGCCTGCTTTGCCCAAGTCCGACTCCCAGAAGCCCGCCTGAACCCAATGCCAGAAAAGACTGTATAATCTGAAACCCAACCCCCTGCGGGTCATTCCATGGATTCATAAATGCAAGGATTCTTCGCCTTCTATACGTCACGTTGAATACGAGTGCATACAGGACAGGTATTGAAGAAAGTATTGCCGGAACTAAGTGCACCAGCCTTATGCCTGCTACCAGAAACATAATAAATGCTATCACGCCCATTGCGACTGCAGTCCCGAGGTCAGGCTGCATTAACACAAGTCCTAAACTTATACCTAATATAAACATGGGAGGCAAAAACCCGTGGAAGAAACTCTTTATCTTTGGTTGTTTTCTTGACAGGACGTCTGCCATGTATATGATTAAGGATAATTTGGCAAATTCAGAGGGCTGAAAACTCATTATCCAGAATTTAAACCATCGTCTTGCACCGCCTACTTCTTTACCTATGCCGGGTATCAGAACCAGAATTAACAGAATAGTAGATATGAAGACAAGTATTTTACTATAAGTCTTTAATTTGTAATAATCCATGCTCATTACCAAACCTGCAAGTATAGCTCCTATGACCCCATAAATAATGTCCCGTTTGAGGTAATAAAAGCTATCATGCCACTTTTCATGGGCATAGATACTGCTCGCACTGTATACCATCAATATGCCTGTGCTGATAAGCAGGAGGGTCACCACAAATAACCCTATTCTGGTTTCCCGCATATCCTCCTCACTGATTTTTTAAACTCTTCTCCCCGCTCCTCAAAATTATGGAACATGTCAAAAGAGGCGCACATAGGAGAAAGCAGGATACAGTCCCCTTGGACTGCACTGGTATATGCACACTGAACAGCCTCATCCATTGAACCCGCTTTCTTAAAATCCGTTACCCCGTCTAATGCCTTTCTTATCTTGGGACCAGCCTCACCGAGAAGGACAACCTCCCTGACCTTCTCTCTTACCAAATCTTTTATGAGGGTAAAATCACTCCCCTTGTCCCTTCCACCGGCAATAAGCAGGACAGGCAATTCCAGTGATTCTAAAGCCCTGATTGTGGCACCTACGCTGGTAGATTTGGAGTCATTAATAAACGTAATCCCGTCTTTTGAACCTGCATATTCAAACCTGTGGGGCAGACCTTTAAAGTTTGTTACTACTTTTCTCATTACGTCCGGATTTATGTTGAAACATGAAGCGAGCAGAACCGCTGCCATAATATTCTCTATATTGTGTTCCCCCTTTATAGAGACTTCTCCCTTTGTGCATATTTTCACTTTTGTTCCATCAACGTTAAGAAAAACAGCATCTTTATCTGCAAATGCACCTCTCACCTCTTTGAATCTGCTGAAATACAGCACGTCTGATGTCGCCTCTACACTTTTTAAATTAGGGTCATCATAATTCAATATAGTCTTATCCCCTGCTGACTGGTTTTTAAATATCTTTAACTTACTGTCAAGATATTCCTGCAGGTTCCCATGCTTGTCTAAATGATTCTCTGTCACGTTTAGTATTACAGAGACCTTTGGCTTGAAGTTTATAGTCCTTGTAAGCTGGAATGAACTCACCTCAAGCACAACAACGTCACCCGCATCGGCATCCATTGCTACATCGCAGAATGGCAGTCCTATATTACCGCATACATAACTTTTAATACCGCCTGCTTTCAGGAGTTCGCCTGTCAGTGTGGTAACTGTAGTCTTGCCATTACTCCCTGTAATAGCTATAATAGGCGCCTTGCAAAATGAAAAGGCAAGTTCTATTTCTCCTATAATCGGGATTCCCTCTTTCTCTGCCCATAATATTGGCAGGGAGTTCGTATCCACGCCCGGGCTTACAATCAGCATTTCACTGCCCTTTATAAAACCCTCAGTGTGAGTCCCTATTTCCACATTTACTCCCATGCCATCAAGCAGTTCTTTATTCTTATGGAGATTATCCCCATTACCATTGTCAGTAACTGAAACCCTGGCACCTGCTTTCAAGAGTAATTTGGCAGCGCTAAGTCCACTAATACCCAGTCCAACAACTGTTACATGCTTACCTTTTAAATTCATCATCTTATCTTCAGCGTAGCAAGACTCAGCAATGCCAGTACTGCCCCTATAATCCAGAATCGCACCGTCACTTTGGGTTCAGGCCATCCCTTTAACTGGAAATGATGATGGACAGGGGCTATCAGGAATATCCTCTTCCGCCTTAACTTATACGAGCCGACCTGAAGTATCACAGAGACTGCTTCTGCCACGAAGATGCCGCCTACTAAGAGTAGGACCAGTTCCTTCTTTATAAGGACAGCTACAACCCCAATCGCCCCTCCAAGTGCCAGGGCACCTGTATCCCCCATAAACACGGATGCAGGATAAGTGTTATACCACAGGAATCCCAATCCTGCACCCACTATACTGGCACAGAATACCGTGAGTTCCCCGACCCCTGGGACATGAAGTATATTCAGATAACTACTAAACCTGATGTGTCCTGTAAGATAACTCATGCCGCTGTATGCCAGGGCTACCATAATGACGCATCCTATAGCCAGTCCATCCAGCCCATCAGTAAGATTTACTGCATTTGAAGAACCGACAATCACCAATGCTACAAATATACTATAGAATATCCCAAGATTTACTACTAATTCCTTGAAAAACGGAACGTCAAGCCTGCCGCCTATTATAGGGTCATATGAAACTGTCACACCTATGATTAAACCGAGCAGTCCCTGCCATAAAAACTTTAGCCTCGGATTTAAGCCCAACGACCTCTTTTTCACCAATTTTATGTAGTCGTCTGCAAAGCCTATTATACCCAGCCATGCAGTTGCAAATATGACAAGCATGACGTATTGATTGGTGAGGTCCCCCCACAACAGTGTAGAGCCTATTACGGACAATAATATCAATATCCCACCCATAGTGGGCGTCCCCTCTTTACCTTTATGCAGCGGATATAACCCAGGGCATTCATCTTTCCTAATATTCTCACCGACTTTAAGCTCGGATAATTTTTTTATAAGGGCGGGACCAAGCAGCATGCTCAAGGCAAATGCAGTGACGGCAGCCATTGCGGCACGGAACGTGATATATCTGAATATGTTAAACCCGAAGAATAATTCCCTTAATGGGTATAGTAAGTGGTAAAACACCCTATAATCTCCTCCATCTTCATGCGCCTTGAACCTTTAATCAGGACTACGTCACCTGCTCTAACAGTCTCTGATAGTAACTTTGCTGCATCGTTTGTCCCGTAGCAAACCCTGACACGGCTTTCCTCCATCCCCCCGGCGCGAGCCCCATCCGCAGTCTTTATGGACAGGTTCCCCACACACATAAGCATGTCTATAGAAGACTGCGCAATCAATATGCCGAGTCTTCTATGCGCCTCTGCCGATGCATCACCCAATTCAAGCATATCCCCGCTTACCATTATCCTTCTGCCTTTCGCCTCAAATCCTGAAAGGGTATTGACGGCACACTCTACTGATAACGGATTAGAATTATAGGAATCATTGATAATCCGAACGCCGTTTATATCTATTAATTCCATCCTCATAGGAGGCAGTTTAAATTCTGCCAGGGCATTTAGTATCACTTCCTCTTCCAATCCTAAGAGTGAGGCTGCTGCCCAACTTGCCAATGCATTCTCAATATTATGACGGCCAGGCACGTTCATCCGGAGTTTGTAGACACCGTTTATAGTAGCAATTGTCCAGCCATTCTGGCTGACTACATCTTCTGCCATGACATCACACTTCTTATCAAAACCAAAAGTAACAATCCTGCCACTGAATCTTTTTCTTGCTTCTTTACCAAGCATTGGATAGCTGCCGTTTATTATAGCCGCACCCCCGGCATCTATTCCTTCTAATAATTCACACTTTGCCATGAGGACATTCTCAATGGTCCCCAGGAATTCCATGTGCGAGGCACCTATATTGGTAATAACGCCTACGGTAGGTTTCAATATCCGGGTGAGCCGGGCAATCTCGCCGCTGTGATTCATGCCCATTTCCAGGACACAGGCGCCGTGAGTACTATTCAGCCTCAATAACGTCTGAGGCAGACCGATGTGGTTATTCTGCGTCCCATCATTCTTTAATACATTGAATCTGTTAGACAAAATATGGGCAATCATTTCCTTGGTTGTTGTCTTACCATTACTGCCGGTTACTCCTATTACAGGGATGGAGAACCTCTTCCTGTGAAAACCCCCAATATCACCGAGCGAAATAGTTGTATCCTTTACCCTTATAAAGGGGACTGTCCCTGTTTTGGGACTGTCCCCAGCAACCACCACACCTCCAGCCCCTTTACGCAGTGCCTCCTCTACAAAGTCATGTCCATCAAACCTCTCACCCTTTATAGCAATGAACAATTCCCCTTGCTGGATAGTCCTTGAATCAATGGATACCCCTTTTATCTCCGTATTAATAGAACCGCTTATAAGGGTACCGCCAGTAGCCCTTAAAATTTCTTCAATAGTAAACATCTTAACGACTCAATATCTTTCTCACCACATCCCTGTCATCAAACGGCACGGTAACATCCTTGAATATCTGGTAAACCTCATGGCCCTTACCTGCAATTACTACCGCATCATCTGATGATACCCCTGATAACGCCATGGATAAGCCCCTCTTTATAGCCTCAGCTCTGTCTATTTCTTTCGTCCAGTTTATAGACCCTGTAAGCCCATCTTCTATTTCCCTGATTATGGACTCAGGAGACTCACTGCGAGGATTGTCAGAAGTGAGTATTACCGTATCGGCAAACCTCGCTGCAACCCTGCCCATCAATGGCCTCTTTGTCCTGTCCCTGTCACCCCCGCATCCAAATACCAGTATAATCCTGCCGCTAACTAAAGGTCTTAATGCGGCAAGAAGTTTTTCAAGGGCATCCGGGGTGTGGGCGTAATCAACAAATACCTTAAATGGCTGGCCGCAGTCTATAATCTCAAGTCTGCCAGGGACGCCCTGCAAACCCTCAATCCCGGACTTTATCGCATCGCTCGTTAATCCCAGTCCCATACCGGCCCCGACAGAACCCAATATGTTATAGACATTGTGTCTCCCGAGCAATTTAGACGTCACCGTAAAATCCCATTTTGGCGCAGTAATTATAGCCTGTATGCCTTCTAAGGAAAGTTTTATTGAAGAAGCCATGACGTCAGCCTTATTATCTATGCCGAACGTTATCACATTTGAATCTGCCAGTTTTTTAATCCTCGCTCCATATTCATCGTCGGCATTTAGGACGGCAAAAGAGTCAGGAGAAAGGTTCTGGAATAGTTTTAATTTAGCATTAAAGTAAGACCCCATATCTTTGTGATAATCTAAATGCTCCGGAGTAAGATTGGTAAATACCGCCCCGGAGAATTCTATCCCATCCACCCTGTGCTGGTCCAGTGCATGTGATGAGACCTCCATAACACAATAACGTAACCCAATAGAATGCATCTGGGCCAGCATTGATTCCAATTCCAGCGGCCCTGGCGTAGTATTCGTTGCAGGTATGTCT
>CAYVEO010000057.1:0-14089 GCA_964449965.1 uncultured Planctomycetia bacterium
CAGTAGGGGCAGGGGTAATCAGCGAGATTATAAAATGAGGGAACTTATAACGCTGGCATGCACCGAGTGTAAACGAAGGAATTATGACACGACTAAGAATAGAAAGAATACGCCGGATAGGTTAGAGTTGAAGAAGTATTGCAAGTTTTGTAAAAAACGGACATTACATAAGGAAACGAAGTAAATATAAGGGGGCAGTCCCCATAGGCCTGTAGCTCTAACTGGCTAGAGCGCCGGTCTCCAAAACCGGGAGTTGGGGGTTCGAATCCCTCCAGGCCTGCCATAGGAATAAGGGCGTTTTTCATATAGGTAATTATGATTAACAAGTTGAAGAAATTTATAGGAGAGGTAAAAGTAGAGTTAAAGAAGGTTGCATGGCCGGATAAGGATGAACTTACAGGCGCTACTTCTGTTGTTATTGTAACGGTATTATTGTTAGCAATATATATTGGTATCTGGGATTTCCCCTTAGCCAAGTTTGTCAGGGTATTGATAAGATAATGGCTAAAAGATGGTATGTGATTCATACTCAGGCTGGTTATGAAGAACGGGTCCAGAAAAGTCTTGGACATGGCATCCAGTCCGGCATTGTGAAGGATTTGGTGTTTCAGGTTTTAATTCCAACTGAGACGGTTTCTGAGGTTAAGGCTGGTAAAAAGAACATTACAGAACGCAAATTTTTTCCGGGGTATGTTTTGGTTGAGATGGAATTGAATGATACGAGCTGGTACTTTATCAAAAATATACAGGGCGTGACCGGGTTTGTTGGTTCAGGGACAAAGCCCCTGCCTTTATCTGAGAATGAAGTTAAAAACATATTGAGACAGACTGAAGAGAAAAAAGAAAAGCCCATGCCAAAGGTCATATTTCAAAAGGGTGAAACCATAAGGGTGGCAGAGGGTCCTTTTGCCAGTTTTAATGGCATGATTGAAGAAGTGAACCCTAACAAGGGCAAGTTGAAAGTATCCATTTCCATATTTGGCCGCTCTACGCCGGTAGAACTTGAGTACTGGCAAGTGGAGAAGACGTAAAATGGCAAAGAAGATTACCGGGGTTATAAAATTACACATACCGGCAGGGCAGGCTAATCCTGCGCCTCCCGTAGGTCCTGCTTTAGGCCAGAAGGGACTGAACATCATGGAGTTTTGCAAGGCGTTTAATGAGATGACAAAAGGGAAAGAAGGTCTTGTGATACCCGTAGTGATAAGCGTCTATGAGGACAGGACTTTTTCCTTCATTACAAAAAGCCCGCCTGCGTCAGTCTTATTAAAGAAGGCTTGCGGGATTGCCAAGGCATCGGGAAATCCAAATAAAGAGAAGGTAGGCAAGTTAACGAATGAACAACTCAAAGAGATTGCACAAACCAAGTTAAAGGATTTTAATGCTACAAATCTGGAATCTGCAATGAGAATTGTTAAAGGAACTGCAAGGAGCATGGGTATAGAGGTGGAGGGATGAAGAAACTCAGTAAAAGGTGTAAGGCACTTGAGAAACTGATAGATAAGAGCAAGACCTATGCCTTGCCTGAAGCAGTAACCTTATTAAAGGATGTCCCCCATGTCAAATTTGACGAAACGGTCCAGGCATCTTTTAAATTGGACGTAGACCCCAAGCAATCCGACCAGATGGTTAGAGGGACCATCCTGCTGCCTCACGGGACAGGAAAGACTGTCCGGGTAGCTGTGATTTGCAAGGGAGAGGCGGCAAATTTTGCAAAAGGGGCAGGCGCTGATTTTGTAGGTTCTAATGACATGATAGAAAAGATTAACGGAGGCTGGCTTGATTTTGACGTGCTGATTTCAACACCTGATATGATGAAAGATGTAGGGAGACTCGGTAAGGTGCTCGGGCCAAAAGGGCTTATGCCTAATCCAAAATCCGGGACGGTGACAAATGACGTTCCCAGGGCAATAAAAGATATTAAGGCAGGGCGGGTGGAGTTCAAGATGGATAAGCAGGCAAATATCCATACGCCCGTTGGTAAATTATCTTTCCCAAAAGAACATTTGGTGGAAAATGCAAACACATTGATTGAAGCGGTCTTCAGGGTCCGGCCTCCGTCAGTCAAGGGACAGTTCGTAAAGAACGTATATCTTACAAGCACAATGGGTCCAGGGGTTAAAGTGGATGTCAGTAGTTTTAGAGCTTAGGAATAAAAATGGCAAAACGCGAAAAAGAATACATGATAAATGAACTGGTGCGGAAATTTAATTCACAACCGCTTATCTTTGTAGCAAACTACAAAGGTTTGACCGTGCGTGAGACCGAAAAACTTCGCAGGGATTTATCCAATTTCTCTTCTACTTATCTCGTGGTTAAGAATTCCCTGTCTAAATTGGCATTAAAAAGGATGAACATGAATAGAATAGCGGACATGGTGAACGGGACCACGAGTTTTATCATAGGGGGAGATGACCCTGTGGTTGTATCAAGAGCATTGGTAAAATTTTCCAGAGAGCATGATGCCCTGAAGCTGTGCGGGGGGGTCTTAGACGGGGAAATTTTAGATGCAGGCAGGATAAAAAAATTGGCGCAATTACCTTCTAAGGAAGTCTTGATAGGGACTGTGCTCGGCGCTTTAAAGTCGCCTATCATGAGATTCGTCTATACCTTGAAGGAACCTGCGAGAAGAGTAGCATACATTTTGAATAAAATGTCAGAAGGAGGAGGAACTAAAAATGGCTGAAGAGAATGTAATAGAGATTGAGGAAAAACTCAGTAAGAGGGTTGAGGAGACTCTGAATAATATCAAGGAGATGAACCTCCTGGAGATATCCAGCCTTGCAAAGGCTATGGAAACAGAGTTTGGCATTACGGCAGCAAGCATTGTTCAGGCTGCACCTGTGTCTGGTGCCGCTGCATCATCTGCCCAGCCTGCAGCGGAAGAGAAGAGCACCTTTACCGTGATACTGGCATCGTCTGGGGATAAGAAGATACAGGTAATAAAGGAGATAAGGGCAATTACGAGTCTTGGATTAAAAGAGTCCAAGGACTTGGTTGACCAGGCTCCAAAACCGGTGAAGGAAAACGTCTCCAAAAAAGAGGCTGAAGAGATAAAGAGCAAGTTAGAGGCACAAGGGGCTACGGTAGAACTGAAGTAAAGTTATGTATCAGAGAAAAAACTTTGGCAGGATTCAGGATGTAATGGAATTACCTTATCTCATAGAGATACAGACTGAGTCCTATGATAAATTTCTGCAGGCAAATAAACCGAAGAATAAGAGGGAGAATGCCGGCTTACAGGAAATATTCTTAGAAATATTCCCCATAGAGGGCTACGATAAGAATGCCAGATTGGAATTTCTCCACTACTTTTTCGGAAAACCCAAATATGACGCCATTGAATGCCTGAGGCGGGGTATGACCTATGCCTATCCTCTTAAGGTCCGATTACGCCTTAAGACTGCCAAGGAATCAAGAGAGCAGGACGTCTATTTTGGCGAACTGCCAATTATGACTGAGAATGGAACGTTTATAATCAATGGAGACGAAAGGGTGGCTGTCAGCCAGCTGCACCGCTCTCCAGGTGTTTCTTTTGAAGAGACGAGGCACCCGAACGGCAAGAAAATCTTTTCGGCAAGGATTATACCTGCACGAGGGGCGTGGGTAGAATTTGAATTTGATATGACAGACATATTGTATGCATACATTGACAGAAAGAGAAAAGTCCTCTCAACGACACTCTTAAAGGCATTGGGATATTCTGAAGAGGGCATATTAAAGGCATTTTTTAAAAAAGAGAAGATAGACTCAAGCGATAAAGAAGCACTAAAGATATTGCCGGTCAATTCCATACTCGCATCAGATATTGTTGTCCCCTCTTCTTCCCAGATATTATTTCATGCCTTTGAAAAGATTACGACCCAGATGATAAATAAAATCCTGAATGCCGAAATAAAATCCTTTGAGATTTTCAGAATTACAAGTCAGGAGATAATTAATACGTTAGATAGAGACCGCACAAAGACCCAGGAAGATGCCCTTTTTGACATATATAGAAGGGTTAGGCCGGGAGAACCGCCTACCGTAGAAGTGGCACAGGGATTGGTCCACCGCCTCTTCTTTGACCGTGCAAGATACGATTTAAGTAAAGTAGGCAGGTATATGCTGAATAGAAAATTGGGCAAGGAAGCTCCGCTTGAACAGAGAACATTGACGCCAGAGACCCTGATAGACGTCATGGTATATCTTATCAATCTTAAAAATGGTCAGGGAATATCTGATGATATAGACCATCTGGGAAACAGGAGAATCCGGACAGTCGGGGAATTGCTGCAAAATCAGTTTCGCATAGGTTTGGTCAGGTTAGAGAGGTCAGTCAAGGAGAGGATGGGCGTCTATGACATGGATGTGGCAATGCCCCAGAATCTGGTAAATTCAAAGTTGATATCCGCAGTGGTTAGAGACTTCTTTGGCAGAAGCCAGTTATCCCAGTTTATGGACCAGACGAATCCATTGGCTGAATTGACGCACAAGAGAAGACTCAGCGCCCTGGGTCCGGGCGGCTTGAGCAGGGAAAGGGCAGGTTTTGAAGTTAGAGACGTTCATCATTCTCATTATGGAAGGATATGCCCCATAGAAACCCCTGAAGGACAGAATATAGGACTTATAGCTTCCTTAAGTACGTATGCCAAGGTGAATGAATATGGATTTATAGAAACACCCTACAGAAAGGTTGTGAACGGAAGGGTCACCGACAGGATAGAATATCTTACCGCTGACAGAGAAGACCTGTACGTAATAGCCCAGGCAAATGCCAAGATAGACAAAAACGGGAGTTTCATGGACGAGAGGATTGACTGCAGACATAGAGGCGATTTCCCAAAGGTGGAGGCAAAGCGCGTAGACTTTATGGATGTTTCACCGAGGCAGTTAGTAAGTATCGCTGCAAGTCTTATACCATTCTTAGAGCATGACGATGCCAACAGGGCGCTCATGGGCTCTAATATGCAGAGGCAGGCTGTCCCGTTATTAGTGACTGAGCCGCCATTTGTAGGAACCGGGATAGAATACAGGGCAGCAAAGGATTCAGGGTCTGTGATAATAGCCAGGAATAGCGGCGCTGTGAAGCATGTCCAGGCTGATGAGATTGTAATAGACGATGACGTATACCACTTAAGAAAGTTCATTAGAAGTAATGCATCTACGTGCATAAACCAGCGTCCTATAGTCAGGATAGGGCAGAAAGTAAGGAAAGGCGAGGTTATTGCTGACGGCGCATCTACGAGTCAGGGTGAATTGGCTTTAGGACGTAATGTCCTGGCAGCATTTATGCCATGGAGAGGATATAATTTTGAAGACGCCATTCTTATCAGTGAAAAATTACTTAAGGAGGACGTGTATACGTCCGTCCACATAGAAGAGTTTGAGATAGAGGCAAGGGATACGCGTTTAGGAAACGAAGATATTACCCGTGATATACCGAACGTGGGTGAGGAGGCATTAAAGGACTTAGATGAATCGGGTATTGTGCGTATAGGTGCTGAGGTTGGACCTGGCGATATATTAGTAGGGAAGGTTACCCCTAAGAGTGAAACTGAACTTTCACCCGAAGAAAAATTGTTGAGGGCTATCTTTGGTGAAAAGGCACAGGATGTGAGGGATGCCTCCCTGACGGTCCCGCCAGGCATAGAAGGGATAGTCGTTGACGTAAAGGTGTTTTCCAGAAAAGGGCCCAAGCCTACTACAAAAGAAGAGATGGCAAAAGAGGCGAAACAGATTGAGTCCATCAAGCACTACTACAAAGAACAGATTGAGGATTTGAAAGAAGATAAATTTGAAAGGTTATGCAAACTCGCTTTAGGTAAGAAGGTCAGGGATAGCATATTAGATGATGAAACCCGGGAGATTTTAATAGCCCAGGATAAGGTTATAACGAAGAATGACGTTAAAAAGTTAGAGGGAGTCAGCATAGAAGGTCTGAATATCGTAGAGGATGAAGAAACCAACAGGGAAATTGAGAGGGTCGCCAGAATATTAGATAGTCAGATAATGAGTCTTATAGATGAAGAAGAAAGGGAAATTGATAAACTCAAACGAGGCGATGAACTTCCGCCTGGCGTTATTAAGAAGGCAGTTGTTTACGTTGTGAGTAAGAAAAAGTTATCGGTTGGCGATAAAATTGCAGGCCGCCATGGTAACAAAGGCGTTATTGCCAAGATACTGCCTGAAGAAGATATGCCGTTTATGCCTGACGGGACCCCGGTTGAAATTGTCCTGAATCCCTTAGGCGTTCCTTCCAGAATGAACGTGGGGCAGATATTGGAGACCCATCTGGGCTGGGCGGCTCAAGCCCTCGGCATATACGCTGCGAGTCCCATATTTGACGGGGCATCTGAATCAGAAATAAAAGAATATCTTAAGAAGGCAGGACTGCCTGAGGATGGTAAAACAGTCCTGTATGATGGACTGACAGGCGAGCCGCTTGACCAGAGGGTTGCGGTAGGATACATATATATGATGAAACTCGCCCATTTAGTGGATGACAAAATCCATGCCCGTTCAATAGGTCCTTATTCCTTAGTTACCCAGCAGCCATTAGGCGGTAAGGCCCAATTTGGCGGACAGCGGTTCGGGGAGATGGAGGTCTGGGCATTAGAAGCGTATGGTGCAGCATACGCACTTCAGGAATTGCTGACGGTTAAGAGTGATGACGTGGTTGGGCGGACAAGGATATATGAGACAATCGTAAAGGGTGAGAATGCCTTAAAGCCAAGCACGCCTGAATCCTTTAACGTCTTAGTTAAGGAACTTCAGAGCCTGGCATTAGATGTCAGGACGAGGAAAATATGAGCGGTATAATTGAAGACGTAAACATATTTGATTCTGTTTCCATACGCATAGCCTCACCTGACGTAATCAGGTCATGGTCAAGGGGTGAAGTAAAAAAACCTGAGACTATAAATTACCGCACCTTTAAGCCTGAGAAGGACGGACTCTTCTGCGAAAAAATATTTGGTCCTACGAAGGACTGGGAATGTAATTGCGGGAAATACAAGAGAATCAAACATAAAGGCATTATCTGCGATAGGTGCGGCGTTGAGGTTACACAGTCTAAAGTCAGGCGTGAACGTATGGGTCATATAGAACTTGCTGCACCTGTTTCCCATATATGGTTTTTCAAGGTCATGCCAAGCCGGATAGGCACCCTCTTAGACTTAGGGTTACGCGAGTTAGAGAGGGTATTATACTATGAGGAATACATAGTTATTGACCCCAAGGATACGCCGCTTAAAAAGAAAGAACTTCTTACTGAAGAGAAATTCCAGGAGGCCCAGGACAGGTATGGCCAGAAGTTCGTTGCAAAGATGGGGGCAGAGGCTGTTCGTGACCTGTTACTTGAGATAGACTTAGATAAGTTAGGAGACTCCTTGCGCAAAGAGCTCCAGTCGTCTAAAGTGGAGCAGGTGCGGAACAAGGCTGTTAAATCGTTAAAGGTTGTAGAGGACTTCAAGAAGTCAGGAAACAAGCCGGAATGGGTGATATTAAATGTCATCCCGGTAATCCCTCCTGATTTGAGGCCTCTCGTTCCATTAGATGGGGGAAGATTCGTTACGAGCGACCTGAACGACCTTTACAGGCGTGTAATAAACAGGAACAACCGTCTGGAAAAATTGATAGAGTTAAAGGCGCCTGACGTAATTATAAGAAATGAGAAAAGGATGCTCCAGGAGGCCGTAGATGCCCTGTTGGATAATGGCAGGCACGGCAGGCCCGTTTTAGGTTCAGGTAACAGGCCGTTGAAATCCCTGAGCGATATGTTAAAGGGGAAGCAGGGCAGGTTCAGACAGAACTTATTAGGTAAAAGGGTTGATTATTCCGGCCGAAGCGTAATTGTGATAGGACCTGAATTAAAACTTCACCAATGCGGTTTACCCAAGAAAATGGCACGCGAGTTATTTGAGCCGTTTATTGTCCATAAATTGAGAGAACGGGGTCATGTCCATACTATCAAGAGTGCGAAGAAGATGGTGGAAAAAGAGAAGTTGGAAATCTGGGACATACTTGATGAAATTATAAAGGAACACCCTGTGCTTCTTAACCGTGCCCCCACACTCCATCGTCTGGGGATACAGGCATTTGAACCGGTATTGGTAGAAGGCAAGGCAATCAGGATTCACCCCTTAGTATGCACTGCCTTTAACGCTGATTTTGACGGGGACCAGATGGCGGTGCACGTTCCTCTTTCAATGGAGGCACAGATGGAGTCAAGGCTTTTAATGCTCTCTGCAAATAATATATTCTCGCCTTCAGACGGCAGACCCATTGCAGTGCCTACCCAGGATATCGTGTTAGGTCTTTACTATCTTACGGCTGAGAAGAAGGGAGACCTTGGGGAAGGGAAGGTATTTTCAAACCCTGATGAAACTCTTGCAGCTTATAACGATAGAGAGGCTGGACTCCATGCCAGATGCAGGGTCAGGATAAATAATCAATTAATAGATACAACGGTTGGACGCGTTCTGGTCAATCAATTATTACCGGAAGGACTGCCATTTATTAATGAACGGTTGACTAAGAAAAGGATAGGAGAGGTCATAGAAGACTGTTATCAAAAAATCGGCCACCACAAGGTTGTCCAGCTTCTGGATGCCCTGAAAGAAATAGGATTTGAAGAGGCGACTCGTGCCGGTATCTCTATTTCAATTGATGACATAAGGATACCCGAAGAGAAGCCGGCGACCTTAGAGGATGCCAGAGGCGAGATAAAAGAAGTTGAAAGTCAGTATAAGAGAGGGGTAATCACCGATGGGGAAAGATACAACAAGATTATAGACGTCTGGACCCGTGCTACTAACAGGATATCAGTTGCTGTCTTTGAAGAACTTGACCAATTCAATCCTATATTTATGATGGCTGATTCAGGCGCCCGCGGCTCAAGGGAACAGATAAGACAACTGGCAGGGATGAGGGGATTGATGGCAAAACCATCAGGTGAGATTATCGCAGAAAGTCCAATCACAGCCAATTTCCGTGAAGGTCTTACGGTTCTTGAATACTTCATTTCTACCCATGGGGCAAGAAAAGGCCTGGCAGATACTGCGCTTAAGACTGCAGATGCAGGGTATCTTACCAGGAGACTCGTTGATGCGGCCCAGGAAGCCATCATTACTGAAGAAGATTGCGGGACGATGAATGGTATCCTGACAAGTGCCATAATAGAGGGCGATGAGGTAGTAGTCAGTTTGAAAGAACGGATAGTGGGAAGGGTAAGCTTAGATAACATAGTGAACATAATTACCGATGAGGTAATAGTAGCAGCCAATGAGCTTATTACAGATGGTAAAGCGGCTCAGATTGAAGATATGGGCATAGAGACGATAAGGATAAGGAGTGTCCTTACCTGTGAATCCTATTATGGCGTCTGCGGCAAATGTTATGGCAGGAATCTGGCTACAGGCAGAATGGTGGAGGCAGGGGAAGCCGTTGGTATTATTGCAGCGCAATCCATAGGTGAGCCGGGAACCCAGCTTACCATGAGGACGTTCCATATAGGCGGGACAGCCAGCAGTATAGTAGAACAGTCCTTTATAAAATCTGAGCATGAAGGCGCCGTAAAGTATCATAATCTTAAGACTGTCCAAACCAAAACCAAAGAGATTGTTGTCCTGAACAGAAACGGGCAGATAAGCGTTAATTCTGATACAGGGCGGGAGCTTGAAAGATATACGGTTCCTTCCGGTGCCGTGATAGGTTTTCCTGATGGCGGTAAGGTTGCCAAGGGGAGCACGCTGGCACACTGGGACCCTTATACGTCCCCGATATTGACGGAAGCCGGGGGGAGAGTGAAATTTGAAGATATAAAGGAAGGTATTACCATGAGGCAGGAAGTGGATGAGTCTACCGGCCTCACCGGCAGGGTTATTATAGAACACAGGGGTGAATATCACCCTCAGATTATTATCTATAGTGATAAAGAAGAAGTCCTCGCATTCTATACGATACCGGCAGGCGCCCATATAGTTGTAAAGGACAATCAGATGGTGGACCCGGGCAGTCTGCTTGCTAAGACGCCCCGCAAGATTACAAAGACAAAGGATATTACGGCCGGTCTGCCGAGGGTTGCTGAACTATTTGAAGCAAGGCGGCCCAAGGACCCGGCTATTATCAGTGAGATAGACGGAATGGTGGAATTTGGAGAGGCAAGAAGAGGGCAGAGGAGAATAGTGATAAAAAGCCCGACAGGGATGAAGAAAGAATATTTTATACCTTACGGGAAACATCTTAACGTATATAAAAATGACAGGGTAACGAGCGGTCAGGCGCTTACGGAAGGTCCTATCGTTCTGCAGGAAATCCTGAGGATATCAGGTGAGAAGAAACTGCAGGAATATCTTGTAAACGAGATTCAGGAGGTTTACCGTCTGCAGGGCGTAAAGATAAATGACAAGCATATAGAGGTTATAGTCAGACAGATGCTGAGGAAAGTAAAGATAGAGGACCCGGGAGACACTGATTTCCTGAAAGGCGTGCTGATTGATAAATCCAAATTCCAGGAAGAGAATGAGCGTGTTTTAGAGAAAAAGAAAAAGCCTGCCAGCGCTACGCCGGTTTTATTGGGAATTACCAAGGCAAGTCTGAATACTGAGAGTTTTATATCAGCCGCCAGTTTTCAGGAGACGACAAGGGTTCTGACTGAGGCTGCTACGAGTGGTAAGGAAGATACCCTTCGCGGGCTTAAAGAAAACGTTATTATGGGACACCTTATTCCTGCAGGGACAGGTTTCCCAACTCATAGAAACATAGTGTCTTCAATCGTTTCTCCTCTAGTAGTTAAGGAAGAAAAAAATAAGGTGGAAGAGAAGGATGGGGTATTGGTATAGCGAGGATTAAATGCCTACGATTAATCAATTGATACGAAAAGGTAGAAGAAAAGGACGGGGTAAGACAAAATCACCTGCATTGAAAGGAAGCCCTCAAAGACGCGGGGTGTGTTTGCAGGTAAAGACACAAACGCCTAAGAAGCCAAACTCTGCACTGCGAAAAGTGGCAAGGGTCCGGCTTACGAGCAGTATTGAAGTGACCTCTTATATACCGGGTGAGGGACATAATCTCCAGGAGCATTCCATAGTATTAGTAAGAGGGGGAAGGGTAAAAGATTTACCGGGTGTGAGGTATCATATCGTTCGTGGAACATTGGATACCGCTGGCGTGACTGACAGGAAGAAGAGCCGTTCCAAATACGGAGCAAAGAGACCGAAGTAAATATTTAATGTAGGGGCTTGATTTATCAAGCCCGTCGGGTTCAATGAATTGAACCCCTACAGTTAGATTTGAGGAAACTATATGCGTAGAAGATCATCGGTAAGAAAAGGGGTAATGCCAGACCCCAAATATAATAATAAATTGGTAGCCAAATTCATCAATATTATTATGTATCGCGGGAAGAAGTCTATAGCTGAAAGGATAGTATATAACTCATTTAATATTATCGGCGATAAGAGTAAAAAGCCTCCGTTAGAGATATTCCAGAAGGCAGTTGATAACGTCCGGCCTCTCTTAGAGGTAAAATCGCGAAGGATGGGAGGGGCGACTTACCAGGTGCCTATAGAGGTAAAGTCTGACAGGAGTATGACCCTTGCCCTCAGGTGGATAAAGATGTTTGCCAAGAATAGAAAAGGCAAGAGCATGGAGGACAGGTTAGCGTCGGAACTATTAGATGCATATAAGGGAGAAGGTCCTGCAGTAAAGAAGAAGGAAGATACCCACAAGATGGCAGAAGCCAACAAGGCATTCAGTCATTTCAGATGGTAGGTGGATAGGTATTTCAAATGTAGTTGCCGACCTTGGTCGGCTTAATTTAAAGGTTGAAACAGAAAGATGCCGCAATCTGCAGCACAAAAGGCTCAAGAAAAAGATGTTATTAAAGGAGACGGTGAACGTCCTATTAAGATGACGGATATAATCAGGTTAAAAAATACGCGAAACATCGGCGTCATGGCACATATAGACGCTGGCAAGACTACGACAACAGAGAGGATACTATTTTATACCGGCAAGATATACAAGATAGGTGAAGTGGACGAAGGGACTACTACCATGGACTGGATGGTGCAGGAACAGGAAAGGGGAATTACCATAACTTCGGCGAGCACCACCTGCTACTGGAAAGGGTATAGAATAAACGTTATAGATACCCCTGGCCATGTTGATTTTACAATTGAGGTAGAGAGGTCTCTCCGGGTCCTGGATGGAGGTATAGTTGTCTTCTGTGCGGTTGGCGGGGTTGAGCCGCAGACCGAGACGGTCTGGAGACAGGCAGATAGATACAGTGTGCCGAGGATTGCCTTTATAAATAAGATGGACAGGGTGGGGTGTGATTTCTTTGGAACTCTCAAGCAGATGAGAGAACGACTCGGTGCAAATGCCGTGCCAATACAGATTCCTATAGGGGCTGAAAATAATTTTAACGGAATTATAGACCTTGTCCGAATGAAGGCAATAGTATATCAGAATGAGGAAGGGATGGAGATGAAGGAATCCGATATTCCCTCTGATATGGAATCCATCTCTAAGAAATTCCATAGCCAGTTATTAGAGTCTCTGGCAGAATCAGATGAGACGATATTGAATAAGTTCGTGCATAATGAACCCGTTACTGAAGAGGAGATAAAAAAGGCCCTAAGGGATGCGACTATAAAGAATACATTTATCCCGGTCCTCTGCGGGACGGCATTCAGAAATAAAGGGGTCCAGTTATTATTGGACGCCGTCTGTGATTACCTGCCTTCACCTCTTGATATACCGCCTGTCAAAGGGATAAATCCGCTCTCACAAGAGGCAGAAGAGAGGGATGCGAGTGATGATGAACCTCTTTCCAGTCTGGCATTCAAGATTACCGCTGACCCTTATGTAGGCAAACTTACCTATTTCAGGATTTATTCAGGGATATTGAAATCCGGTTCCTACATTTATAATTTGAGCAAAGACAAAAAAGAACGGGTCGGGAAACTTCTCCAGATGCATGCGAACAAACAAACCATAATACAAGAGGCGCATGCAGGTGATATAGTAGCAGTGGTAGGGATAAAGGAGACAAAGACAGGCGACACTATCTGTGACGAAAAACACCCGATACTGTTAGAAAGCATACACTTCCCGGAGCCTGTGGTATCTATGTCTATAGAGCCGATGACCAAGGTTGACCAGGAAAAATTAGGTATTGCCCTTAACAGGTTACAGGAAGAAGACCCATCTTTCAGGGTCTCTTATAATCATGAAACAGGAGAGACTATTATCTCAGGGATGGGGGAATTACACCTTGAGATTATCGTAGATAGACTGTTGAGGGAATTCAAGGTTGGTGCAAGGGTAGGGAAGCCGCTTGTGGCATATAAGGAGACGATTACCCGTAAGGTGGAATCCGTAGGGAAATTTATACAGCAGTCAGGCGGGAGAGGACAGTACGGCCATGCAGTTTTAGAGATAGAACCCGGCGAGAAAGGTTCAGGTATAGTCTTTGAAAACAAAATCAGGGGAGGGTCTATCCCGAGGGAATTTATAAACCCTGTGAAAGAGGGCGTAATAGCCAGTGCGCAAACCGGCCAATTGGCAGGATATCCCATAATTGATATAGTGGTCCGTCTTATAGACGGTTCTTCTCATTCTGTAGATTCTTCAGAACTTGCCTTCAAGATGGCAGGTTCTATTGCCCTTTCTGAAGGGGTAAAGAAAGCCTCTCCTATACTGCTTGAACCAATAATGAAAATTGAGGCACTGACCCCTGATGAGTATATGGGTGAAATAATAGGTGATTTAAACTCAAGGCGGTGTAAGATAGAATCCATATCTGACAGGAGTAATGTGAAGGTGATAAAGGGATTTGTCCCGCTGTCAGAGATGTTTGGCTATACTACTCAAATCAGGTCGTTATCCCAGGGCCATGCAAATTATACGATGGAGCCTTCACATTATTCAGAGGTGCCGAAACATATAGCAGAGAAGCTGCTAATTAAGTAGTTGGTTCGGGTTTGATAAATCAAACCCCTACAAGATATGATAGTTGTAGGGGCGACATTTATGACGCCCGCTTCTAAGGAGGTGTTTAGAAATGGCTAAGGAGAAGTTTGAGCGGACTAAACCGCATATA
>CAYVEO010000058.1:0-13885 GCA_964449965.1 uncultured Planctomycetia bacterium
AAAGTCTGAATCCCGTAGAAAATCCCTGCGACACTGGCTGATTCAATAATAATACAGTTCTCCCGAATTTCAAGAAGATACGTTTCTTCTGACTCATTGTCTTCCATGGGTCTTAAATTCAGATATATTTCGCCATCCCTCTCCCCATGTGGGAAATAGACGGGGTGAGGGGGTAATTTAATATTGGTTCCTTTTCTTAACATTTCCCTCAGTAAATCTGCCAACTGATAAAGTCTTTTCTCTAATGACCTATTGTCGTTAGAGCATAAGACAATAGTCTTCGCCTTACGAATATCAAAGTACCCATGCTTAGGTACCAACCTTTTAGGTTCTGGAATCAGACAGAGTTTTCTCATATCAACAAACCCCTATCATCTTAATTTTTCGATGCCTCTCGTATCTTCGGAACAACCATTCCCCATGCTTCTTCTAACTTCTTTAAAAAGATTACCACAGATGCCTCTGCGTCAAGATTTGGATAAGGTAGCATCTCAAATGTCACCGTCGGTCTAATCTTTTGGTTAAGGTAACCTATTTTAATAAGTATATTTAAGAATTCTGCCAGTTCCTCAACATCATTCTCTCCACCTTCAATTCCCAATGGTGGATGGAAGTCTCCGTAATAAGGGTTGTCTGGGTCGGCTTTGACACAGTTCCCAAGATGAACATGTCCGAGACATGGTGCAGATAGAGTAATCGCTTCTTGAAATGACTCATCAAGTAATGGAATATGCCCCATGTCTACCATTACTCCCAAGTTATAGATTCCAATACTTCGCATCTGATTGACTAATTCTACCGCTTCTCGTGTTGGCCCAATAAGTAAATTCTTACCAATAGACCGGTCAAATGGTTCAACCAATACCTCAATGTCAGGTTGGGCTGCTATGCTCAGTTCTTGCAAGTATTTGGCAAACCAATGACGTGCTGTCTCCCGATTCATGGAACCAGGATCTGGTCCACTAGCCACTACAATCCGCCTTGCTCCAACAGCACGGGCTGTTTCCAGATGAGTCAGAGCTGCATGGAGAGTTGCTTTATGCACATCTACATCTGGACTGTTTGGATTAAGTCCACCCTTTCCTAAAAAGAGCGGATAGTTATAGATCACTTCCTTCTGACTATTTCTAACTATCTCAGATTCTCTCTCTAATCTCTTTTCTTCAAGACACAGAAATAGATCTACAGCCTCGAACTCTGTCATGGCCATAATCTGAGGAAGAGTCCTTTCATGCTCATCCCAACTTGAGAAGACTTGAGGGAAGAGAAGGTGATGGTTTATACCTAATTTCATATAAGAGGAAAAAGGTTCGTTCATTTTATGTTGTCCTCTTCAAATCTAACGCCGCCAGTTCTTTTAAGTTCTTCTAAAATAGGGGATTCATCGCCAGGTGGGCAAAGTATTAACAATGCTCTTAGATACCTGTCATTTGAGTCATTGATTATTTGATGTTTTACATTTGGCGGTCCATAGATTAATTGCCCTGCTCTGATATTACATTCTTCTTCTCCAATCTGTATCCTCCCTTTCCCATCTATGATATACCAAAACTCCTGTGCTTCTTCATGTGAATGCAGCCCTCCTTCAGTCTTAGGAGGAACTATTACCATTCCTATGGATAATCCTTTAACGTCTTGCAACCCAGGAGAGAGCATAGAAGTCAAGAATTTTTTATTTATCCCTTTAGTCCACATCCCCTTTACTTTATTAATATCTATTATTATCATTTTCTGCACTATATGTTATGCTTCATTCCATGTTTTTCGCACAAAATCAACAGATTTCTTTACATTTTCTTTTCCACCAAAACTTGCTTCTTCTATACAGATCCAACCGTCAAATCTTGCATTCTTAAGCATGGTAAACATTTCCTTAAAAGGAACAAGACCAGTACCTAAAAGCACTGGTTTTAGTTCTCCCTTAACACATGTATCAGCAGCGTGTATAGTTACTACCCTATCAATAACTTTTTCAAGAATAGGAAGTGGGTCATCGCCATAAGCGAGTATGTTTGCTGTATCAAAATTAATACCAAGTTTTGTATTTTTTGTTCCTCCTACTATATTCAGAAATATCTCTGTTGGATGGGAAAAATCTACATAATCCCATGCATTAGGTTTGGCATGATTTTCATATACAAGTTTTATTCCAAACTTGTCAGCAGTAAATAAAGATTGCTTTAAGTATTCTATTACCCATTTTATTCCTTCTTCTTTTCCAGTTTCAGGATGAGCCTGACCGGCAGTGACTCTAACATATTGAGCGCCAAGACTGGATGCAGTGGCTATATCCGCTTTCAAAAACTCAAGTTGCCGGTCTCTCTCAATTGGAGACGGGTGAGTGAAATCTGGATATGTTGTTATCATAACGATTTTTATCCCAGCATCGTCTATGTCTTTTTTAATATTCTTGAGGTAAACAGGAGTATGTGTTTTCACAAAAAGAATGCTTAAATCTATCCCGTCCAGACCTACTTCAAGGGCTTGCTTGGCCCAATCTTTTATGGTCATCTTTCCATCAAGTATTTCTGAAAAATATGATACAGGTAAACAGCTAACCTTCATTTTTTCTCATTAATTAACAGAGATATAGGATATTTCCCATATTTCTCTGTGGCATGGATCATGGCAATGAAGTTTTCTGGTTTCACTGAAGAGTGAATACTGTTAGAAGAAGAAATTATATGTCCACCTCCTATAGAAGCCTTGGCAATACACTCCTTGACTGCCCGTTCCACATCTTCCACAGAACCGTGAGATAGAAGATACCCGCAATCTATATTACCTATAAGACAAACTCTCTTTCCATACTTTGCCTTGACCACTCCAATATCCATACCAGCAACAGGTTCTATAGGATTCAATCCATCAATCCCAGTATCAATAATCATGTCCAGCAGGGCATAGATATTACCATCACTATGTTTGATACAGTATGCGCCCTCCTCTTTTATAGCATTTACAACCCTTCTTAATCTAGGAAGGAGGAATTTACAGAACAGTTCCGGAGACATTAATGGCCCTATGTTTGTTGCATAGTCGTCTCCAAGAACTACGATATCAGCCCCGGCACGTATGGCACGGCGAATAACCACCTCATTCACCTCTACAACCATATCTAGGATAGCGTTAGCCAACTTGGGGTCACTAAGGAAGCTCATCAACAAATTATCCAATCCCATTAGATAGGCTGACCACATGAAAGCAGCGCGATGATGAAATACTATGGCCCTTCTACCCTTGAACCGACAAACCATCTCGGGTAGTTTTCCTAACCGACCAGAATCTTCAGGGTCTGGTGGAGAATAGGCGCGAAGGTCCTCAAACGAACTAATCGGACCTTTTATCGGGTGACTAACCATTTCCATCCCTGATTTGTAAGTAACGCCCCATTCATCCACATAGGTCTCACCTTGTTCACTGACCTTTTTGAAAAATGCACCACATCCAATTCCGTCCATATCCATCTTCTCAACGAAATCCGGAATGTCAGCAGCATCAGGACATGCTGCCCGTGCCACCCTTGGGTCAATGAAAAATTCAAGTATTGGCACACGATCCGGCTCTTTCAATTCTAAAGTTGCCTTTACTCTTTCATACGATGTCATAGTTCCTCTATCTATTAGGGTACAACTCCTCTACCATGCTATCTTAATATCATACCCGACCGTATCTTCTACCTTCGTCCAGCATGGCAAGGTAGTTATCCACAGGAATGTAGTTCGTCACCCAGTTGCCTAGACCAAGACAATATCCCCCTCCAGACATGCATACATCCAAGGTTTCTATGATACGCTGCTTAATGGTAGATTCATTAGATCGTGCCATAAAATCCACATCCACTCCGCCAAGCAAAGCCACCCTGTCTCCCCAACGTCTCTTCGCCTCTGTGACAGGTTCTATGGTATCTTCAAAGGAATGTTTTGCATCCATTTTCACATCATCAATCAATGTATCCATTATAGCATCTATCTTTCCGCAACAATGCAGGAAATAAAGTTTGCCATGTTCATGGACTTCTTGAGCCATCATTCGGTGCCATGGCAAGAATTTCTCCTTTATGATATTAGGCGCCATCATGGTTGATGTCTTATAGGCATAATCGTCAGTACCATAAACGGCAAAGACACAATGGTAATCGCATAAGGTGCGTGTGAGCCCCATGTGGAACTCACCAACGCGGCGTATCATCTCTTCTACAAGATGAGGGTCTTCATAGAGCTTCGTACAGAATGTTTCAAATCCAAATAATTCCCGCACAACTTCCCAGACCTTCGTTACATGCAGGACCGCCATGTCCTGAGGAAGGTGATGCTCATACCAGTCAAGTTGTGAATAATCAATCTTTTTGGGTTCTGGCCAGTTATAGGTTTCAAGGTCCTCCCAGGATTGAATTGGACCTTTGTGCTCTTCTGCCCAGGTTGTACCTTTTGAACCTGCTAATTGGAATTCAGCCCCAGGCAACCAAATCCGGAACACCTCGTGGCCCAAAAAACGCTGAATTGCAATTTCCCTTTGCCAGGAAAATTCCGGAGTTCCATCTTTAAAGTGATTGTCAGCGGTAAGACCGAAACGACGAACAATTTCGTTCTTAAACTCATCGCTTTCGCCGTGTTCAAAAAAATATACCCTTTCTGGCGTTCTCTCTCTTAGAAGATTTTTCCTTAGTCCATTAAGGTCCAGTTTTATTGGAAATAACATTACACACGGGCCTCCCTTTCACTTCTTGGGTCCTAGATTTTATTTGGGAACGTTCCAAAATAAACCTTCAACCTGACAACTGGATAGATCAAAGGGATCACGTAATCGATAATAAGATGTCAGTATCTTCCCATCAGGAAGTTCAACAGAGAATGGATGACCAATACTATGTCTAACATGACCATTAGACGTACGACATAACGAACCATTCCATGATAATAATATTTTCTTGTCCCAGTCCCATGTTTTTCCTTCGTCATGACTGATTAAGGCCTGAATACCGAGAGGAAAATGGCGAACACCGAATGTGACAACCACATTGCCGTCTTTCAAAACAAGTATATGCCCGGGAATTTCGTTATACTCGGTTACTTTCACAGGATGGCTCCAAGTTTTTCCATTATCAAGAGATTCAGTCAAAGCCATAAAATGAACTTTTTCACCAAGATTAGCAATATCAGGATGTGCCCCTCGTCTTGGATAGTCAGCACCATTAATTCTAAGAAAACCGAGAAGTTTACCCGATTGTAACCTGGTAAAGGAGCTATCGGCTCCCATGTTAGTAATCTGATAATATGCATCAAAAGTATGTCCACCATCTTTTGATATAATAACATATTCCTTAGGTCGTTGAGGACTTTCATAAGTTCCTACAAAAAACATGAACGTGCCATCTGGAAGTACTACATGGCCACGAGCACCACATCCAAAAGGGCCGGCGGGACAGAATTTTGAGATATCTACCTGCCATGGATGAGACCATCTTCTTCCGCCATCTTTAGACTCACAAATAAATGGCCCATGCCAGGGATGTAAGGGATCAATCTCACTCATCACACGCATATAACACAGAAGAAGTGTACCATCTTTCAACATAACCAAGTAACCTTCCCTGTCATTATATGTTGAATTTGTCACTCGTATGGGTTCAGACCACGTTTCACCACCATCAACAGAGCGTATAACCTCCATCCATTCTTTCTCCTCTGAAACAAGGTAATTCCTTATATAAGAAAGAACTATCTCCCCTGTTGGTAGAACGGCAATAGACGGTTTGCCAGCAGCGCTATTTACAAGGACCTCATGTTGCGCCTTAAACGCTCTGAGAATAAAGAAACTATTTAGGTCATCACCATAATTTTCATTAAAATTTTTATCTTTCATCTTTTCTCACTTGTGAGGATATTCTTAGTCAGTCTAACTCTAGCATAAAACACATCTCCACTACAGTCAACCATTACAAAGCGAACCTTTCTTCCTTTTTCATAGGGTATTACTTCATACGGTTGTTCCAGTTCGGTCCCATTGCGCATAATATACTCAACTGTCTTGACAGAGTATTCTGGAGGTATGGGCACTTCCACCAGACGTTCCTCAGTTGAGGAAACCCGAATTTCCTTTTCGGAAAATGTAGCATAGCACTGGTTACTAAGTGTCATGCTGGCATAAAATCCTTTCAGAGGACCGGTTTTATATTTCCGAAAAGCAAACACTTCAGCATTTCCAAAATAATCAAGTCGTCGCTCTTGATCTGCAGTCATTGGGGCATTCTCATACACCTTCCATGAAGACCCGAAACGGTGCCTATCGCTCTCTCTCGATTTGTGGTAGTAGGCATAGGGATGAAGCATTACATTAAGTGGATGATTGCAAGCTACTCCAAAAGATGGGACAACCATCCAGAATTCTTTTGATTTGCTAATGGTAATAAACCATGGGGTTGCATCTACCAAAGTTTGCGGTAGTGTGCGTGTAATAATACGTGCCATTTTCCACCAGTTGTCACAGGTTGACGTCCAATCTTCATTAATATAGACACGGTCCACCCATGGTTGCATGAAAGAATCAGCAATTATACGACGTACAACTACGTCAGGTTTATATTTCTTTGCTGTCTCGTATATAAATTTACCCACCTTGTAGGTCATGAGATCACCAATCCCCCATTCAGGATTGGCAAATTGCCATTTCTCAGGGTCAGGGGTCTGGTTATTGTGTATAGCCAGAAAATCAGCATTCAGACAGTCAGGTTCATCAGAAATAAGAAAACGAATTCTATCTTCCATATAAGTGCGTGTACGTTCCTGAGTCCAGTCAAGAAATTGGCAGACCATCCCTGGATAGCTGGCTACAGACGAGGCCTCAGCTGTATTTCCCGGGACCATGCGTTTGCAAAAACATTCGGTATGTTCTTTATAAAAAGGAATAGACGGGTCAAACTTATAAGGATGAAAATACATGGCAAATCTTTTCCCTTTTGAACGCATCTTATCTACAAACTCCCGGAACTCTTGTGGTGTTCCGAGTTTTCGAATGGGCAGATACTCTCCATATCGCTCAAAATAGCCCTGTTCTAACAAGATAAAGAATTCCTTGAGACCAGATAGTTCTTCAACCTGATTAATCCACTTGGAGAGCTGGTCCTGCGTTAAAATACTTTCTTCTGGAGTAGAAGGCTGAACTCTATTGCTTCCAGCAGAAGCAACCTCGTCATAAGCGCCCCATATGGGTAAACCCCACCATTCAGGATGAGAAGTGCGGGCACGCCAGTAGCCAGCTTTACGGGTTAGGTCAGCATGAGTAGTCAAAACATCATCTGATGAGCTCAGACCAAAGATGAAATAGACAGTTGGGAAAAACCCCCCTTCACAACTCGGCATGAAATGCCTAATGGATACATAAAACTTACCATGTTTCATACAAAAGGTGGTCTGACCAGCAGGTAATGGTCCAGGTAAGGACAGACCAAGCCATTCTGTGCGGCTAAGTTGAAAAACACAGGCTCGTACAGGCACATTGGAAAGCCAACCACAGGGGGTATCACCGGGATCTAGTAATCCCTGGTGGCCATCGTCGTATTGAGGACAATCACGCGATGAACTGATGGATACCTCAGTAGTTCTATAGCGGTCCCAGAATTTGTCCTGGTCAATATACTGAAATGTCTGCCATCCTATTCCTTCAATAAGACTATTACTAAACAAGTTGACATCTTCGTAATAGTCTTTCTTACCCTCCCATCGGTATATCAGCATATTGTCCTTAGATTCAATAGTCACTTCACCACCGTCATTAGTTAGCTTGCCATGTGCTAAATCTCCATCCTGCTCCCAGATATCAAAAGAAATTCCTACTGAAGGTAACAGGTTAAGGTCCATTATCTCCTTTTCACCAGTTTCGACTATCAGGCGATGGTTATCCTTAATATAGATATAGCGGTCCTTATTTCTAAATAATTCCATATCGTTTACCCAGCAGTATTTTGCAGAGTAGTAAGTTTTTGAATCTTTATTATATACATGGCTATCTCTTTACGGATATTATCCTTTTCTATACAGAAGAACGTTAAGTTCATTCTCCATATCTTTAACTGCTTCTTCGGCAGTTTTCTCCCCTGCCATAAAATACTCAATATGCCGAGTTACAATTTCACATTGCTGATCGTATGGAATTCTATGATTAATTTCCATCTCACTGATAGTAAAACAGTATTTAAAACTATCTAAATAGACCTGATTTTCTCCCGTCGGTCTACCTGGCTGATTTAGAAAAAAATCTATATTCTCTCCGCTGGTACGAATGGGAACCGAATCCCCCGTTTCTATCAGAAATCTGATGCCTTCTGGACGGATGAGAAACTTAGCTAACTCAAACACCAAATCAGGATATTTGGATTTTACCCAGACTCCAAAACAGTTAAAACTTAACCTTGTAGATCTTTTCTTCCCTCGAGGTAAGGGGGCAACACCCCAATCTAATTCTCCTGTCTTCTCTATCTGAAGAGTAGCAGTGAGCCACCGTCCACCTCCGAGCATTGCCACCTTCCCTGATGAGAACATCTCAATACTTCCTTGGTATTCACCTTCACTATGAGTAGGGGAAACATGATATCGGTAACTAAGGTCCTTATAAAACTGAAGAGCATTTACTACCTCAGGACTATTGAGGGTAGAGCGGTCTTTATCCTCATTCCAAAAATGGCCCCCATTCTGAATGATAAATGTCTTCTGATGATAGGGAATTAGTCCAAATTGGGTTACCCTTCCCTGATTATTTACTTTGGTAAGTCTCTGAGCTGCCTCAAGCATATCTTGCCATGTCCACTCTCTATTAGGGTATGGAAGTCCTACCTCATTAAAAAGTTTCTTATTGTAATATATGACATCCAGATTAGCATTATTGGGAAGAGCATAAATTCTTCCATTATACTTCTGATTTTCTATTAACTGAGGGTAAATTTCATCAAAGAAGGATTTATCCTTCTCTATAAAAGGCGTAAGGTCCAGTAGTACCCCTTTCCGAGCCAGTTCTACCGGAGTCTCATAAGGAAGAAAGAATAAATCAGGAGCCGTATCGCTGGCCAGTTGTGATAGAATCTTGCTATTATAGCCACCACCAGCAATAGGTTCGTATCTAATCTCTACTTCAGGATGAATCTTTTCAAACTTACGGGCATCTTCTTCCCGAAATCTATCGTATACAGGGTAACCGTAAGCCGAATATCTAAGGACGACTTTCCTTGCATCTTCTTCATCTAATTTTGCACAACCTGTCAAGAAAATAACACTAACCAAAACCAAATATATAGCTAATGCCAATATTTTTCCCATACTTTTCTCTTAATCTATGTTAATGTTAATTCTCTCCACGGAACACATAAAACAGGAGAGAGGAAGAGTATCCTCTCCCTCTCTCCTAAGCCCATGCTTGATAGTAGTATCTCTATCTTTACTTTACCTCACTCTCTTACCCACATTTGTCGTTGCTGCAGACGATACTATCTGGCTATGCTCATCATCGTTAATACATCCATTTTCTAACAACTCGTTAGCCAGATGTGCTACAGTTGAAACAAATGCCCCATGATTCCTTGGATTAAAGGCAATTGCCTGCGCCTGAAAATCTGATGACAGTGCAGCAATATTTGCATTACCCTGCACATTCACCCTCGGGTCACTATCATCACAGTCTATGCTACTTGGATATCCATCGCTGTCATCATCGCGACCACTTGCCATAGTTGTGTCGTCTACGCGAACTACAGCATCATATGGTAGTGGTGGCGGTGGTGAAGTATTACCATGCACGCCGGTAGCAAAATAGGTGACTACCCCTCCTGACACATCAAACTCAGCATCCACCCAGATGCCATCTATCTTCAGTACGTACTCATAGTAACCATCAACAAGCGGTCTGGTAACAGCACCACTTGCTATTTCCTCCGACGAAACGACTTCCCATGACTTCCAAACTGTGTGGTTCGCCTCCATTACCCAGACCTCAACGACACTCACATCTGAATCGGTAAGTAGGGTAATATCAGTAGTTCTAGCCGACATCGTCGTATCGTCTACTTGAGCAGCATATGGTAATGGTGGCGGTGGTGAAATATTACCATGCACGCCGGTAGCAAAATAGGTGATTACCCCTCCTGACACATCAAACTCAGCATCCACCCAGATGCCATCTATCTTCAGTACGTACTCATAGTAACCATCAACAAGCGGTCTGGTAACAGCACCACTTGCTATTTCCACCAACGAAACAACTTCATACGACTTCCAAACTGTGTGGTTCGCCTCCATTACCCAGACCTCAACGACACTTACATCTGAATCGGTAAGTAGGGTAATATCAGCAGTTCCAGCCGCCATCGTCGTATCGTCTATTTGAGTTGCAGCAGCATATGGTAATGGTGGCGGTGGTGAAATATTACCATGCACGCCGGTAGCAAAATAGGTGATTACCCCTCCTGACACATCAAACTCAGCATCCACCCAGATGCCATCTATCTTCAGTACGTACTCATAGTAACCATCAACAAGCGGTCTGGTAACAGCACCACTTGCTATTTCCACCAACGAAACAACTTCATACGACTTCCAAACTGTGTGGTTCGCCTCCATTACCCAGACCTCAACGACACTTACATCTGAACCAGTAAGTAGGGTAATATCAGCAGTAGCAGCCTGAGTTATTGGAGTCAAACTAACCATTAAAGCCGCTGCAATTACTAAAAACCATAACTTTTTCACAATAATCACCTCTCCTTTCCTTAACTTTTCCTTTCCCTAACTTTGCTCAGTCATGCTACCATTAGCATGACTGCCCTATTATATCAAAAGACTAACCTTGTTTCAAGGAATTAAATTCCCTGCTTCTTGTTAATCCACCTCCTTCCTCGGCTTAGATTTGCCTTATAATGGCCTATAATAAATCCAATTTATCCTTTACCTCACCAAATGCCAATCAAAGGTAACACTATTACCATTCCCAGGATATGCCTCTACATATACAGTAAAACCTGTTAGGGATTTTGTAACAGAAGTCACTCTATTACTCCCACTTCTTGGATTCCCACTTTGTGACACCGGCGTTACAGAAAGACGGTAATTAGTGTTTGTTTCATTACCAGCAGAACCACTGCCGCCACCAAAGTTGACAGTACCAGAAGTGGCTGTGTTAGAAATAGTGACGGTGCCACAAAAGTTGTTAACACCAACATTTCCGTATCCCGAGATACCTCTAACACCTCGCAATTCTCCACCTAAATTTGCACTTAGTTCTAACAAATATCTGGCAGTAGTCGGAACATTAGTCCATGTTACAGTTGGGGTCCTTCTACCTCCAATTACTACACCCAGACAGTCGTGTAACTCCAGTACCTTATTACTATCTGGTACACCGTCTGTAAAAAACCCAATGATTGTCATACTATTTACATTATCGTATCTAGCGCCTGTCGATGCATTTTCAACTATATCTAACTCAGAAATTGTATCAACGGCATCTTTCACATCAATGCCCGTTCCAGTAGCCAGTGGTCCAGAGATAGTATTCAGCCTGGTTAGAAGTGAGGTTGCATTACCTATTGTGGGATGTTTTACAACCTTGATTCCGGCGGTATATGTGCTAGGTTGCTGTAGATAGACATGTTCTATAATGGTCTGCGAGCCTCCTTCCATAGAGATACCTATGCCACCAAAATTAGATATTTGAAGTCTATTATAGTAGTGTCTACGCGGGTAATTTGTTACGTTAATACAAGTATTAGTGTTACCTGCCGTCCAGTTCTCAACATTAAAATCCCTCAAGACAAGTGCATCGCTACTATCCACATTTAAGAAATTCGTTCCGTAAATATCAAACCTGGTTAAACTCCATCCAGCACCTGCCAAAGTCATATTGTGCCTACCAGTTATTGTTAATGGACTGTTTAATCTGTAAGTACCTGGTGGGAAATAAATTGTGCCGCCGTTTCCCATACTATCAATCACACCCTGAATTATCGGTTGATCATTAATTATACCATTACCCACTGCACCGAGAGCTTTTACATTTCCCGATAAGTCTCTAAACGGACCTGCCTCCATATCCTGCGTCCCTTTTTTCTCTATATAATTGTCTACAGTTGTACCACCATGAACGTAGTTGACGAAACTTGTGATAATCCCTCCTGAGACAGTAAATATAGCGTCTGTGTACCATTGCCTATTCTTTGATTGTACTACGTAAATGTAATTAGCATCAACAAGGTTCCTTACAATAGTATATCCCTCTCCGTAAGCGATTTCCTGCAATATGCCATCTTTCCATATCTCAACAGATGATACATCTTCAGTAGTATACATAGAAATATTAGCAGATTGAACCGTTGTAGCCATATTAATTATCATTAAAAATACCGCAATTACTAAAAACCCTAACTTTTTCACAATAATCACCTCTCCTTTCCCTATATTTGCTTCAATAGATTAATCTGCTTATGCAGCTGACTGTACTATCCGACGATACGTTTTTTGAGTTCACCGACGAGCAAGGTCAGTCAAGTGCATAAGTAGGCAGATCAAATTCCTGCTTCTTGCCAATCCACCTCCTTTCTAATCTTTTGTTGCCGCCACTCTTATGATGACCCACATCTTATTAATGATCCATTTTATGCTCCACAAGTTTCTTTAATAAGCAATATGTCCCGTTAAACAAAGCGGTTAACTACTTTGACATACTGCCTTATAGACATTCTATCAGATTTTTCTGTGATAGCCTGAATACAGTGTTTCAAACCAACCTGCACATGTTCACGCATTTGGTTTTCGGCTTTTTGCAAATCTCTACTCGCAATTGCTTCAACTATCTTCTTGTGCCAATCAGGATACCCCTTACACCACCCAATATCAATCAGCATCGCATTTATCCAGAAGACATTAAAAAGATTGAGCCTTTCTATCTCATACACAAGTTCTTCACAATGAGTTACCTTCGCAATTGCAACATGAAAATCATAATGTTCTCTTACAAATTCCTGCCTTGATGGATTATCTGATTCTTCCATTCCATCTACTCGGTTGGCACGTTGAAATAGATATTCAATCTCCGTTTCAGTTGCCACCTGTGATGCCAAACGTGCCGCCATACACTCCATTGCCTCCCTAATCACAAATTTCTCTTTAAGCATCTTCTCATCTACAATTTTTACCTTTGCACCCCACTTGGGAATAATTTCTATCATTCCATCTTTTTCCAAACGTTGCAATACCTCTCTTAATGTAATAGTAGCAATACCCAATTGTTGCGCCAAGGGACGCTGTCTTAAATATTCTCCCATTTGATACTTACCTGTAAGGACATGCTTTCGCAATTCTTCATATGCTTGTTCTGCTAACGTCATCATCATAAAAACCTTTCACCAACTTTTATAAAAATCAAAGTATTAAATCTCCACTATAATTTAACAGATAAATTATAGCATGCAAAAACACTTATCTTTCTTCTTCCGATCCAAAAATCACTTTACTTTTCATCCTATATCTACATAATATAGCAATTTTCATGCCAAGGTTTAAAAATGAACTCTGAATATATATGTAAGTCTTTTATTTCCTAAGAGAAAAAATATTTTTATGCCTAAAATTACAAAAAATTTAGTGAAGTCAACAACCCGTATTGCGTTAATTATTTGTCTATTATTTATTGTAATATGCTTAAAATAATATGCTTATGTAAATGGCAACTTTATCTGTCAGCCTATTCTATTCCTAACCCTTTTTATTTTAAAGCGTTAATTTATTTTACTCTTGAACTTATTGACAATATATTGCCTTTGACTCTATTTTCCCGTCAGGGACGGTGGTAAATGTTTAGTGTTTTAAGGGGCTTCTAACCTGCAATATTATAATGAGTAAAA
>CAYVEO010000059.1:0-13829 GCA_964449965.1 uncultured Planctomycetia bacterium
AATAGGACATTTCTACTTTGGTAAAAATAGGACATTTCTAAATTGGCTTGACATACGATATTTTTACCCTTGTTTTTTTGGATAGGGTATGGTATAATTAAAATAGGCAAAAGGGAGGAAATAGAAATGGGCAAAACAGAGGCATTGGTTTTAATTGAAGAGATAAAGGCATTAGAAAAATCCAAACCCGATTTAAAGAAAAGCTTTGAGCAATTCCTTAAGGATAAAAAGCAATTTGAAGAGATGCAAAAAATGTTTAATCGCTCTTCTAAAGAAGAAGATTATTTCTCTTATGGCGCATCTCCGCGAACCTCTAATTAAAAGGATACCGCAATGACTCCTTTAAACATTCCAGAACAAACGCCTCTTTATAGGGCTATTCATGATAAACGATATAATAGACAAAATTTAATAAAAGAAATAGAAGAAATAACAGGAAGAAAATTAATCATCTATATTTCTAACATTCATCACTACGCTGGACATATTGACCGTGATGATATCGCTCCATTTGGAGATTTGCTCAGTGGTTTTAAGAACGAAGATATTGATCTTTTTATTCATAGTCCGGGTGGAGACATAGATACATCCGAAAAAATAGTTTATATGTGTCGTAGTAAATCAAAGAGTTTCAGGGTCATTGTCCCGGAATGCGCTAAGAGTGCAGCTACTTTAATAGCATTATCTGCAGATTCTATTGTAATGAGCTATACCTCAGAATTAGGCCCTATAGATCCGCAGATTACAATTACAACTGCTGATGGCAAATTAATTAATAGACCTGCCCAATCTTTTTTAGACGGACTCCAATCAATAAAAGAAGAAACTGCTAAGGAAGGTGTTCTTTCCCCTGTATATTTCCCATTACTTGCTCATCTTGATCCAGCCCTAATTGATTTTTGCAATAAGACCAAAGATAGGGCTAAACAATTTGCTATAAAATGGTTAAAGAACTATATGTGTAAAGATGATGAGAAAAAAGCCCAAAAGATTGCTGATGAATTATCTAATGTAAAAAAATATTTATCTCATGGCATGGTAATAGATTCCAAAGAGGCAAAAAAGATAGGGCTTTCTATCGAAGAATTAGAACCCGAAAGTGATTTATGGAAAGCTCTTTGGGGACTATATTGTAAATATTTAGTTGATATGAGTTATGATAAATTAGTCAAGGTTTTTGAAAGCTCGAGAGTATCTATTAGTTATCCAGGATAGTCTTGTGGTTTCAATAAATGATAGGAACTTGGTTTTTTCACCATCCTGAACATAAATCATGAGATTAACGGTGTTGATGAAGTAGTAATTGAAGAAGATAAAGAGGAATGATGAGAAAATCTCTACAGGGTAAGAAGATAAGAATAAACTGGATGAATTTTCACCTACGGATTTCAGGTATGCGGTTGGTGACTTAAAGCCATATCTGACAGAGGAAGCGTTTATCAGGTACAAGGTTTAAGGTAGAATCTGCCTTGGTGAGGGAAGGCATTGATTTTTCTTGATGGACAACCATTTGATTTAAGGACTGTCTATCTCCCTCGCGATTACGATATACAAGATGCAATAAAAATCATAGGAATTTAGCAATCTGGATGTACAAAAATCAGGGAGCTCAAAGATTTGGCTCAGATTATTTGCAATTTTATTAATTTAGTCTTTTCAAAAGTAGATGGTTTTTTAGTAAAGAAAGAGATTCTAGTGATAAAGCAGTTTTGCAAAGAAGACTTATACAGCAGTTTCAAAAGTTTTAGTAATTTCGGAATAATAATTTCAAAGATAATATTCACGAGGAGGGGAAAATGATCCTGCAAAAAATAAATTATTTTGAACACGAAAAGGAATCGAACTATTGGCGCGTTAGGGATGTCAATCTCGGTTCTATTAATCTCATTGTTGGACTAAATGCTACAGGAAAGACTCGATTGATGAACATAATCTCTAATCTTACTAAAATTCTAACGAAAAAAGTTAAGACAAATGGTTGTTGGGAATTAGAATTTAAAAATTTAGATAATATTGAAATCTATAAATATAAATTAAATATAGTTAAAAATGTTGTTGTAAAAGAGGAAATAACTCAGAATGGCAATGAATTACTCAAGCGTGAGGAGAACAAAGGAGCGTTATTTTCCTTTCGCGAGAAAAAGCCCATCGAAATCTTTCCTCCCAAAAATGAATTAACTCTGAGCGTTAGGAGAGATAGAGTAGAGTTCCCTTTTTTTGAAGAATTAATCAACTGGTCAGAAAATTTCTATGGTTATACTTTTACTGGCGCAAGACCTAATGAAGTTACAATACCTAATACGCCAGCAGCCTTATTAGAAAATTTGAGTACCGTCCCGTACATTCTTGTCGAGGCTCTAAAGGACTCCCAGATCCGAGGATCTATTATCAATGATTTTTGTGAAGTTGGATATCCCATAAAAGATATAAAAGTAACTTCGGGGTTGATTC
The DNA here is from genome assembly GCA_964449965.1 of uncultured Planctomycetia bacterium. Lineage (GTDB taxonomy): Bacteria > Omnitrophota > Gorgyraeia > CAYVEO01 > CAYVEO01 > CAYVEO01. Next base: position 2,452 of record CAYVEO010000059.1, read on the forward strand.
CTAATGCTCCACCAGGATTACGGCTAGTTGAATTGCAAGAAACAGATTTATCTTGTTCTACTAATCAGCTTTTTATGTCGCAGGGTATGTTTAGGGCATTTTCTTTAATAATAATTGAATATATCTTAAAAATGAATAAATATTGTACAGTCGCAATTGACGATTTAGGTGAAGGATTAGATTATGAACGAGCCACAAAAATTACGAATTTACTTTTTAAAAAAATTACCGGTAGCAAGATTCAGCTGATAGTTACTTCAAATGACAGATTCTTAATCAATGCGGCAAATGTCCGATATTTAAATATTTTAGAACGGCAAGGACATATTGTAGATTCGTTTAATTATTTAAATTCAAAGGAAAAATTTGAGGAATTTGAAACAATGGGGCTAAATGTTTTTGATTTCTTCTCGGGTAAAATGTATAAAGAAAATAAGAATGAAAAGAATTAGCATCTTTGTTGAGGGGCAAACGGAGCGTATATTTGTTGAAAAGTTATTAACCGAATACTTGACTTCAACAAAATTAAAAACTGTAACCTGCAAATTAAGAGGGGATAGAGTAACTAATATTATAGAAAAAGGGAATATTCATAACCCTGAGTTTTATATATTGATTTACGATGTAGGTTGTGGAGAAAAAGTGGTTAGTGCCCTAATGGATAACGCTGAAATGATGGTAAGGAGTGGGGGATACGATTTTTTATTTGCCTTAAGAGATCTACATCCGGTTTCAATTGGTCAAAAAGATAAATTAATAAATGATATAAATATTCTTTTTAATAAATTTAATTTCGCGAATAGATTAAGATTGATTTTGGCGATAAAAGTACCACCTTAACACCAGAATATATAAAAGGTAATACTGGTTATGATTTGGTAAACGACAATACCGAAAATTACGATAATCCTTCTGGAATTTTGGATAATATTTTGAAACTTATTGGACAAAGATACAAAAAGAGAGAAAAAGATACTTATAAAATAACCCATCGAATTGACTATAGCTATTTATGTCTTATTGCTACAAGTAAAATCGTAAGTCTCGCTTATTTTATTACATGTATTGATGAAAGTATTTCAAATTAAAAGCATTTTTTGCTCATTTTAAACAATTAGCAAGATCATTTCTGGATAACTATATCCCATACCCGCCAATGCGGATGTCTTTGTTTTGAGTTTGTTTTTCTAGATAATCACTTATTCGTAATTTCTGTATAATTGCCCATATTGACCATGGCAAGTCTACCCTTGCGGATAGGATTCTAGAATTTGTTGGGGCGGTAGATGAGCAAAATTCCCAAAATCAGGTGCTTGACGATATGGAGATTGAGATCGAAGAGGGGATAACTATCAAAGCCTCAAGCGCCACCTTTGAATATAAAGCAGGAGATGATAAATGATAAGAACTTGGTTTTTTCACCACCCTGAACATAAATCATTAATGATATTGACGGTGTTGATGAAGTAGTAATTGAAGAGGACAAAGAAGAGTGATGAGAAAAATCCCTACAGGGCAAGAAGATAGACTGGATGAGTTTTCACCTACGGATTTCAGGTATGCGGTTGGTGACTTAAAACCATATCTGACAGAAGAGGCGTTTATTAGATATAAAGTCAGAGTGGAATCTGCCTTAGTGAAAGTCCTGGCTAAATACAAGATATGCACTAAGGACGTATCTCGTGAGATAATCAAGGCGGCAAATTCTGTAATCGCAAGAGACGTCTATGAAGAAGAGAAGAGGATACACCATGACATACGTGCGTTAGTTAATGTAATAAGGAATAAGGTTAGCAACAAGGCTAAGCCATTTGTACACCTGGCTGCCACATCTTACGACATAGTTGATACTGCCAATTCCTTACGGTTTAAAGAAGCAACAGAAAATGTGCTCATACCTGATATGTTAAAACTTGAGAGAGTCTGGATTAGTCTGGCAGTTAGAGAAAAAAATACGTTGCAGATTGGCAGGACCCACGGTCAACATGCTGAGCCTATAACCTTTGGTTTTGCCGTTTCTCTATATGTCCACCGCTGGGGAGAGAGGATTATCAGACTAAGGGATACGTTGGATAATCTAACAGGTAAATTTTCCGGTGCAGTAGGTGCGTATAATGCATCGTCTTTATTCTTCAACGACCCTGAGAAATTAGAAAAGGATGTCCTTTCGGAATTGGGCATGAAGCCTGCTGAAATATCCACGCAGATAATACCTCCTGAGCCATTATCAGATTTCATCCACACGATAGTTTCCAGTTTTTCTGTATTGGCAAATTTCTCTGATGATATGCGCCACCTGCAGCGTTCAGAGATTGCCGAGGTGGGCGAGGCATTTGGAGAAGAGCAGGTAGGCTCTTCCACCATGCCGCAGAAAAGAAACCCGATAAATTTTGAGAATGTCAAGAGTATGTGGAAGGCATTTATGCCGAGGATGCTCACTGTCTATATGGACGGGATTTCCGAGCACCAGAGGGATTTAACCAATTCCTGCTCTCAGCGGTATTTGCCTGAACTTCTGGTGGCATTTGATTCCAGCGTCCGAAGGATGATAAATGTTTCATCAAGGCTAAAAGTTGATAAAAAAAATATGTTGAAGAATTTCAAACTAAACGAGGATAAAATCGTTGCCGAGCCATTGTACATAATTTTGGCTGCATTGGGTCACACTGACGCCCATGAATATGTGAGGCAGAAGACACGGGACTCCATTGCAAGCGGTAAATCCCTTACGGAAATTGTATTGAATGACCCTGCACTTAAATCTTACCTGAGTAAACTAAAACCCCTTCAGAAGGATATTATTTCCAATCCAGCCGGATATACAGGAATTGCTGTAAAAAAGACAGAGAAAATTACCTCTTTCTGGAAGAAAAGACTTATTATCTGATTGTTCTTGACAAAGATTTAATGGTGTGTTAATATATAATCAATCTTCGGGATAAGGTGAAATTCCTTACCGGCGGTAATGCGTGATGAACGAATAGCCCGCGAGCTCCTACAGTTTTGTCCACCTGAGGCGGACGGTGGGGGCAGACCTGGTTGGATTCCAGGGCCGATAGTAACAGTCTAGATGGGAGAAGATGAGTTGAATAATTGTAAGGGAAGAACTGTCCCATCCCGAAGTAGATGCTTCGGGATTTTTTTTGCAAATAAAATAGGAGTAATTATGTTTAACGCAATACATGATGTTATTGCCGATATTAGTAAAGGCAGGATGGTTATAGTCATAGATGATGAAGACAGGGAAAATGAAGGTGACCTTATAATGGCAGGGTCTTTCGTCCAGCCTGAAGATATAAATTTTATGGCGAAACATGGAAGGGGGCTTATATGTATGCCTATGGAAGGGGATAGATTAGATGAACTGGCAATATCCCCGATGGTAAGCGACAGCACTGACCCGCATGGGACAGCCTTTACCATATCTGTAGATGCAAAGAAAGGCATTACTACGGGAATCTCTGCACATGACAGGGCGCGGACTATTCATACCTTGATAGATTCAAATGCAAAGCCGGAAGACCTGGCTAAACCAGGACATATATTTCCTTTGAGGGCAAAAGAAGGAGGCGTACTGGTAAGGGCAGGTCATACAGAGGCATGCATAGACCTGGTGAAATTGGCGGGTTTATACCCTGCAGGCGTTATCTGCGAAATAATGAATGATGATGGAACTATGGCGAGGCTGCCTCAACTTATAAGATTTGCTAAAAAACATAGGCTGAGGATATGCTCAATCGCTGACCTGATAAGATACCGCAGGAGGTCAGAGAAATTAGTGAGGAGAATTATTACTACGGAACTTCCTACTGAATACGGAAAATTCAAATTATTCGTTTATGAATCCATTATAGACAAGGCATGCCATATAGCATTAATTATGAACCGTATCAAAGACCCTACACTGGTAAGGGTCCATTCAGAATGTTTGACCGGAGACGTATTTATGTCAGCCAGGTGTGACTGCGGTGGACAGCTCAGGGAGGCGATGAGGCTTATTAAGAAAGAAGGGGGGGGCGTAATATTATACATGCGGCAGGAAGGACGCGGGATAGGTCTGGTAAACAAACTGAAGGCGTATGCACTCCAGGATAAGGGTCTTGATACTGTAGAGGCTAATGAGCGGTTAGGGTTCAAAGCAGACCTCAGGGATTATGGCGTAGGGGCGCAGATACTGGTAGATTTAGGTGTAAAGAAAATCCGTCTCCTTACGAATAATCCTCAGAAGATAGTAGGATTGGAAGGATATGGCCTTAAAGTGATGGAACGTGTCCCTATTGAATTGGAGCCAACTGCTCTGAATCGTAAGTATCTTGCGACAAAGAAAAATAAATTAGGGCACATAATAAATGGAGGGTGAGGATATATGTATAAGGTTTTAGAAGGGCATTTGATTGCCAAGGGTAAGAAGTTTGGTATAGTTGTTTCAAGATTTAATAGTTTTCTCACGCAAAATCTTTTAGATGGGGCAATAGATACGCTTAAAAGACATGGTGCAGGTGAGAATGATATAGAGGTGGCATGGGTCCCCGGTTCTTTTGAGATACCTTATGCAGCCAAGAAGATGGCAAAAGACAAGAAGTTCAATGCAGTGATATGTCTGGGCGTGGTAATAAGAGGGGGAACGCCGCATTTTGAATATATTGCCAATGAGGTTGCAAAGGGTATTGCTAATATCTCTATGGAAACAGGCGTCCCGACTATATTTGGAATAATAACGTCGGACACGCTGGAACAGGCTATAGAGCGCTCAGGGACCAAGCAGGGAAACAGGGGTGAATCTGCGGCGCTGAGTGCGATTGAGATGGCAAATCTTTTTGAAGTATTGACAAAATAATATGAGAAAAAGGACAAGGGCAAGAGAGTTTGCTTTAAAGGCACTCTATCAGATAGAGATGACAAAGGACGATTGTCCAGATTCCCTGGACACATTCTGGTCAGACCATAAGGCAGAAGAGGACGTGAAGGAATTTGCTGCAGGGCTTGTCTCAGGCACGATGGAGAATCTAAAGAAGATAGACGAAGTAATAGCCAGGCACACTGATAATTGGGAGATAAGCAGGATGGCTAAGGTTGACAGGAATATAATTAGAGTGGCTGCCTACGAACTCTTGTTCAGGGACGATATCCCGCCTAAAGTATCAATTAATGAAGCAGTTGATATAGCCAAGAAATACGGTGATATGGAATCCGGCAAATTTGTAAATGGAGTGCTGGACTCTATAAAGGGAGAGATTGATAAAAAATAGTGTTTACAGGCATTATAGAAGAGATAGGAAAAGTTGCATCAAAAGCCACACGCTCTGACATAATGAGTCTCGGCGTCTCGGCAGAGAAGATACCCGGTGATTTAAATAAGGGTGACAGTATAGCAGTCAATGGGGTGTGTCTTACAGTCACGCATACAGGCGATGGGTATTTTACTGTGGATGTTGTCAAAGAGACACTTGATAAAACCAATCTCAAATTCCTGATGAACTCTGATACGGTAAATTTAGAGAGGGCTTTAAGACCTGACTCACGCATGGGCGGACATTTTGTTACCGGTCATATAGACGGGTTATGCAAAGTTTCAGGTGCAGGCAGAGGATATATAGATATAAGTTTACCAGAGGATATGCTGAAGTTCGTTGTCCATAAGGGTTCTATAGCATTAGACGGGGTAAGCCTCACCATAGGAGAAGTAAAGGATAATATCTTGAAGGTATATCTTATACCATATACATTAAATATGACAAACTTGGGTTCTAAAAGGCCCGGTTCTCTAATCAATGTGGAATTAGACATATTAGGGAAGTATGTCTATAAGGCTTTGTCAGGGATGGATATTAAACAGGAAGGGATAACAGAGGATTCTTTAAAAAGAGCAGGATTCATATCATGAATGTCAATGAGAAATTCATGAAATTGGCTTTAAGACTGGCAAGGAAAGGCATAGGGATGACCAGCCCTAACCCTCCTGTAGGTGCAGTTATTGTTAAGGGTAACAGGATATTAGGCAGAGGTTATCATAAGAAATCAGGAGGTCCGCATGCTGAGGTATTTGCTTTTCGTCAGACGCAAGATGCGGCACGAGGTGCGAGGTTATATGTTACTCTTGAGCCATGCTGCCATTTTGGTAAAACCCCGCCATGCACAGATGCTATTATAAAATCAGGTATAGATGAAGTCATAGTCGCATGCCTTGACCCGAATCCCTTGAATAACGGGAAGGGTATTAAGCGATTACAAAAATCAGGCATAAAGGTTACGGTCGGGGTATTAGAAGAAGAAGCAAATAGAATAATAGAGCCGTTTAAAAAATATATAACTAAAGGGCTTCCATTTGTGAGCCTTAAGATGGCAGAAACGCTTGACGGAAAGATAGCGACTATCTCAGGCGATTCTAAATGGGTCACAGGAGAACCTGCGAGGAACTACGTGCATAAATTGCGCTCGGAAGTGGATGCCGTCATGGTAGGGGCGAATACAGTCCTGAGAGATAATCCGCTTTTAACCTGCCGCAATGGTAAAGAGCCGCATAGACAGCCTGCAAGGATTATTGTGGACAGTAAATTAAGATTGCCATCTCAGATGAAAGTTTTCTGTAATCATTCCCCTGTCATTATAGCTGCGGTAACAGACTCACCTAAGAGAAAGGCAGAGGCATTTGAGAAGAAAGGGGTCATGGTTTTAACAGTCAAGGGAAAATCTGGCAGGGTTGCTTTAAGGGCATTGATGAAGAGATTGGCAAAAGAGTTCGGGATTACCAGCATCATGATTGAAGGCGGCGGAGAACTTGCTGCATCAGCCTTAAACGAAGGTTTAGTTGATAAATGCCTCTTCTTCATATCACCGAGCATTATAGGCGGCAGAGATGCCATTACGCCTGTAGAGGGTGAGGGCATAGCAAAGATGAGCAAGGCTATAAGACTAAGGGATGTGAGGTTGAAGCGGTTTGGTGAAGATATACTTGTAGAAGGACATGTAGCATAGGAAGGAATTATCGGGGAGTAGCGCAGCTTGGCTAGCGCGCAACGTTCGGGACGTTGAGGCCGCGGGTTCAAATCCCGCCTCCCCGACCAAGAATTGGTTCAGAGCGTCCGCCTCAGGCGGAAGGTCGGCGGTTCAAATCTGCCCGCCCCGACCAGATTTTTAGGATAAAAAAGGGGTTAAAATGATAGAATCTATAAAAGAAGCGGTTAAGTTTATATACGATGTTCAGGGGCTCATCCAGTGGGGTGGGATGGTTATGCTGTGCACCATTGTTTTTGTAGAGACCGGTTTGTTCGTTGGTTTCTTCCTACCGGGTGATTCCCTATTAGTCTCGGCGGGAATATTTGCGGCAGGGGGGCATCTTCATCTTGCCTCGCTTTTAATCCTGCTCTCTATCTGTGCGGTAGTCGGTGACCAGGTTGGCTATTATATTGGCCGCAAGGCAGGCAGGGCATTATTCAAGCGTGAGAGTTCCTTTCTATTCAAACGCCGGCACCTTGAACGGGCGCATGAGTTTTACGAAAAGTACGGGGCTAAAACAATTGTGATTGCCCGCTTCGTTCCGATTGTCAGGACCTTTGCCCCGGCAGTTGCAGGTGCGGCATTGATGAATTATCGGAAATTCGTAACATACAACGTCTTCGGCGGGGTCCTGTGGGTCTTCAGCACGATTCTGGGCGGTTATTTCCTCGGCTCTGTCATTCCAAACATAAACAAGCACATCCATCTTGTTATAGCCATCGTTGTATTTCTCTCTATCCTGCCAGGTATTATAGAATTTGTTAAAGCAAAAGTTAAGAAAGAAACGGGTAAAGAATAGTTTTTAATTGTCGTCATCCACTAAGCCCTGCTATAAAACCTGACGCCCATGCCCACGCCAGATTATAGCCGCCTCTCTTACCGTCTACATCTAAGCTCTCACCAGCAAAATAAAGTCCTTCTTTTAATTTTGACTCCAGCGTCTCCTTCTTCACTTCGCTCACATCTATTCCGCCGGCGGTGAACTCTGCCTCATTCCATCCTCTCGTCCCTGTGATTTTAAAGCGCCTGTCTTTTAATGCTCCGGCGATAGCATTACAGTCGCAGACGCTAAACAAATCTTTTAATGCTGTCCCGAATTTATTAGGCAATATACCTGTTAGAATATCTTCTGCATCAATGCCCTTCTCAGTTCTTTTTTCCAACTCTGATTTTAACTTTTCTCTATCCATAAAAGGGACCATATCTATTGAGACGGCAACATCTTTCTTCTTTTCCCTGTTTATCGCGACCGATATATCACGGCTGACGTCAAGGATGGCTGTTCCGGACAAACCGTATTTTGTAAATAGAATTTCTCCCGCTGCCTCATTGGTAACATTGCCGTCTATTATGCTCAGCGCCGCTGCGGATATCTTTTGACCCTGCAGGAGATGGCAAATCCTGTCCTTTGCAACTAACGGCACCGCGCTGGGCACAGGTTCTATTATGCAGTGGCCAAACCGCTTTGCGAATCCGTAAGAAGATCCGTCAGAGCCGAGCGCCGGATACGTCTTGCCGCCGCATGCGATTATTAAATTGCCGGATTCTATCGTCCTGCCTGATTTTGATTGGACGGTGAAACCTTTTTCTGAACAGGAAATATCAACTGCTTCGAAATTTAATTCTATTTCAATGCGTAATTTCTTCAGTTCCATCTCGAGTACCTTCAGGACTGACGAGGATTGTTTTGTGACAGGGAAAATGCGGTTGTTTTCCGAATAGACCTCAAGGCCCAATTCCTTAAAAAAATTAGCTATATCGGATTTTCCGAATGCGGCGAAAACCGGTTTCACAAAATCCCGGGCAGCGGGATTATAGCAGTAACTATCCAATTTTTCGTTTAAGAGATTGCACCTGCCATTGCCAGAGGTGAGTATCTTTTTACCCAATTGCGGCATTTTTTCGCAGAGGACAACGGATGCGCCTTTGCGTCCGGCGCTGATTGCTGCTGTTATGCCGGCTGCCCCGCCGCCTATTATTAAAGTATCAAACCTGTCCATACGATAAATTCTGAACTAACGATGCCATTGTTTTTGTTTGTGCCCGGGGCTTCTTCTGCGTTGACGCCCGGCAGGCTCCTGAGGATGATAAGTGAAGATGTCGCGTGGAAATTCGGAATGTTTGGAAACAGGTAACGCTGTCATGATAATCTTTTCTATATTGCGGACATCGGTGCCCTGCTCAGGTGTAGCTAAAGATATGGCGCGACCCTCATGCCCTGCACGCGCTGTGCGGCCTATCCGATGCACATAATTTTCCGCATCTTCGGGCAGATCGTAGTTAATAACCAGTTCTATGCCTGCAACGTCTATACCCCGCGCCGCGATATCGGTTGCGACGAGTATTCTGTATCTACCGGATTTGAAACCTTCAAGCGCTTCCCTGCGCTGCCCGAGCGACCGGTCCGAGTGGATCTCAGCCGCGCTATGCCCTGTTCCCCTTATGAACTGAACGACTTTATGTGCGCCGATCTTCGTCCGGGTAAAGAGGAGGACTGTCCCGTGGTACTGGGTAAGGAGCTTGCCAAGAAGCCCTCTTTTAGCTTCTTTTTTTACTATGAATAATTCCTGTATAAGATGCTCTGCTGCAGTGCCTGACGGCGCTATCTCTACATGGACGGGAAGCTTCATGTGCGCGGCAGCCATCTTTATGACCTCTGTGGGTATTGTAGCCGAAAAGAGCATTGTCTGTCTGTTTCTTGGAATAAAAGGAAGGATCTGTTCTATTTGCGGCAGGAAACCCATGTCAAGCATCCGGTCTGCCTCATCAAGTACCAGGACAACGATATCGGCAAGAGAGATGGTCCGCTGATTGATGTGGTCCACAAGCCGGCCCGGCGTCGCTATCAAAACCCTGGGATTCCGCTTGAGCGCCTGCAGTTGAAGATGCATAGAAACTCCGCCTATAATAACAGCCGTCTTTATACCAAAGATAGTCGCTATCTTATGAAATGCCTCATCTACCTGAACAGCAAGTTCCCGCGTGGGGACAAGGACAAGACAGCGTCCTTTACCTTGAGCAAGCTGCTGAATGATGGGTATGGCAAACGCAAGTGTCTTGCCAGTGCCTGTTTGCGCAACCCCGATGATATCCTTGCGTTCAACTGCTATGGGTATCGCCTTATGCTGGATCGGCGTCGGGACCGTAAACTTCAGACGATCCAGCGCCTCAAGGATTTGCGGTGCGATCCCGAGACCGTAAAAAGTTGAATTCAACTGCTGAGTCATGTGTTAAAATCCTCAATTATACAACGGAAGATGATTTTCGCGATGCCCGCCTTCTATCATTTTCCGTAAGGTAACGCTTTCTCAATCGTATGCTTTTTGGAGTTACTTCAACAAGCTCGTCGTTTTCGATAAATTCCAGGGCAAATTCAAGCGTCATCTCGCGCGGAGGCGTGATCTGAATCGCTATATCAGAGGTAGAGGAACGCATATTAGTCATCTTCTTTTCGCGGTTTGCGTTTACGACAAGGTCTCGTCCCTTATTGTTGACCCCGACTATCACGCCCTCATAAAGCGGGTCCCCCGGATGTATAAATAATTCCCCTCTTTCCTGTAACCCTGATATTGCGTAAGATACCGCCTTCCCGTCACCCTGGGATATCAGGACGCCGCTCTGACGTTTAGGCAGTTCGCCTTTGAACTTCTGATATTCAAAAAAGTTCTGGTACATAACCCCTGTCCCGCGGGTCATTGTCATAAACTCGCTGCGAAACCCGAAGAGTGCCCTTGAGGCGATTATGAACTCCATGCGCAGCGTACCGACAACGCTCATATTCATGTTCTTGGTCTCTGCGCGGCGGCTGCCGAGGGTCTGCATAATGGCCCCCTGGTATATAGGGTCAATCTCTATTATAACCTCTTCAAAAGGCTCAAGTATGTCCCCGCCCATCTCTTTCAGAATAACCTGAGGTCTTGAAACTTCAACCTCATATCCCTCACGGCGCATCGTCTCTATAAGGATAGAGAGGTGAAGCTCGCCTCTCCCTGAGACCTTAAACCGCTCACCGCCGTCCACCTCTTCTATTTTTATGCCCATGTTAATCATCGCCTCGTGCTCCAGCCTCTCCCTGATATGGCGCGAGGTGAGAAACCTGCCGCCGTCTTTCCCCGCAAGGGGGCTCGTATTATGGGAAAAAGTCATTGACATTGTCGGCTCGTCTATTTTAAGCGTCGGCAGGGGGTGCGGATTATCAGGCGAGGCGAGCGTCTCCCCGACCTTCATATCATCAACGCCTGCGATAGATATGATATCTCCTGCCTCTGCGCTCTCCGATTCAATCTTTTTCAGACCCTGGTACTTCAATATCTTTGTCGCCTTGCCGCGTTCTATGCTGCCGTCGTGTTTTACGATTACCATGGGTTCGGCAAGCCTTATCC
>CAYVEO010000060.1:0-13705 GCA_964449965.1 uncultured Planctomycetia bacterium
AACCTTGAACCATCCTGCATACCTGCTGAGTAGAGATCTGATACTGCCATGTGGTATAAAATTATATCATGTAAACCTCTGGCACACAGATGTGATAAATCAATGTGCGTATGAACATCTATTGCAGGGATTCCCTTTATATTTTTAAAAATTCTCTGTTCTAATAAATCTGATTTTTTCATATAATTTCCTTTTTAAACTTTCAGTCTGTAAAGCTCCACAGGATTATCCCAGACCCGTGCAGCGGGGGAATGGTTTTCTGAGTCGATAGTAACCTTTACGGGCAACAAGTAGTGAACCAATAAGTTCAGATAAAGAGAATCGTGTGACTATGTCTTCAACAATTTTTACCATTTCAGAAATAGAAAGAAGGTGTGTTCGTAGAACAATGATACCTGAATTTGAATGGGGTGGATATAGGAGGATATTACTAAAATCCAAATCACGAGTGATAAGAATTCTACCTTGTTCTTTAATCAGATGGTATATTTGAGTATCACTGGTGCCTGGTGGCTTAATATCACGAATGTCAATTGCATCGTGTCCTTGTGATATAAGCATGGCACCGATACTGCGAGGGACGTCTGCATCGAGAAGAAATTTCATTTATATGCTCGCTGATGCAGATACCTCTTGTTCATCTGCTAAGAAAGCAGCATAGTAAAGACAAGATTGGATATCATCATCGCTTAGTGGTCCATATTCTCGCTTAATTTCATCGTGTGACATACCTGATGCAAGCGATTCTAGTATTACATAAACTGGGATACGAGTACCCTTGATACATGGTTTACCATGCTGGATGTTTTGGTCTACAGCGATACGAGTAAATAGTTGTTGGTATTGCATTTCTGTCACCCCCATAACAAGTCTATCATAGGTTTAGTGAAGTGTCAAGCAATTTTAAAGGTATTACACTCCCATCCATTTTCCCAAATCATTGGATTGGAAACTCTTATCCAGATATACCCAGACTGCAGGATATTCTAATCAGGCAATTTTTTTCTTTATCCACTCCACAAAGAAAATGTCTGAGATAGAATGGTTGCCATTTTGACGGTCCAAAAGGCCCTTTTTCTCTAAAGCCTTTACTGCTGTTTGGACTGTAGCAGGTGCACCTAACTCGTGGTCAGTTAGAAACTCCTGAGAATATATATTTGCTTCTGGATTAAGGGCTAAAGCCAGGATTAAATCTTTTTGCTTTCCAGCAAGCCCATCCCATACTGTAGAATACGCGTAGGATTGCGCCGAGATACATCTATCCTTAGATACCTCTATGTCCTTAAGAGTTATTGTAGATGTTTCCTTTTTAGAAAAACAGATATTAAATATTTCGTGACAGAGCTGCTGGGTATAATAGGGATGACAGGCGGTAAGTTTTAAGATCTGCTCAATCAAGCCTCCTTCTATACCCATATCTACTGACTTAAATCTTGAATGAATAAAGGTTTTAAATTTTTCTGCAGGGATTTTCCCTAATGGCACGGATTTGGCAATGCGATAAAGCGGCTTATTCTTATCTAAAAATAATTCATCTAAAAGGTGCCGCTTTGAGCCCATAAAACAGTAAGAAACTTTATCATGGTGTTGTATCTTAGCGCGTAAGGAGCGTTCAATAGGCAGATTTAATGCCGTTATTTCCTGAAATTCATCAAAGACAACAACGAGTTGCCGCTTTCTTTTAGTGGCTATCTTTTGCGGCAAATCATATAAATCGTCGAGGACTTTATCCATATCCTTTTTGGCAGCTTCAAAGTCAAATTCAAATTCTGTGGGCTCGCTTGTCTTAATGACCACCTTAGGAATTATGGTAGGAAAATTAGTTTTTAAAAATTGTACCGCTTCCTCAAGTTTAGTGGCAGTCGCTTTAGTAATAGCCGCAGTGTAAATTTTTACAAAAGTATGAACAGATGTAATGCGAAAGAGATCTACATATACAGGGATTACATCTTCTTTTTTTAAGTTATCTAATACCTTGAGAATTAAAGAAGTCTTTCCGTATCTGCGAGGCGAAAAAAGCAGTATGTTTTGCCCGCTTAAGAGGTCTAATGTTAATTCTTTTATCTCCTCTTCTCTATTAGTAAAATATTCTCCTTTGACTACGTCACCAAATATAAATGGATTCTTCATCTGTTACCTCTTTTTATGCCTTTCTTGTGGCAGGGGGGGGTAAGGTCATATTATGTAAGTTTACATTATGTAACTTAACATAATATAGTGGTTTTGTCAAGGAAATTACACAGACATGATTTCCCCGGCAATTTCCAACGCGATGTTTTCACTGAACTGTCCCTGACAAATCTTTTCTGCAAGCACTGATGCAAGTTGTTTCCTAACAATCATTGATTTTGCATACATCCATTCCATGCAGTAAGCATCTGAAAAAAATCCAATTTGTTTATTTGCCGGGAGCATATCAATTCTATCTCTCATTATCTTTCGTATTATTCCGGGGAAGAAATTATGCCACCAGTATCCAGCAAGAGATAAATTTGGAAGTTCACGAGCAAGCGTACACATTGCCTGGTTTTGATGTTCACTTGACAGGAATACCTGAAATTTAAGTCCTGGATGCCGGGATAAAATCTCGGCAAGACCTGAAATTGTTTCGGGAGTAAGTTTACTCTGAGTTTCAAACGGCAGCGGCTCGGCGCCTATTGAGAACTGGTATATTATTTCGTGGCAATGTTTTTCCAGCTTTGAAAGAAATTTCCCTAAAATATAATTGGCATAAATATCTCTTTCTTTAATACCAGCAGTATTTCGCTTTGCAAGTGCTCTTGCCATTTCGTCATCTGTAACCAGACGATAACGTATGTCTGTAGAAATGTGCTGAGCTGTACTCACAACCTTACCATAGGGTATCTTATCGCAATAGTGTTCAATGGCTTTTTCAATATCATCAAGCGTTTTAATTCTTCTCTTGATTTTTATTCTGGCTCTATCAATATTAACAGGTAAAGGAGCCCCAGGCACATCTTGCTGCCATGCATATTCCAATTCCAATAATGCAGTATCAAATTGTCCCCATTGAGTTCTCGTGAAAAAAGCCCATTCTAAACTGTAATAAAACATGTCATTCTGTCTGCCGTGACTGCGCCATAGTTCAGTTGAAATTTTTCGGACAGATGATTTTTTAGCAATATAATCAGCCCTGCCGGGTTTTGTTGAATATTTCTTTATCAATGAATCGAGTTTTCTCCAATTTTCAGCAGTAACATCTTCGTCAAAACCATACAGGTCTGAAAGTATCATCCTGATGCCCCATGATGAACTTGTATTCTTCGTGTATTTCAGATAAGGTAAAGCCTGCTTAATTCTGTAATAAGCCTCTTCTTCTGTTGGTTCTTCCGGTAATCTTGAACCATCCTGCATACCTGCTGAGTAGAGATCTGATACTGCCATGTGGTATAAAATTATATCATGTAAACCTCTGGCACACAGATGTGATAAATCAATGTGCGTATGAACATCTATTGCAGGGATTCCCTTTATATTTTTAAAAATTCTCTGTTCTAATAAATCTGATTTTTTCATATAATTTCCTTTTTAAACTTTCAGTCTGTAAAGCTCCACAGGATTATCCCAGACCCGTGCAGCGGGGGAATGGTTTTCTGAGTCGATAGTAACCTTTACGGGCAACAAGTAGTGAACCAATAAGTTCAGATAAAGAGAATCGTGTGACTATGTCTTCAACAATTTTTACCATTTCAGAAATAGAAAGAAGGTGTGTTCGTAGAACAATGATACCTGAATTTGAATGGGGTGGATATAGGAGGATATTACTAAAATCCAAATCACGAGTGATAAGAATTCTACCTTGTTCTTTAATCAGATGGTATATTTGAGTATCACTGGTGCCTGGTGGCTTAATATCACGAATGTCAATTGCATCGTGTCCTTGTGATATAAGCATGGCACCGATACTGCGAGGGACGTCTGCATCGAGAAGAAATTTCATTTATATGCTCGCTGATGCAGATACCTCTTGTTCATCTGCTAAGAAAGCAGCATAGTAAAGACAAGATTGGATATCATCATCGCTTAGTGGTCCATATTCTCGCTTAATTTCATCGTGTGACATACCTGATGCAAGCGATTCTAGTATTACATAAACTGGGATACGAGTACCCTTGATACATGGTTTACCATGCTGGATGTTTTGGTCTACAGCGATACGAGTAAATAGTTGTTGGTATTGCATTTCTGTCACCCCCATAACAAGTCTATCATAGGTTTAGTGAAGTGTCAAGCAATTTTAAAGGTATTACACTCCCATCCATTTTCCCAAATCATTGGATTGGAAACTCTTATCCAGATATACCCAGACTGCAGGATATTCTAATCAGGCAATTTTTTTCTTTATCCACTCCACAAAGAAAATGTCTGAGATAGAATGGTTGCCATTTTGACGGTCCAAAAGGCCCTTTTTCTCTAAAGCCTTTACTGCTGTTTGGACTGTAGCAGGTGCACCTAACTCGTGGTCAGTTAGAAACTCCTGAGAATATATATTTGCTTCTGGATTAAGGGCTAAAGCCAGGATTAAATCTTTTTGCTTTCCAGCAAGCCCATCCCATACTGTAGAATACGCGTAGGATTGCGCCGAGATACATCTATCCTTAGATACCTCTATGTCCTTAAGAGTTATTGTAGATGTTTCCTTTTTAGAAAAACAGATATTAAATATTTCGTGACAGAGCTGCTGGGTATAATAGGGATGACAGGCGGTAAGTTTTAAGATCTGCTCAATCAAGCCTCCTTCTATACCCATATCTACTGACTTAAATCTTGAATGAATAAAGGTTTTAAATTTTTCTGCAGGGATTTTCCCTAATGGCACGGATTTGGCAATGCGATAAAGCGGCTTATTCTTATCTAAAAATAATTCATCTAAAAGGTGCCGCTTTGAGCCCATAAAACAGTAAGAAACTTTATCATGGTGTTGTATCTTAGCGCGTAAGGAGCGTTCAATAGGCAGATTTAATGCCGTTATTTCCTGAAATTCATCAAAGACAACAACGAGTTGCCGCTTTCTTTTAGTGGCTATCTTTTGCGGCAAATCATATAAATCGTCGAGGACTTTATCCATATCCTTTTTGGCAGCTTCAAAGTCAAATTCAAATTCTGTGGGCTCGCTTGTCTTAATGACCACCTTAGGAATTATGGTAGGAAAATTAGTTTTTAAAAATTGTACCGCTTCCTCAAGTTTAGTGGCAGTCGCTTTAGTAATAGCCGCAGTGTAAATTTTTACAAAAGTATGAACAGATGTAATGCGAAAGAGATCTACATATACAGGGATTACATCTTCTTTTTTTAAGTTATCTAATACCTTGAGAATTAAAGAAGTCTTTCCGTATCTGCGAGGCGAAAAAAGCAGTATGTTTTGCCCGCTTAAGAGGTCTAATGTTAATTCTTTTATCTCCTCTTCTCTATTAGTAAAATATTCTCCTTTGACTACGTCACCAAATATAAATGGATTCTTCATCTGTTACCTCTTTTTATGCCTTTCTTGTGGCAGGGGGGGGTAAGGTCATATTATGTAAGTTTACATTATGTAACTTAACATAATATAGTGGTTTTGTCAAGGAATTTTTGGGGGGTAAACATCTTGCCCTTGGCTCTTTTTTAAGCGGCTTTCTTTAAATCTATTACTTCTAACTGCCTACGACTAGTCTTCGCTTCTTTTGTTTTATCCTCCAATTTCTTTGCCATAACGTCGTTTACCCACGATTCGCCACACTGCTGACATACTTTTGCAGGAACATTACGTGCTACCAAAATTCCAACCCCATAGTCTACTGTAAATGTAGAAGTTCCTGCTTTCTTATCTCCGCCACAAATAGCGCACATCTCTTTCATGGTTTCCTCCTTATTTTATAACCTGGTTCAAATTTAGTTAAGCTTGGTTCATAACTGTGTGTATTATAGCAAATTGATTACAAGCAGTCAATTTTTATTTAATTTTTCTTCTGATTTTTTCATATAGCATCCTTTAAATTATTTACTTAACTTTTCAAGCGGTTTGGCGTTAAGGGGTTCTTTGGATACAGATGTGTTCCCGCTAAATTTAGCCCAGCGGATGGCATTGCATAAGACCTTGACAATCTGTTCATTGCAAAAAGTGGGATAACTTTCGTGTCCTGGACGGAAGTAAAAGATTTTGCCAAATCCGCGCGTCCATGTTACCCCGCTTCTGAAAACCTCTCCGCCTTCAAACCAGCTGATAAATATTACTTTATCCGGTTCAGGAATATCAAACCTTTCCCCATACATCTCTTCCTGAGGCAATTCTATGTATGTGCCAATCCCCTGCGTAATCGGATGAAAAGGCTCTACCACCCAGAGACGCTCTTTCTCATCTGCTTCTCTCCAGATAAGATTGCAGGTGGTCCCCATAAGCTTCTTAAAGATTTTTGAATAATGGCCAGAGTGCAGAACTATAAGACCCATACCTTCCAGAACCCTTTTTTGAACCCTATCCACAATTCTATCTTCAACCTCGTTATGTGCCACATGTCCCCACCATGTAAGGACATCGGTATTATCCAGAACCTCCTGTGATAAGCCGTGCTCTGGCTCGTCTAATGTTGCAGTCCGGACTTCAAAATCAGACTGTGTCTTAAATTCCTCGAGCAACTTTTGATGCATGCCTTTCGGATATACATCAGCGATTCTTTTTTCCTTCCTTTCATGCCTGAATTCATTCCAGATGGTAACCTTTATCATAATCTCCTCTCCAAGTTTATTTAAATATATAACAGAATTGATAGAATGTCAATTATTTTTTCGTTCAAATAATAAAGGGGGACCGATAAATTCGGCCCCCCATATACCATTCCCTGACAGGCGGGACGCCCGTCCTACTTCACCCGGGATTTTAATACATTTCTCCTCCGCCGCCGTATCCGCCTCCACCGTATCCGCCGCCGCCATGTGGGGGCATAGGAGGTGTCTTCTCCTTCTCAGGTATGTCAGTTATCAGGGCTTCTGTGGTAAGAAGCAGCCCTGCGATACTGCTTGCATTCTGAAGCGCAGTTCTTGCTACTTTCGTCGGGTCTATAACACCTGCCTGAGTCATATCAACATAGGCATTCTGATTTACATCATATCCTGTATTGGTCTTCTCAGTCTTGACTCGCTGGACAACTACAGAACCTTCAAGCCCTGCGTTATTGGCTATCTGCCTTATAGGCTCTTCTAATGCCCGCTTTATTATATCTACCCCGACCGACTCATCCCCTTTGAGTCCTAACTTCTCCAGGGCAGATATGGCTCTTAAGAATGCTACTCCGCCGCCCGGAACTATGCCCTCTTCTACGGCAGCACGTGTAGCATGGAGTGCATCCTCAACGCGTGCCTTCTTCTCCTTCATCTCGGTTTCAGTTGCGGCACCGACATTGATTACCGCCACTCCACCGGCGAGTTTTGCAAGGCGCTCCTGGAGTTTCTCTTTGTCATAATCAGAATCAGAATCTTCTATCTGTTTCTTTATCTGGGCAATCCTGCCATTTATATCTGAGGTTTTGCCTGCACCCTCTATTATTGTAGTATCTTCCTTATCTACAGTAACCCTCTTTGCCCGTCCCAAATCATCTAATGTTATATTCTCTAACTTTATTCCAAGGTCCTCGGATAGAGCCTTACCCCTTGTAAGAATGGCTATATCATCAAGCATTGCCTTGCGTCTGTCACCATAACCAGGTGCCTTAACAGCGCAGGCTGCGAGTGTACCTCTTAACTTATTAACAACCAATGTAGCCAGTGCTTCGCCTTCTACATCCTCAGCTAATATCAATAGAGGCTTACCGGTCTTGGCTATTTTCTCTAAGAGCGGTATCATATCCTTCATCGCTGAGATTTTCTTCTCGTGAATCAGGATATAGGGGTCCTCCAGGACCGCTTCCATTCTCTCGGCATCAGTTACAAAATAAGGGGAGAGATAACCCTGGTCAAACTGCATACCTTCAACAACGTCTAAGCTGGTCTGCATAGACTTTGCCTCTTCCACCGTAATGACCCCGTCCTTACCAACCTTCTCCATCGCTTCTGCGATGAGGTTACCTATCGCCGTATCACTATTGGCAGCGATAGTAGCAACCTCTGCTATCTCTTTTTTGTCTTTAATAGGTCTGGATAACTTCTTAAGCTGCTCTATAACCTCTGCCACAGCCTTTTCTATGCCCCTTTTGAGTGCCATAGGGTTGGCGCCTGCCGTTACGTTCTTGGAACCTTCTCTAAAAATTGATTGAGCAAGTATGGTAGCCGTAGTCGTCCCGTCACCTGCTGCATCTGAGGTTTTAGACGCCACCTCTTTAACCATCTCTGCTCCCATATTCTCATACGGGTCCTCAAGTTCTATCTCCTTTGCCACGGTAACACCGTCTTTTGTAATCGTGGGAGACCCGAACTTCTTGTCAAGTACTACATTTCTCCCTTTAGGACCAAGTGTGACTTTTACGGCGTTTGCTAATTTATCTACGCCGTTCAAGATGGCACGCCTGGCCTCTTCACTGTACAGTAATTGCTTTGCCATATCTTTACCTTAACCTCCCTATTTAATTATCGCCAGAATATCATCCTCTCTCACAATCAGGTATTCCTCATCTTTATAGGCAACCTCTGTCCCGGAGAATTTACCGTAGAGTATTTTATCGCCTACCTTTACCTCAAGGGGTTTTATGCTGCCATCCTCCATTAACTTGCCTTTGCCAACTGCGATTACCTTACCTTCTTGCGGCTTTTCCTTGGCTGTATCAGGCAGGACAATGCCTCCCTTTGTCTTCTCCTCAGCCTCCATCGCCTTAATGAGCACCCTGTCTCCTATGGGCTGAATAGCCATAAATTCCATTCACCTCCCTTCCCTAATATTAGCACTCTTGGTTTGTGAGTGCTAAAAATACATTATATCAAACCTCTCTTAAAAATCAAGTCCCATTTTAATCCAAAAATGCTAATTTTACCGTGTTTTTAAGAGATTTTATAATATTTAATGTTATTTTTGTTTATTTTCTCTATATATTCCAATATTATAGAATATTATTCTCAATCCATGCAGGGTTAAATCTTTATCCACCTTATCAATAGTCTTGCAATAGGGACAGATAATCTCTGCATCTCCTCCTGTAGCAATGGTCCGAACCCTGGAGCCGAATCGGGTCCTAATCTTATGGACAAGTCCGTCAATCATTGAACTAACCCCATAAAATATCCCGCTCTTCATGCAATCTATCGTGTTAGTCCCTATCAAATCCTTTGGTAGGGTAATATCCGGGACAGGCGGCAGGAGTGCTGTTGCAGAAGACAATGCATTAAGTGATATATTAATCCCTGCCAAAATCACACCCCCTGAGAACTCACCCTTCTCTGAAATTATATCTACGGTTATAGCCGTGCCAAAATCTATTATGATTACCGGATAGCCATACAAGTAGATAGCAGCTGCAGCATTTATTAGCCTATCTATACCTGTCTGAGATGGAGTCTCATATAGATTTTTTACCCCTGGGACTCTATCTTCACCCACCACTAAGACAGGCAGATTAAAGAGGCCCTTCAATATTTTTTTAAGTTCCCCTGTTATAGTTGGGACAACACTGGCCAAGATAATACCATCCGGAGATTCTTTGACAATATCCTTTATGGAATCCCCATATCTCTTGTCCTCTGTAGGTATCCTATGCTTCAGGATGAGGATATCATCTTTGAATAAACCTATTGAGATATTCGTGTTCCCTATATTTATTGCAAGTAAACTCGGCATATTCTTTATCCAATGTTTTTAATAACTCTTTTGTGAACCCCATCCTGTCAACATCTGCCGCTGCTTCGGGACCCAATTCAACCTTTATTGAAGTAGCACCTTCAGGTAAAGATGCTATATCAGAATTTATGTTTATACCTATTCCTATGATAAGATATTCTACCTTTTCCATACCCTGCCCGCTCACTTCTGTCAGGATGCCGCAGACCTTTTTACCATTCATCAATATATCATTAGGCCACTTTATCATGGCGGTTAATCCAAAGGTATCTCTTATCGCCTTTGCCACACCCACCCCTGCCATAATAGTCCACTCATGTGCATCTAAGAAAGGGATATCAGGGCGTAATATGATAGAAGCCAATATCCCATCGCCTTTAGGGCATACCCATCGCCTGCCCCTCCTGCCCCTGCCGTTTGACTGTTGCTCAGCAAATATAACAGTCCCATCACTTGCACCTTCACGAGCCATTTGATGGGCAATGTCATTCGTAGAAGTTACTGTATCATAATAATAGACTTTACTGCCAATTATCATTATGCTTTTTATTCCTAAACTCCTTAATCCTGTCACGGAGCACTGCTGCCTCTTCAAATTGTAGATTCCTCGCAGCCAATTCCATCTCCCTTTCTAACTCAGATATGACAGTATTCACCTCATATTCCTCCGGTGTTTCTCTCGTAACCGAGACAACTAATTGACGTGCCTCCTCCCCCGTCTCAATCCATTCATGGACAGCCTTCTCTATGGATTTTGGAGTAATGTGGTGCTTATTATTATATTCTAACTGAATCTGCCTTCGCCTGTTAGTCTCATCTATCGCATTCTTCATAGAGCCTGTAATGGTATCAGCATACATGATGACACTGCCATTTATATTCCTCGCTGCCCTGCCTGCTACCTGAATCAGTGAGGTCTGGGACCTCAAAAATCCCTCCTTATCCGCATCCAGGACCGCGACTAAAGATACCTCAGGCAGGTCAAGCCCCTCCCTCAGGAGATTTATCCCTACAAGACAATCAAACTCCTTCAATCTCAAATCTCTTAATATGCGCACTCTCTCTATAACGTCTATCTCTGAGTGCAGATATTTTACTTTAAGGCCCATCTCCTCCAGATAAGCTGCAAGGTCTTCTGCCATCCTCTTGGTCAATGTGGTAACGAGAACTCTCTCTCCTCTTTCTGCACGCAGCCTTATCTGACTTATGAGGTCATCTATCTGACCCTTGGTAGGTTTGACGATTATCTCAGGGTCCACCAATCCCGTAGGCCTGATAATCTGCTCCACTACTATCCCGCCGCTTTTTCTTATCTCATCCTCATCCGGTGTGGCAGAGACGAAGAGCACCTCCTGGACGAGGTTCTCAAACTCATCAAATCTGAGGGGCCTGTTATCAAGGCATGAAGGGAGCCTGAAACCATATTCCACCAGGACCTCTTTCCTTGCCCTGTCTCCGTTATACATACCCCTGACCTGCGGGACAGTAACGTGGGATTCATCTATAATTGTAAGGAATTTTTCCGGAAAATAGTCTAACAAACAATATGGTCTTGAACCAGGGAGCCTCCCGCTCAAGTGCCTGGAATAATTTTCTATACCATTGCAGTAGCCTATCTCCCTCAGCATCTCTATGTCATATCTGGTGCGGCTCTCTAACCGCTGCGCCTCAAGAAGTTTATTTTCACTCCTCAACTTTTTTAACTGCATATCCAATTCTTCAAGTATAGAACTTATCGCTTTCTCTATTTTACCTTGCGTTGTAACGAAATGTTTGGCAGGGTAGATGGCTATCTTGTCTAATTCCTGCAAGGGATTACCTGTAATAGGGTCTATCTCACTGAGCTTTTCAACCTCGTCCCCGAAAAGTTCAACGCGAATAGCAGTCTCCTCATAAGCAGGGAAGACTTCTACAACATCGCCTCGGACCCTGAACTTACCCCTGTGGAAATCTACGTCATTTCTCTCATACTGAATATCCACCAGCCTTCTCAGGACGTAGTCTCTCGTAACATTATCCCCCTTTTTCAAAAATACGAGTAGTTCCTGATAATCGCTTGGTGAGCCAAGCCCATAGATACAGGAAACGCTCGCCACAATCAGGACGTCGTTTCTGGACATGAGCGAACTGGTGGCTGAAAGTCTCAGCCGGTCAATCTCGTCGTTTATAGAGGCATCCTTCTCAATATAGGTGTCTGTCTGCGGGACATAAGCCTCCGGCTGATAGTAGTCGTAATAACTGACAAAATATTCCACCGCATTTTCCGGGAAGAATCCATTGAACTCGCTGTAAAGCTGGGCAGCCAATGTCTTGTTGTGAGAGATTACCAGTGTGGGTCTGTTGATATTGGCAATGACATTTGCCATAGTAAACGTCTTGCCGCTGCCAGTTACACCAAGGAGTGTCTGGAATCGTTTGTTCTCCATCAACCCCTTTGTCAACTTCTCTATAGCCTGCGGCTGGTCCCCGGCAGGTTTATAATCACTGACTAATTTGAACTTGTCCATTATATTATCTCAAGCGACACGTCCAATGACCTTACAGAGTGTGTCAGGCTGCCTATGGAAATAATTTCAACCCCTGTCCTGGCTATCTTACGGACATTCTTGAGCGTGATGCCGCCTGATGCTTCAAGTAATGGCTTTGTGCGGGAGGGTTGGGCATTCCTGATTTTAACTGCCTTGCTTATATCACGGACAGGCATATTGTCAAGCATTATAATATCAGGGCATGATTCAAGTGCAGACTCAAACTCCTTAAGATTTTCAACCTCAACCTCAACCTTCATCCCTTTGGGGGCATGCCTTTTTGCCATAGTTACCAGCGACTTTATTGTGTCTTCTTTACTTACCCCAACCCCCCGTAATCCTATCTTAATATGATTATCCTTTATCAATACCTGGTCATAGAGCCCCATCCTGTGATTATGCCCGCCACCCGCTTTTACAGCATACTTCTCAAGACATCTCATGTTGGGTGTGGTCTTTCGTGTATCCATAATCCTTACATTATATGGCTTAACCTTGTCAACAAATTCATGTGTCCGGGTAGATATCCCTGACAGGTGTCCTAAAAAATTCAGGGCAGTCCTTTCTGCTGTCAGGATACTCCTAACTTTGCCCTCTATATATGCCACTACTTTGCCTGCCTTAACTATTGCACCTTCCTTAACCGCAGGCTTAAAAATTAATTTTCTATCAACTGATTTGAATACTAACTCCATGACCTTCAATCCACAAAGGATGCCTTTATCTTTGAAGATTACACAAGCCTTCGCCTTCCTATTCCCAAATCTGCAAAGGGATGAGGTTATATCGCCTCGTCCTATATCTTCTCTTAATGCATCCTTGACTATCTGAGTAAGTTTTTCATTGTCATTTTGCATTTTGCATTTTGATTTTTGCATTTTATATAATCCCTCCCCCAAGTAACAGGCTGCTCAGAAAAGAGACTATGGGAAGGATAATTTTATCAATTAACCCGAGTGCCAGAAGACCTATCAGTATAAATATGCCGAATGGTTCTAATTTGTTATAGTATGCGGCATACTCCTTAGGCAGGAGACCTGAGACGACCCTTGAGCCATCCAGAGGCGGGACAGGCACCAGATTAAAGACTGCCAATAACAGATTGATGATAACTATGAACTCTAATACCAACCCGCCCACTGTCCAAGCAGGGATTGACATGAGTCTGATTACAATAGTGCCAATAATTGCTATGAGTATATTGGAGGCTGGCCCTGCTATACCAACTATAACCATGTCTCTCTTATAGTGTCTTAAGTTAGAGAAGTTCACAGGGACAGGTTTTGCCCATCCAAATACGAAGGGAGAATGAATCACGATGAGTAACAATGGAAACAGGATAGTCCCTAGAGGGTCTATATGGGCAAGTGGATTGAGCGTTAACCTCCCCAGCATCTTGGCAGTCGGGTCACCGCAC
>CAYVEO010000061.1:0-13156 GCA_964449965.1 uncultured Planctomycetia bacterium
AGTATCTCTTATACAGGGCAAAACTGAAGGAGATTCCCGGTCGTGAGAGAAAGAAGAGACTCAGTCAAATTATAGAGAAGTGCTGGATTGGAGACGTTCAGAATAGGATTATAGGCCAGCTATCCAAGGGGTATAGACAACGGGTAGGACTGGCAGGTGCCATGATTCATAATCCGCCGATACTCATATTGGATGAGCCTACTGTAGGGCTTGACCCTAATCAGATAAGGCAGGTGAGGAAACTTATAAAGGAATTAGGGGGTGAACATACCATACTCCTCTCAACTCATATCCTGCCTGAGGTGGAGATGGTTTGCGGCAGGGTCATTATCATTGATAACGGCAGGCTCGTGGCTATAGACACGCCTCAAGGACTTACCCACAGGCTAAAAGGCGGCACAAGGATTGCCATAGAGGTTCGGGGAGAAGGCAAAAAAATTAAAGATGAAATAGAAAAAATAAAAGGAGTAGCATCAGTTAAATGGCATGAAGATAGCCAGATTAGCAATTACGAAGTAGAATTAGATAAAAATAAGGACCTGCGCGAAGAGATATCCCTCGCTATAACAAAGAATGGCGGGATTATCAGGGAGATGAAGAGAGAGACGATGACCCTGGAAGATATATTCGTCCACATAACGACAAAAGAGAAGGAGGTAAATGAATAAATGAGAAAGATACCCGCTCTATTCAAGCGAGAGTTAATTAGTTATTTCTGTTCTCCTATAGCATACATCGTCCTCGTGGTATTCCTCGTTATATCAGGATATTTCTTCTGGTATATATTAGGGGTTACCATGGAGGCAAGTCTGCGTTTTACGCTTTCAAACATGAGTATCATTCTGTTGTTTATTTCACCAGCCATCACTATGAGGCTTCTCGCTGAAGAGAAACGTTCCGGGACGCTTGAGACATTGATGACAGACCCTGTGACAGACGTAGAGGTGGTTCTGGCTAAATTCCTTGCCTCACTCGTATTCTATGTATTCTTGCTTGTGCCTACCCTGTCCTACGTATTTATACTCAAGGTAGTTGGAAATCCTGATATGGGTATCATATGGGCAGGGTATGCCGGGCTTATGTTGATTGGCGGGCTGTTTCTTTCCATAGGGCTTTTGTCATCTGCTGTGACTTCCAATCAGATTATATCAGCAGTCGTAGGGTTTGTTACCTTACTCCTTTTCTGGGTGATAGGATTCGTCTCTGATTTAGGGGCGTCAAAACTCAACAAGATATTTGGATACATAGGATTCTTTGAACACTTTGACTCATTCAGGAAGGGGATTATAGATACACGTGACATTATCTATTTTGTGACCACTATCGTCTTGTTTCTATTTATTACAATGAGGGTGGTGGAGTCAAGAAAGTGGAGATGAAAGGAGTGAATGGTGTTGAAGACAATATTTAAGATATTGGGATTTATAGGGGTCGTTGCCATTCTTGTGGGTCTCGTTATCTATTCTATCAGGTCAAAATGGGACATGGTAAGTCTTATCCCTATTATAGCAGGTGCAGTATTATTTGTAGTCTGTATTATATTTAATTGGCAGGCTTTTGTTAAAGGTTTAATAAGCAGAAAGACAAGGGTCGGCGCCAATGTAACCGTTATGACCATCACAATAGTAGCAATATGGGCTATGGTAAATTACATCAATGCCAGACACTATTACAGATTTGACTGGACAAAGTCTCACAAGTACTCTGTTTCCCCTAAGACCAAAGAGGTCCTTAAGGGTCTTGAGGACACCCTTTATATCACTACATTCTACCGGCCAGGGGACCTTTTCAGGGAAGTGAAAGACCTCCTGGAAGAGTATTCCTATTCATCTAAGAAACTAAAGATTGAACACGTTGACCCGGAGAGGGATATAGCCAGGGCAAATGCATCGGCACAGAAGTTAAATATTGCATCGCTTGACAATGTGGTGGTCTTTGAATATAAGGACAAGCGAAAGGACGTCCCGCAATCAGAGGTCTTAGAATATGACTACTCTACTAATCCTTATCAGCCAGAGCAGAAATTCAATGCAGAAGAGGCGTTTACGTCTGCCATATTGAGCGTCACTCAGGAAAAGCAGGATGTTGTCTATTTTGTCCGGGGCCATGGTGAACGTGAACTTGAGACGTATCAGGCTGAAGGAATATCAACGCTTGATAAGAGGTTGAAACGTGAAAATTTTAAGGTGGAGAAGTTAGAGCTGGTAAAGGCAGAAAAGGTGCCTCAGGATTGTAACCTTTTAATAATTGCTGGACCTGAAAAAGAGTTCTCTCAAAGAGAGACAGAATTACTCAGGGAGTATGTCCATGGGGGAGGAAGGTTATTAGTCTTATTAGACCCATTGACTTCTTCCGGGCTTGAGGGGTTACTAAAGGAATGGGGGGTAGAGGTTGGCAATGACGTTATCCTTGACCCTGCAAGTTCACTTCCAATGGTAGGGGCACAGAATATATTGCTAAGTGATTATCCGTATCACAAGATTACAGAGAAAATGCGTGACCTTACGACGTTCTTTGCGTTGGCAAGGTCTGTATCACCTGCTGCTCTTCCTGACGTAAAGGTTTCCAGTCTAACCAGGACGTCAGCAGAAGGATGGGCAGAGACTGACCTTGAATCAAGGGAGGCAAAATTTGACGAGGGGAAGGATAAGAAGGGTCCTATATCGGTCGGCGCGGCTGTAAGCAGTGATAGTAAGAAATTTAAATTGGTGGTCTTAGGGGATTCAGATTTTATTACAAATAACCTGATTGAATACCCTGGCAATTTTGACCTCTTTATTAACAGCACAAACTGGCTATTAGAAAAAGAGAGATTAATATCCATTGGGCCAAAGCCCCCTGATATAAGAAGGGTTACAATAACAGGTCCCCAGATAAGTGTTATATTCTGGACGACTGTGGTAGGTCTGCCATTTCTTGGAATGGTTATAGGCGGCATAGTGTGGATAAGGAGGAAAGGATGAAAATAAGGAATACGGTTATCCTGTTAATAATCGCCATATTGATAGGCGGTTATATATATCTTTATGAGCGTAAGCAATTAACGACTGAAGAAAGAAAAGAACAGGCAGGAAAGGTATTTGCATTCAAGTCAGAGGATGTAATTAAACTCGAAATAAAGAAAGGTGAAGAGACTATACTTTGCAGGAAAGAATCAAAAGATTACTGGCAGATAGAGAAACCTATGCAGATGAGGGCAGATGAGTCTGAGATAGACAAGATTCTTTCAAAGTTAGAATTTCTCAAAAAGGAGAGGGCTATTAATGAAGAAAAAGGGAAGCCTTTAGCGATGGGGGAATTCGGACTTGCTCAGCCTCAAATGGAAGTGTCAATATGGGTTAAAGATGAACCCTTTACGCTTTTACTCGGTAATGATTCTCCTGCAGGGAATAATATCTATGCAGGTCTTAAGGGCAAGAAAGAGATATATCTGGTAGAAAAAGGCGTGGTGGATACCTTGAATAAAAAGGTGGATGACCTGAGAGATAAGAGGGTATTGGCTTTTGAAAGGGAAGGGATAGAAAAATTACAATTGCGCTCTCAAGAGACTACCATTCTCTGCGGTAAAGAGAATGGCCAGTGGCAGGTCTTAGAGCCTGAGAAGGTGAAGGCTAAAGAATCCGAAGTAAATGACATCCTGTGGGCATTAGAAGGACTTAGGGCAAAGAAGTTTATTCAGTCAGAGAAGGGCAAAGAGGAAGAATATGGTTTGGCGAAGCCGGAATTTGAGTTGACATTGTCCCTGAAAGATAATGTCACTAAAACTATTATTATTGGCAAAGAGGTATCGGAAGAATCTGCCCATTATGCCAGGACGTCTGATACTGATGCTATATTCCTGTTAGATTCGGAGAAAATAAAGGCTATTAAAAAGGACATGAAGGATTTAAAAGAAGAACCTGAGAAAAAGGAGGGGGAGCTAACTTCAGGTGAAAATGAGGAATTACAGAAACAGTGAATTTGAATTTAACCCGGCACGAAAAATTGATTGTAATCTTTTTGGCAGCTACTGCATTGGTGGGCTTTGGCGTAGTCCGTGTTAGAGAAGCAACTCATAAGGTGGACTTAAAGATTCAGCCCTCAAACATTACGCATGGAAATGTTGACGTTGAAAAATTGGTAAGGGAGGCAAAGAACGTCAATATAAATTCTGCCGATATAAAGGCAATCTCTACCCTGCCTGGCATAGGTCCAAAATTAGCCCAGAGGATAATAGAATATCGCATCAGGAACGGTCCATTCAAAGACAAAGAAACCCTCAAAAATGTGCCAGGTATAGGGCCAAAGAAATTCTCTGAGATAGAAAAATTTATAGTTTTGGAGTGACCCCTCTATCCTTGACAATATGACCCTAATATGGTAATATATTTTTAAGAGGTTTAAATATGGCTGAGAGGAAACTTATAGGGCAGATATTAAAAAACTTAGGGCTGATAAATGAGAAGCAGTTAGATGAAGCCCTTGAGATAAGTAAACAGAGCAAGGAAAAGATAGGCAAGGTTTTAATAAAACTCGGATATATAAACAATAACGAACTTACCAAGGCGCTCGCTTCCCAATTTGGGATGCCCCCGATAGCACTCTCCAGTACCAAAATACCAATAGACGTAATTAATCTCGTTCCCCCGCCAATGGCACACAGGCACAGGATAATCCCGGTAAAGCATGTTAATAACACGTTAACAGTTGCGGTTGACGACGCCTTGAACCTTTTTGCCATAGATAACATTCGTATTATGCTCAAATGTCCCATTGAATGCGTAATGGCTACGGAAGAAGAGATGAGTGCAATGTTAGACAGGTATTACGGGAGTGAAAAGGCTACAGTAGATACAGTCGTCCAGGAGCTGACAGAAGAGGATGTTACTGTCAAAGAGGAAGAGACCGGTATTGAAGAAGCAGACGACGTCCCTATCATCAAGTTAGTCAACCTGGTTATGCTTGAGGCGTTCAGGTCAAGGGCAAGCGATATACACATTGAACCTATGGAAACTAAGTTAAGGGTAAGATACAGGATAGACGGCGTCCTGCGTGAAGTGCCGGGACCGCCTAAGAGACTTCAGGGTTCCATTATAAGCCGGATAAAACTTATGGCAGGGATGGATATAGCCGAGAGGCGGCTGCCACAGGATGGCAGGATAAAGATTACCTTGATGAATAAAGACCTTGACCTGCGCGTATCTGCTTTGCCTGCTACTTATGGTGAGAGCGTGGTCATGAGAATTTTGGACAAGAGTTCCCTCCTGCTTGGCTTAGGCGAACTTGGCTTCCTGCAAGAGGATGAAGATAAATTCAGACACCTGATAGAGAGTCCTAACGGGGTACTACTTGTTACAGGGCCTACAGGCAGCGGTAAGACTACTACACTGTATGCGAGTTTAAGTTATATCAACCAGCCCAATAGAAAACTTATAACTATAGAGGACCCTGTAGAGTATCAAATATCCGGGATAAACCAGGTCCAAGTAAAGACCCAGATAGGGCTTACATTTGCCATGGGTCTAAGGTCAATGTTGAGGCAGGCACCGAACGTTATCATGGTTGGCGAGATACGAGACCAGGAGACTGCAGGTATAGCTATTCAGGCAGCACTTACAGGTCATCTTGTATTCAGCACCTTGCATACAAATGATGCCTCTGGTGCTATTACCAGGCTGATTGATATGGGGGTTAAACCGTATTTAGTTGCATCTGCGGTGCAGGCTGTTCTTGCCCAGAGGCTTGTCAGGCTCTTATGCCCTAATTGTAAAGAACAATATGTCCCTAAAAAAGAGGAACTCACAGCACTTAAACTAAGAGAAGAGGATGTTAAAGAGAAACCATTTCACAGGGCAAAGGGGTGCGATGACTGCGGCCATACGGGATACAGGGGCAGGAAGGGCATATATGAACTTTTGGTAGTGACAGACAGTGTCCGGGAATTGATATTCCAGAAGGTATCAAGCAATCTAATAAGAGAAAGAGCGCGGTTAGAAGGTATGAAGACATTGAGAGAAGACGGGACCAAGAAAATATTACTCGGAATAACAACTGCGGAAGAAGTAATCCGTATTACCCAGTCGGATATAGATTAGGATAAGATATGGATATTAGCGAATTACTCCAGATATGTGTGGATAAAAATGCCTCTGACATACACCTTACAGTAGGCAGACCCCCAACCCTTAGAGTAGATGGGTTGTTGGAACACCTTGACTATACACCGTTAACCCATGAGGGGACAGAGGAGTTGATGAAGTCTATCACGAGCGAAGAATATCAACAGAGGGTTCGTGAGATGGGGGGGGTTGATTTTGGATTTGCTTTTGGTGATATAGCGAGGTTCAGGGTATCGGTATATAAACAAAAGGGATATTTTGGAATGGCATTGAGGCTTATCCCGTCTAAACTTCTCACGTTTGAGCAGATAGGCCTGCCGCCTGGGGTAAAGGATTTATTGCACAGACCGCGGGGCCTAATATTGGTTACAGGACCTACAGGCTCTGGTAAGACCACTACGCTCGCCAGTATGTTAGATTATATTAATACGAACAGGGATTGCCATATCATTACCATTGAAGACCCTATAGAATATTATCATCACCATAAGAAAGGCGTTATAACACAGAGAGAATTGGGAGTGGACGTCCCGTCTTTCTCTGAGGCATTGGTAAAGGCATTGAGGCAGGACCCGGATGTCATCCTCGTAGGCGAGATGAGAGACCTCGCTACTATAGAAGCAGCGATTACCGCTTCAGAGACAGGACACCTTGTCCTGGCAACACTGCATACTGTAAGTGCGGCACAGACTGTGGACAGGATTATAGACGTCTTCCCCAAGGACCAGCAGGACCAGATAAGGACACAATTATCAACAGGTATATTAGCCATATTCTGCCAGCAGCTCCTTCCAAAGGCTACAGGGAAAGGCAGGGTGGCGGCATTTGAGATTATGGTAACGACCCCTTCTATACAGAATCTAATCAGAGAAGCCAAGACGTTCAGAATTACCTCTGACATCCAGACCGGGGCAAAATACGGAATGAAGACATTGGATACGTCTCTATATGAATTATTTCAAAAAGGGATGATTAATTATGGGGATGTTATGTCAAAGGCATTTGACACTGAACAACTCCAGGCAAAGATAGATGCATTGCACAATCAGAAAAAAAGGTAAGAGATGGTTAAGAATGATAGAAGTAACCGCAAGAAGATAGGTTTATTATTAAGGGAAAAAGGGCTGATAACTGAGAAGCAGATTGAAGAGGCATTGGAGCAGCAGAAGACCTCTGGAAAACTACTTGGCAGGGTGCTGATTGATATGGGTTTTGTCAAGGAGAGTGACGTCCTGGATGCATTGGGGATGCAGTCCGGGATGGAGGTAGTAAACCTTAACAAGGTAGAGATTACCCAGGAGGCACTTGACAAAGTCTCTGCCTCAATTGCCAAGGTCTATAATATAATGCCTATAAGATTGGATAAGAATGTCCTTACCATCGCTATCTCTGACCCGCTCAACGTAAGTATGTTAGACGACCTCCAGTTTATGTTAGATTGCAACGTTAAGGGAGTGGTAGCAAACGAGGATGAGATAAAAACCACTATCCAGAAATATTATGGCGCCCAGGGGGAGTCTATAGATGAATTGCTGCATGAGATAGAAAAAGAGATGCCGGGTGCAACAGTAGAAGAGGCAAAAAAGGCAGAAGAACTTGAAGAACCGGATGTAGCGAGTCTCCAGGAAATGGCATCCCAGGCTCCTATAGTGAAACTCCTTAATCTCATCCTGCTGCAGGCCGTCAAAGACAGGGCGAGTGACATACATTTTGAGCCTTTTGAAAAGGAGTTCAAGGTGAGATACAGGGTTGATGGTGCCCTCTATGAAATGGTCCCCCCGCCAAGGCACCTGAGCTTAGCACTCAGCTCAAGGATTAAGGTCCTGGCAAATTTAGATATAGCAGAACGGAGGCTGCCTCAGGACGGTCGTATCATGTTAAACCTGGGTAAGAAAATTGTGGACCTGCGAGTCTCTACGTTACCTACGGTATTTGGCGAAAGTATAGTTATGAGGGTATTGGACAAGACTGTTGTCAGTCTGTCTTTAGACCAGATTGGACTTGCCCCGGACATACTAAACAGGATAAAGAAACTTATACAGAAACCCAATGGCATAATGCTGGTTACGGGACCAACAGGCTGCGGGAAGACCACTACACTCTATTCTTGTTTAAGGGATATAAACAAAATAGATTTTAAGATTATTACTACGGAAGACCCTGTAGAATACGATGTGCCGGGTTTAATTCAGGTAGGCGTTAAGCCAAAGATAGACCTGACATTTGCCTCATGTCTTCGCTCTATACTTCGTCAGGACCCTGATATTATATTAGTAGGCGAGATAAGGGACGTGGAGACTGCCCAGATATCCATACAGGCATCACTTACAGGTCACCTCGTCTTCAGCACACTGCATACAAATGATGCCCCTGGTGCGGTAACCCGTCTGACAGATATGGGGGTTGAGCCGTTTCTTATTACTTCTACCTTAGAGGCTATTCTTGCCCAAAGGCTCGTTAGAACCATCTGTAAGGATTGCAGGGAGTCTTATAAACCTGATGAAGGCCTTTTAAAAGAACTCGGACTTACCCCTCGTGATATAGAAGGCAAGTCATTCTATTATGGAAAAGGATGTGAAAAATGTAACAATACGGGATATAGAGGGAGGGCTGCTATTGCAGAACTGCTCGTTATGGCTGATAACTTAAAACCCCTTATTATTGAGAAAGCGACTACGGCTGAGATACGCAAGAGGGCACAGGAAAACGGAATGAGGACGTTAAGGGAGGATGGGCTCTTTAAAATATATGATGGTATTACTACGATAGAAGAAGTTTTGAAAGAGACGCAGACTTATGCGTAAAGTTTTACTTGTTGTCATTCTGAGGCAAAGCCGAAGAATCTTATAAGAGAGGGGTGATACCTGTGGCTACATTTGCATACAAGGCAATGGACAAACGGGGCAAGGAGGTTAAAGGGACTATAGATGCTGAGCATACTGCCCAGGCTATAAACATACTGAGAGACAAAGGCTTTTTCCCGACGAATGTAACAGAACACAAAGGTAAGAGAGTAACAAAGGTGCCGGGTGCAGCTGCCCAAAAACCCGGCTTTAACCTCAACTTATCTCTTACGCTACCGGGCGGGAATAAAATCAAGCCAAAGCAATTAACAATATTTACAAGGCAATTGGCTACATTGATAGATGCAGGGCTGCCGCTTGTCAGGAGCCTTACAGTCCTTCGTGACCAGTCAAAACCCGGCCCTGTCAAAAATATAACTGCGAATCTGGCAGAAGAGGTTGAGGCAGGCAGTACCTTCTCAGAGGCACTCGCCAAGCATCCAAAGTCCTTTTCAAAACTCTACATAAACATGATAAAGGCAGGTGAGGTTGGCGGAGTAATGGAAGTAGTATTGGAGAGGTTAGCCACATTTGCCGAGAAGACACAGAAACTCCAGGCAAGGATAAAGTCTGCAATGGTTTATCCTACATTGGTCGTAATTATCGCAATGGGTGTCCTTATATTCTTAATGACAGTTATAGTCCCGCAGTTTATGAAGATATTCAAGGATGTAGGTGCTAATTTGCCAGGTATAACGGTTTTACTCCAGGTTATCAGTGCCTTTATGTTGTCCCAATGGTACATAATGCTCGGGATTATTGTAGGGTTGGCGTTTATATGGAAGGCTTTGACAAAGTTGGACAAGACCAAATATTATGTAGATATTCTCAAGATAAACCTTCCGGTATTTGGACAGCTTACCAGTAAGGTTGGCATAGGCAGGTTTGCAAGGACGCTCGGCACGCTGATAAATAGCGGCGTCCCTATACTTCAGGCACTCCAGATAGTCAAGGATACGGCAGAAAATGACGTAATAGCACGGGCTATCTCTCAAGTGCACGGGAGTATCAGGGAAGGTGAGTCTATAGCAAAACCACTGGGTAAGAGCAAGGTCTTTCCTTTGTTCGTGGTGAACATGATAGATGTGGGGGAGGAAACAGGTTCACTCGACCAGATGCTTTTAAAAATCGCTGATGCATACGATGAAGAGGTTGATGCAATGGTTGCAGCACTTACCTCTCTATTGGAGCCGATGTTGATAGTAGGCATGGGCGCAATGGTTGGGTTCATAGTTGTAGCCATGTTCTTGCCGCTCATATCCTTGATGGGCCAGTTAGGCGGAGGGTAAAATTGGTGTGCCTGATGCAGATGAGGCGTTAGTTAAAAGATTAAAAGAAGGTGAAGAATCTGCATGGTGTGAGATAGTAAACAAATACAAAAAAAAGGCCCTTTATATAGCCTATGATATTACAGGAAACATAGAAGACGCAGAGGACATATCTCAAGAGGCATTCATAAAGGTTTATTACTCCATTAAGAAATTCAGAGGGGATTCAAGTTTCTGGACATGGTTTTACCGTATCCTCATAAACCTCTGCCTCCAGAGACAGAAAAAGTCATACATTCTATATCGTTTTGTCACAAAGAAAAAAGAACCCGCAGAAGATAGAAGTATCCCTGAAGATGCCCTGCTCGGTGATATTAATTGGGCTAATAGCCCTGGGCGGCTCGTCTTAAAAGATGAATTAAAGAATGAGTTAAACAGGGCTATTGATTCTCTGGCAGCAAGGGAACGGACGGCATTTGTCCTTTATACGTTTCACAATCTCTCTATCTATGATGTCAGTGCTATTATGAACTGCAAAGAAGGGACGATAAAATCCACCCTCTTCAGGGCAGTGAGGAAATTAAGAAAGAAACTCAGGCGATATATTAAATAAATATTTTTGTAAACCTTTTTGAAAAAATTTAATCTAATAATATATGAAGATAAACAAGTGTAAAAATATACGCAAGTTCTTATTCGAATATACCCGCTCTGAACTTGACCCTGAAAGACAAGGAGTGGTTCAGAAGCATCTGGAGAGTTGTCCCGGATGTTCTGCTTACTTTCAAGAGACAGTAACCCTTTTGAACCCAATAACTTATCAGGAAAAGGGGACTTGTCCCGACGTTACGTCGGGGCTGTCCCCGAAAGAAATTACAGATAATTTCTGGTCTAATTATGACACCAAATTATTTGAAAGGTTAGAAAATACCCGAAATAGAATTTTCTTCCAATTAGAGCTTCCCAAATTGCGACCAGTTATTACCGAGACATTGGCAGGACTCCTGGTATTGTTTGTCCTGCTTGCCATGATAGAAAAAGGGTTAGGGTATGATTTAAAGACATACCTATATCTGCTGAAACAAGTATGGTGAGAAAATAGGAGGTTAGAATGGGACTTACATTTTTAAAAATTGGGGTTGGAAATCCTGCTAAACCTGAAATCACCGAAGACATAGAGTTTTTAGTTGATTCAGGCGCAATATACTCTGTAGTACCAGCGAAGATTTTACGAAAACTCGGGATTAAACCTCTGGATACACAGGAATTCAGATTGGCAAACGGAGAGAAAATAGTCCGTAAAAAAGGGATAGCGCTTTTTAGGTATGGGGCAAAGGTGGGTGGAGCAGATGTTATTTTTGGTGAAGAGAAGGACAGTACGCTTTTAGGTGCTTTTACACTTGAATCATTAGGATTGACGCTTGACCCGCTGAAACGAGAATTAAGACCATTGCCTATGGTTATTGCGCAAGTCAAAAAAGGTTTTACCCTTATAGAAATGCTAACAGTCATTGCCATAATAGGCATATTGGCAGGATTAATAATACCTGCTGCCACAAAAGCAAGGCGTGATGCTGCTATCAGTAAAGCAAAGGCCACCATCTCCGCCCTTGAAACCGCCCTGAGCATGTATTATACAGATTATGGGGTCTATCCGCCGTCATGTACTGCGGCTGCTACTCAGGCAAATGGTAATTCCTTTGTTACACCAATTAATAAAACAAATTTTGTCGGTGCACTTTCAGCCACTACAAAAGGTGGACCTTATATGAAATTCAGAGCAGAGGATTTGCTAAAATCTGGTTCACAATATGTCCTTAAAGACCCGTGGGGTAGAGCATATATCTATGTTTGTAGAAACGGTTATACTGAAGATCCGCCTACCAAAGGTCCATATCATCCTTATTTTGATTCTCTAACAGTAGCAAAACTTGACAGGAACACCTATAATATCTTTTCCTTAGGCCCGGATGGCAAGGGATATGGTGGAGTAGTTTATAGTGGCACTGATTGGAATACATCAACACCGGCAGGTGAATTATACGATGATATAGAAGACGGAGATAGCGATAATACTAATGGTGATACCGATACATACAACGACGACGACATCAATAACTGGTAAGTGGTATTGTAGGGGTGACATTTATGACACCTGTCTGCCATCTAGTGGGTAGGAATCAAACCCCTACAGGTTCATATTCAAACCATGGGAATTCAAACGGGAGGTGATTGTTATGCGGAAGTCAATAACTGTTGCTGGCTTTACAATTGTTGAACTCATCGCTGTTATTGCAATAATCTCTGTATTAACAGGTCTTTTATTGGCAGGTGTTGCCAAAGTGCGTGCATCAGCCAAGATAAAAAAGGCAAAGGCTACTATGGAACAACTTGAGACTGCATTGGAAATGTATGCCCAGAATTGGGGAACATATCCGGATAATGATGCATTAGATGTAGAAGGTAAATTTAAAGGTTGTTCCAGATTAATTAACGCCCTTGAGTCCGAAACTTCTCAAGCAAAAGCGAAAGGTGGCCCTTATGTTAAATATGCTAATGAACTCAAAAAGGACCCGTTAGGAATTCCACCTGATTATAGCCTCCTTGATCCATGGGGTGAGCCTTACAGGTACCATTGGAGTACGAATTCTCCAAAAGTTACAGCAATTGGTCAGAGTAATAGTAGTACAAACATTACTTTCAATATATGGTCAAGCGGCCCTAATAAAATTAATGATGAGTGGAGCCCGGACAATCTCGCTGGTAGTACTTATCCTGAACCATCACCTTCAAATGTGCAGAAGAGTTATAGTGATGATATTGTTAGTTGGTAGGTATAATGATGAAATCAAATAGATACAAAAAAGGCGTTACAGTAATGGAGATGCTGGTCGTCCTGGTAATCATAGGGATGCTGTCTCTTATGGCTATGCCCACATTCTTTGCC
>CAYVEO010000062.1:0-3614 GCA_964449965.1 uncultured Planctomycetia bacterium
AGGACGCCCTCTGATGAGCGCTCAGGATGGGGCATCATACCAAGGACATTGCCGTCTTCGTTACATATCCCCGCGATATTCCCGAGAGAACCGTTTGGATTGGCAGAGGGAGTTGCCTCGCCTTTAATATCACTATATCTAAATATTATCTGTCCGCGTTTTTCCAGTTTCTTTATCGTCTCCTTATCAGCATAGTAACAACCCTCGCCATGTGCAATGGGAATCTTTAAGACGGCTCCTTGAGAAAATAATTTCGTATAAGGCGTATTATTATTCTCTACCCTGATATGGACATATTTACATATAAATTTAAGGTTACGGTTTCTTAACATTGCACCAGGCAGAAGCCCTGCCTCAAGAAGTATCTGGAATCCGTTGCATATCCCAAGGACGCGCCTTCCTCGTTTTGCCTCCCGTATAATTGATTTCATGACAGGCGAGAATCTTGCTATTGCACCGGTCCGAAGATAATCCCCATAACTAAATCCTCCAGGCAGGATAATACAGTCATATCCGGCTATAGAGGGGTCTTTATGCCAGATATAATCAACCTCCTGTTTCAGGATATCTTTTAAGGTATGGAAACAATCCTGGTCACAATTAGAGCCGGGGAATACAACCACTCCGAATTTCATTACTCATCCTCTATCTCGTAAGTATAATCTTCTATGACCGGGTTTATAAGGAGTTTATCGCACATCTTGCGAATCTGGTCTTCTACTGAACTTTTCGTTTCCCCATTCAGTTTAATCTCCATATACTTACCTAATCTGACATCCTGCACTCCCTTAAACCCTAAAGAGTTTAAGGCGTGTTTTACAGTGTTGCCTTGCGGGTCAAGGACACTTTTCTTTAATGTGACGTAAATCTTTGCAGTAATACTCATGTTACCTTTCTCCTAAATTAGGCCGAGCAAGCTCGGCAACTACAATATTTTGAAATTCCTGTACTCTGGATTAGGCTCACTTCGTTCTATTGACAGGCGAGACGCCTGTCCTGCAACTAATTATTGCACAACTTTTGTTACCTTTCCCTCAAATAGTTCCAATGCCTTCTTTACAATGGGTTCAGCATTGAGGACTTCTTCAAGTTTGCTATTATTCGTTACGCCAGGCCCTTTGTCTTCTGCCCGGCTTTGTGTATTTGTAATGACGAAATTTATTTTGATATTGCCCCCTGACAAATCATTTAATACGGCCTCAATAAGCTGCCTGTTCCCTGTGTCTTCTAACACCTCTTTATGAAGGATAAATTGGGCAGGTATGCCAATCGTCAATTGATTGGCTTTTATGGACACAGGCTCTCCTTCTGATAGATAAGTCGCAGTTGACATCTTCTTCTCTCTTACCTTGCTGAGAACAGCCTCCCATATGCCCTTGATATACTCTAATGTTTTTTCATCGTCCCCTGCGGTGTTATGTGAAGATGTCGCAGGTTTTCTAAGTTCGTGTTCAGGAATTTCAATAATTTTGTAGTTGCCGACCTTGGTCGGCTTAACTTGGTTCTTTGCAACAGAATTAGACCGTGGCTCTTCACAGACGTCCGAATGGGCGGGGCATTTTTGTCCTGCTATAGCCTGTGAGGAATTACCCAATCTTGACTCTATGCCTGAAAGTTTATTCAGGACCTCATCTATGGATGCCATATTAACCCTCCTGGATAACCTTACCAAGGACATCTCTAAGGGAATCCTGGGGCTGTTCGTCCTTCTAATTATATCATGGGTGTTTATCAGGACGTTAGATATATAGAGGAGGTCCTCCTGAGAAACTGATTTGCTAATCTGGACGAGATTATTTATAGACTCACCTGACATTTCAAGAAGGGATGCCACGTCCTTGCCAAATTTTGCCACCAATAGATTCCGGAAATGATTTATAAGTCCGAGAATAAACTGAGAGATGTCCTTACCGTTTTTTTCCAATTCGTCAATCAAATTCAGGCACCCCGCGATATCCTTGTCTATTATTTTCTGTGCTATGTCAAAATATACCTCCTGGCCAACCATCCCCAGGACAGAATGGACGTCTTCTGACGTAACCTTTCCATGGCTAAAAGAACTCAATTGGTCAAGTATAGATTCTGCGTCCCTTAGTCCTCCCTCTGATGCATATGCTATTGCGTATAAGGCGTCTTCTTCCGCCTCTATCTTTTCCTTACCGGCTATGCCCTTTAATACCTGCACAAGGTCAGTTGCAGATACCCGTTTGAAATTGAACCTCTGGCAGCGGGAAAGGATGGTGGGGAGTATCTTATGAGGCTGTGTCGTGGCGAATATAAACTTGACATGAGGCGGAGGTTCCTCCAGGGTCTTTAACAGGGCGTTGAATGCCTCAGTAGTAAGCATGTGGACCTCGTCAATGATGTATATCTTAAATTTGCCCCTGGATGGAGAAAACTTGACGTTTTCCCTCAGATTCCTGATCTCTTCTATGCCCCTGTTGGACGCACCGTCTATCTCCAATACGTCCAGACTCGTGCCTGAGGATATCTCTTTACATGTATCACACTTATTACAGGGGGTTGTGGCAGGTCCTTTTTCGCAGTTGAGTGCCTTGGAGAATATTCTCGCAGTGGATGTCTTGCCTATTCCTCTCGGCCCTGCAAATAGGTAAGCATGTGCTATGCGGTTCTGGAGTATAGCATTCTTCAGTGTAGTGGTTATATGCTCCTGACCTACTATCTCGTCAAAATTCTGCGGCCTATATTTCCTTGCAAATACCAGGTAAGACATTATTGAAACGATTTCCTTAATCTCTTTATATCTTTCTAACTTATATCATAAAACCTACCAAAAGTCAAAATATTTATTTTCCGAAACCTGCGAAGGTTTTTCTTGCCAAAAGGACTATGGTTATGTTATAATTTAATTATATACTTCGGAGGAGAAGATGAAAATCCTGATAACTGAATCTTTATCGCCAGAGGGTATGGCGATTATAAAGAAGGAGAAAGACATTCAGGTAGAAGAGCGCATAGGCTTGAGCAAAGGAGAACTATTTAAAATAATACCGCGTTATGACGCCCTGATTGTGCGCAGCCAGACTAAAGTTACAGGTGAGGTCATTGAACGCGCCTCCCGGCTAAAAGTGATTGGCAGACCGGGCGTGGGTCTGGATAACGTGGATGTAGAGGCGGCTACCAAACGGGGTATTATCGTCATGAATACCCCTGAAGGGAATACTATCTCTACTGCAGAACTTACGTTTGGTCTGCTTTTATCCATAGCGCGTAACATTCCATCGGCAGTGAATTCTGTCAAGATGAGAAAATGGGAGAGGGGACGTTTTGTAGGCAGGGAACTTTACAATAAGACATTAGGTATTATCGGGCTGGGACGCATCGGGGCTGAGGTGGCGAGGAGGGCATTATCTTTCGGGATGCGTATATTAGTATATGACCCTTATGTTTCTTTAGAGCGGGCAAAAAAAATGGAGGTGCAGTTAGTGGAATTGAAGGAATTGCTTTCCCGTTCAGACTACATTACAATCCACGTTCCCTTGACACACGATACGCATCACCTGATAGGAGAGCGGGAATTTAAACTTATGAAAAAGGGTGCAAGTTTGATTAACTGTGCCAGGGGCGGGATTGTGGATGAGAAGGCGATGGGG
>CAYVEO010000062.1:3624-12796 GCA_964449965.1 uncultured Planctomycetia bacterium
CTTCACTCCTGTGCCCTGGATGTATTTGAAAAAGAGCCACCGCTCGAAAGTCTGCTCCTTGACCATGAAAGATTAATATCTACTCCGCACTTGGGCGCCAGCACTGAAGAGGCACAAGCAAACGTGGCTGCTCAGATTGCCCGGCAAGTGGTAGATGCCCTGAAAGGCAGAGGGGTACGCAACGCTGCTAATATGCCACAGGTATCTTTAGAAGTCCTGCAATTGCTTCAGCCGTATATTGCCTTAGCAGAAAAATTGGGGCTTTTACTTTCCCAATTAGTGCGCGGGCCGGTGCAGGAGGTGCAGTTGAGTTATTTAGGAGAGATGAACAGTCATGATTCAAGACCCATTACCACCGGTTTTTTAAAAGGACTCCTGGAACCTATTATGAAAGAAATGGTAAATTACATCAATGCCCCGGTCTTAGCCAGGGAGAGAGGCATTAAAGTCATAGAAGTAAAAAGCGAAGAGCCTGAAGATTTTGCCAATCTGATAGTGGCTGAGGTTAAGACTGCGAAGGTTAATATTTCGGCATCAGGGACTATCCTGGGCAGGAATAATCCGCGAATTGTCAGGATTGACGGCTACCATGTAGACTTAGTGCCGGAAGGGTGTATCCTTGTTTGTGAGAATCATGACAGACCCGGCGCCATAGCTCATATCAGCAAGGTTTTGGGTGAAAGGAAGGTTAATATAGCCAATATGACGGTTGGCAGGAAAAAGTTAGGGGGCAAGGCGCTTACCGTCCTTAATATAGATGAGTCTATATCTCCTGCAGTAGTGGCAGAGATTAAGAAATCAAAGATAATCGTCAGGGTCCAGGTAATTAATGTGTAAAAACCATGAATATAATAATTGATGGTTACAATGTTATAAAGAGAAACCCGGAACTCTCTTCTAAAGAAAAGATAAGCATGGAGTCTGCACGGGAAGGTTTGATAAAATTAATGAAGGTCTATAAAGGTATCAAGCCAAACCATAATGTCATCATAGTATTTGATGGAGTGAAAGAAATGGCAGGACAGTCTATAGGAGAACGTTCAGGTGTTAAGGTGGTCTTTGCCAATGGGTCAGCAGATGACTATATAAAAAGTAT
The DNA here is from genome assembly GCA_964449965.1 of uncultured Planctomycetia bacterium. GTDB lineage: Bacteria > Omnitrophota > Gorgyraeia > CAYVEO01 > CAYVEO01 > CAYVEO01. The sequence continues at coordinate 4,721 of CAYVEO010000062.1, forward strand.
GATAGAAGACAGCCCGACGCCGGCAGATTATGTAGTCATATCTGACGATAATGATATAATAAACTATGTAAGGAATAAGGGGGCAGGTTTTCTAAATACACCCCGATTATTTGAAAAGGTTGGACCTAAAAAGCCCAAAGGGATTGATAATGATAAGCCAATTCTACACAGCCATGAGGAGCGGGCTATCACCCAGGAACTTATGAATCTATGGCTGGATAAGGATAAAAAGTCGTCGAACAAATGAGGATGAGGATTAAGGATACAGAAAAGATTAAGGACGGTAAGGCATTACGTAGAATATACAACCTCCTCTATTCCTCATTTGGACCACGCCGCTGGTGGCCTGCTGACACACATTTTGAAGTAATAATCGGGGCAATACTTACCCAGAACACTGCGTGGACGAATGTAGTCAGGGCTATAAATAATCTAAAAGAAAAGAAGCTGCTTACCCCGAAGAAGTTACATGGGGTAAACAAAGATAGACTCGCCGCGCTCATAAGGTCTGCAGGATATTTTAATATTAAATCATCCAGGATAAAACATTTCATGAACTTTTTGTTCTCCGAGTATGGCGGCAGCTTAAAAAAGATGTTTAAAGAAAATACATGCAGACTGAGGGAGAAGTTATTATCGGTAAAAGGAATCGGACCTGAGACAGCAGACAGCATCTTACTGTATGCCGGAGAAAGGGCTGTCTTTGTAGTAGATGCGTATACAAAGAGAATATTATCAAGGCATGGTATACTAAATGGGAATATGGGTTATAATGAAATCCAGGCTTACTTTATGGCCCGTCTGCCAGAGGATGCCAGGTTATATAATGAATTCCATGCATTGATTGTCCAGACAGGCAAAGAATTCTGCCGCACAAAACCCATCTGCCACAAATGTCCGCTTAAGGGACTTTAAAATGTTCGTTGATAATATTATTATATTATGATATAATTTAATTTGAAACATAGGAGGTGAAGATGAAGACCATATATCTGAAAAATAGACGAATACTGTATATATTACTCGTATTTGCAATTCTTCTGAATATACGGGTAGCGATAACGGAAGAGCCTGCCCAACCTTCAACTCAGGACGTCCGCCTTGTATCTATAGATTTTGACAATGTTGACATAAGGCTCATAATTAAACTTGTCAGTGAATGGACCGGGAATAATTATCTCATAGATGACCAGGTGAGAGGTAACGTGACTATCATATCTCCTACCAGGATACCTATTGACCAGGCAGTCCTGGTCATGGAGTCCATATTAGAGGTAAAGGGTTTCAGCACCGTACCTGCTGGTAATGTCATCAAAATAATCCCTGCTGCTGATGCCAAAGGCAAGGCGATAACCACCTATGTGGGCAAGGATATGGGAAAGGTGTCTTTAGATGACAGGTTCATTACCCAGATAGTGCCGCTCCAATATACAGATGCCGGTGAGGTCCGGGCATTGCTTGCCCCGTTAATGTCAAGGAATAGCAGTATGTTTGCCCATCTTCCAAGTAATACCCTTATAATTACAGATATTGCCTCAAACGTCCATAGATTGATGGATATATTAGAGATTATAGACGTGGAGAGTAAACAGGCAATACTTACAGTGATACCTTTAAAATATTCCCAGAGCACTATCATGGCTAATCAACTCAATACTATGATACAGGCAAAACAGCAGGCATTGAAAGGCAGAATACCTGTTCGTATTGCCTCGGATGACAGGACAAATTCACTCGTGGTATTAACCCCGCCAGAGGAGATGGAGTCCTTAAAGCAACTTATAAAAGAACTTGATATCCCCACTCCTCCAGGCACAAGCACAGTCCATGTATATAAACTGAAAAACTCTGAGGCAGCCAAACTCGCCCCGACACTTACAAACGTATTCAAGAGCCAGCAGCCGAGGGCAGGGCAGCAGGCGGCACTGGAGCAGCCCAATATTGTGGCTGATGAGGTGACCAATTCACTTATAATTACCGCCTCACCACAGGATTATGGGAATATAGAGTCTATGTTACAGAAATTAGACATAATGCGGCGACAGGTTTTAGTAGAGGCATTGATTGCTGAAGTTAGTATGGATAAATCCTTACAGTTGGGTATAGAGTGGCAGTCTCTGGATGAACCTGTAGAGGGGAGTGAAAGGATTGTTGGAGATATAATTTACGATGCGAGTAACGTTACACTTGCCCAGAGTATGGCGTCTAAACAAGGGTTCGTGATAGGTCTTATGAAAGGCTCTACATCAGGCATACCCAATATAGGCTCGCTGCTTCATGTCTTCCAAAAGGATGCCTCTATCAATATACTCTCTACACCTCATCTATTATGCCTTGATAATGAAGAGGCCAAGATTATAATATCTGACAACATACCTTATATTACAAGTTCTACCTCTCTCATACCCAGTACGGAGACTACTACTTCCACGCCTACAGTTGTCAGTTCTTTTGGATTTAAGGATGTTGGCATTACCCTTGATATAAAACCTTACATAGGAGAAGACAGCGTCCGCCTTCACATCAAGCAGACCGTTGAACAGTTGAATGAGGCACTTTCCTTAGCCGGGCAGCCAGCGACCATAAAGCGTGAGGCTGATACAAACGTGATTGCAGGTAACGGTGAGACTATAGTTATTGGAGGATTGGTCAGAGACGATAAGAGCAAGGGGATAGAGAAGGTTCCTCTATTGGGGAACATTCCATTGCTTGGCATTCTCTTCAGACGGACTACAAATGTGACTAAGAAGACCAACCTCTTGATATTCTTAAGCCCGCATATCATAGATACGCCTGAGAAGGCAAAACTCATTACAGAAAAGAAAAAGCAGGAAGGCGAGGAATTTATTAAAGGTAAAACAAAGGATAAAAAGTTAAATAAAAAAGAAAAGAAAGAATCAGATGGCGATAAAAAATAATGGCGACCTTAAATCATTAGCCGAGAGGCTGAAGATTCCTTATCTTGACAAGATTAAAGACGGAGGGGTTGACCCATCTATAGTTTCCAAGATACCGATGAGTTTTTTAAAGAAATACAAACTCATGCCTGTAAGTAAGAGAGATAATATACTAATGATAGCAGTGGCAGACCCGTTGAATTTATATCCTGTTGATGATATACGGCTCCTTACGGGATTAGAGGTAGAAGTTGCCATATGCGAAGAAGAAGAGATAATCAAAGCCATAAATCGATACCATCATTTAGAGGCAGAATCCCCTGCATCAATGATAGAAGACCTTACTGAGGAGGTATTAGAGGAGACGCTTGCTATCAGGGAAGAGGAGTGGCTTGATGACCTGCTTGACATTGCGAATAAGGCGCCGATTATAAAACTCGTGAACCTGATATTATTTCAGGCAGTCAAGGACAGGGCGAGTGACATACACATAGAGCCGTTTGAAAAGACCGTCAGGGTGCGGTACCGGATAGACGGGATACTCTATGATACCCTCTCTCCCCCCAAGAAATTTCATCATGCGATAGTTTCAAGGATAAAGGTAATGAGTCATCTCAATATCGCAGAGAGGCGCCTGCCTCAGGATGGCCGCACGTCCATAAAGATAGGCGATAAGGAATTTGATATCAGGATATCCATAGTCCCGACTGCATTCGGTGAGAGGGTTGTGTTGAGACTATTAGACAAAAGCAGCATATTACTGGGACTTGAGGAATTAGGATTGTCAAAAGAGAGGCTTGATAAATTCAATACAGCCATTAGTCATACGCATGGTATAATACTCGTTACGGGTCCTACAGGAAGCGGTAAGACCACGACCCTTTATGCTGCATTAAGCAGGTTAAACTCTCCTGATAAGAATATCATCACCGTAGAAGACCCTGTAGAATATCAACTGCCTGGCGTGGGACAGATACAGGTCCAGCCAAAGATAGGACTTACGTTTGCTAATGGACTCAGGTCTATATTGAGGCAGGACCCGAACATAATGATGGTAGGTGAGATAAGGGATATGGAAACCGCTGAGATAGCAATCCATGCCTCACTCACCGGACATCTGGTATTCAGCACACTTCATACCAATGATTCTGCCGGGGCAATAACGAGGCTGTTAGATATGGGTATAGAGCCATATCTCGTATCATCTTCCCTCATTGCCATAATGGCACAGAGACTGGTTCGCACGGTCTGTGCAGGGTGTAAAGAGTCTTATAATCCGGAAGAAGAATCCTTAAGAGAGATCGGCATTGACCCATCCCGTGTCCAGATTAAAGAGCTTTACCAGGGCAAGGGATGTAACCTGTGTCTTAATACAGGTTACAGGGGGCGGACAGGGATTTATGAAATGCTGTTAATGGACCAGGACATACGGAATCTTGTATTAAACAGGGCTGACTCCAATACTATCAAGAAAAAGGCCCAGGAGAAAGGGATGATTACCCTGCGGGAAGACGGCGCAAGAAAAATCCTTGACGGTATTACCACTATAGAAGAGGTCCTGCGTGTAACGCAGGAAGACATAGAATAAAATCCGAATATTAAAATTTTAAAACCAAATTTTTTACTTGACATAATGATACTATTATGGTATCATTATATGTAGTATTAGAAAACGGGGTTTATAACGAGTGAGACAAATTATCTATTCTTTAATCTTATGGTTTGAGAAGACCTTTAAGGGATTCTTCTTTTCCTGTTCAATGTGCGGCCAGTGTATCCTGCGTTACACTGCTTTTACCTGTCCTATGCAGTGTCCTAAGGGTTTGAGGAATGGACCTTGTGGTGGATATACGTCTTGTGGCGGGTGTGAGATTGGCGGGGGTAAACGGTGCGTTTGGATTACTATTTATAAACGCTCAAGGCTAATTAATCGCCTGGCACTCTTGAAGAAAATACAGCCACCGCTAAATTGGACTTTAGCAGGAACCTCATCCTGGTTGAATTATTTGAGCGGAATAGATGGACAGAAGGGGGTAAGAAAAAGATGTTAAGGGAGAGTGAGAACAAGGTCAGGCAGGCAATGGAAGATGTTTTCGGTGACGATAAAAGAAGGATAAGCCATGCCCTGCGGGTGACAGGGTATGCCGCTGAACTTCTCAAGAAAGAAATGGGAGACCGCGAGATAGTCCTGTGTGCTGCATTATTGCACGATATAGGTATATCTGTGGCGGAGAAGAAATATGGAAGTTCCAGCGGCCATTACCAGGAAAAAGAAGGACCTCCGCTTGCCCGCAAGATACTGAAGATATTGGGTTACGACTCTGGTATGATAGAAGAAATCTGTGGTATTGTTGGTAATCATCACAGCCCTGGTAAGATAAATAGTATGAATTTTAAAATCCTATATGATGCAGACTGGCTGGTAAATCTGCCTGATGAGACTAAAGGGGATAAAAAGAAACTGGAGAGGATGATTGACAGGGTTTTTCTTACCCAGACAGGTAAGGAGATGGCTCGTGATATATATCTACGAGATGGTAAAGGGATTATAGCCGTAGATATGAAATAGGTGGGATATGGGAATGAAATTTTGCCCCGGGCAGGATACGCAGTTCTGGAAATTTGAAGACATATTTGACGTCCATTGTCCTAATTGCAAGTCGGTAATTGAATTTTTCAAAAACGATGTTAAGCGTAAATGTCCTAATTGCGACAAGGTGGTTTTTAATCCCAAATTGGACCTGGGCTGTGCCGCATGGTGTCCTGTGGCAAGTAATTGCGTAGGCCCGGAAAGGGTAAAGGAATTTAAAAAGTCTTCTCAACAGAAGAAGGGAATAGCATCTAAATAAATATGATTAAGACAAAGAGAATTTACGAGCCCAAATCTAAAGACGATGGTCTAAGGGTCCTGGTCACGAGATATTGGCCGCGGGGTATAAGGAAAGACAGTATAGACCTATGGGTTAGACAATTAGGTCCGGGTGAAAAGTTAATAAAGGTCTGGAAGTCAGGCAGGATTACATGGCAGGAGTTTAAACGAAGGTATCTCGGAGAATACAAGTGCACGGCAAAGCAGAGGTTCCTGCAAGACCTGAAAAATAGTATAAAAGGCAAAGACGCAACGCTGCTCTGCATATGCGAAGATGAAAATCATTGTCATCGCGTTATATTAAAAGGGCTATTGAAGAGGTAGATTATGGAAGAGTATCTTAACAAAAGCATAAAAGAAATTATCAGCAAGTTCCCAGAGACAGGAAATATCCTTGATGAATATAAGATTGGTTGTACTGCCTGCACAGCTGGTTCATGTCTCCTGAAGGATATTGTTGAAATACATAATTTATCAGAAGATAAAGAAGAGAAATTGATGGCAAGGATTGCCCGGGTGATTTCCCCTGACAGGTATATCAAAATACCCAAAATTAAAAGAAAAATCATAACAGGGGCTAAAGAGATAAAATATTCGCCTCCGATTAAAAAGTTGATTGATGAACATATTTTGATAAAGAAGTTAGTGGCTTTAATTCCCAGGGTTGTTGATGAACTAAATGTTGAATCAGAAGAAGACAGGAATTTAGTCCGCCGTTGCATTGACTTCATCCGTTTATATGCGGATAAATACCACCATGCAAAGGAAGAGGATATCCTCTTTAAATACTTTGACGGGAAATTAGATATCATCAAGACAATGCTTGAAGACCATGATAAGGCGCGCGGTTACGTAAGAGCAATACTTGAGGCTCTGGATAAAAAATCCAGGGATGCAATAGCAGAACATATGATTGGATACCATGAACTTCTCACTGAGCACATAAAGAAAGAGGACGAAATACTTTATCCATGGATAGACAGAAATCTTTCTGTTACGCAGGTGGGTGAGTTATTTTCCAGATTCAACGAAGTAGATGAGATGGTTGATATGAGTGTAATAGAGGAGTGTAAAGAGATTGTAATAGGTCTTGAAGAAAGGATGCGAGTGACGTTAAATACGAGACTTAAATAATGACATTATCAAAACCGCCTATTTCAAAAGAATATGGTGCATGGGCAAGCATACTTACTGCGTTTGCAGCGGGTTCTGGTATCGCAGGGCGGATTAATTTTGAATCGTTAATCTTGTTTTTGGGTACTTTATCATTTTTCCTGGCACGGATGCCGTTCTTGAGTATATTGCGTTCTAAATCTTTTGGAAAAATAGCTGGTTCTAATTTCATCCGTTACCGGAACTGGTTTATGCTTTATTCTTTAACAGGCACCATTTTATTTTCAATCTTGTTATTTAAATATAAATTGATTGCCTTATTCATATTTATAATATTATCTTTGGCAATCTTCTCATATAATGTATACGTAACCTATGATAAAGGCCCCCGTTCAGGTGGTGCAAGTTTTTCCGGCATATTGGGCGTATCATTGTTATCGTCGTTTACCTACTATGCTGCAACAGGCTATCTTAACAGTGTTACCGCAACGCTCTGGATTCTTGTCTTTCTTTATCTGGCAGGGGGCATATTGTATGTCAGGGCAAGGCTTGGAGAACCTGGATGGAAAGCATGCTTTATCTTTCACGTTGTGACAACAGTAATAGTCGGTATACTCGGAATGTTTAAGTTTATCCCGATATTATCCATTATTGCATATTGTCCGTCTTTTGTTAAATCCTTAATGGGTGCAGTATGTGCGGATAGAGAAACGGTTGCAAAAAAAGTCGGGCGGATGGAGCTGGTGCATTCTTTGATATACATTATTCTCATGGTCATGGTTTATCACACTGCTAAATAAATTATTGACCTGCTGCCCTTAAAGGTGTAAAATTGAAGTTAAGAAAGGGGGATATATGACTAAAAAATCAGCACGGAACCTTTTTATTTTTGGGACACTTTTCTTCTTTGTTATATTCCTGGGGTTTACCTTTGATACGATGAAACAGATGGACCATCGTGCCCCGGCTATTACCAAGGAGGTAGTTGACGGCAAAAAGGTTTGGCATAGATACGATTGTATCGGCTGCCATACCATTTTGGGTAACGGCTCTTATTTTGCGCCGGATTTGACCAAGATTACCGATACGAGACCTGTCTCTTACCTGAAGAAATGGTTTAAAAATCCCAAGGCAGTAAATCCCAAGGCAGCGATGCCTAATTTTAAGATGTCAGATGAGGAGATTGACAACCTGATT
>CAYVEO010000063.1:0-12492 GCA_964449965.1 uncultured Planctomycetia bacterium
CACTATTCTATTCTAAGAATTTTTCACCTGAAGGTCCAAATTCAACAAGGTTCAAGAACGAGGAATTTGACAGGTTGTTTGAGAAGGCTTTGCACCTGACTGACTTTGACGAAAGGGTAAAACTTTACCGGAAGGCAGAAGAAATTGTTGTGGATGAGGCGCCATGGCTTTTTATATCCCATGGGGTAGGATATGTGCTTCTACAACCTTATGTGAGAAACATGACATTCCCGCCCATGGCTATTAATAGATATAAGGTAGTGCGGCTGGAGAAATAAAAAATGTTTCAATATATCCTGCGGAGGCTGGTACAGGCAATGCCTGTGCTCTTAGGTGTTACGTTTGTAACCTATTTTTTGGTCTTTTATGCAGGAGGTGACCCCGCAAGACTTGCGATGGGAGTAAGGAGCGACCTTGCAACTGTAGAGTCATTTAAAGAGGAATGGGGATTAGATAAGCCCTGGCATGTTCAATACCTGACATTCCTGAAGAAGTTGTCCCATGGCGACCTTGGACGCTCGCTCTCTACAAATGAAGAAGTCTTGCTCAGCATATTAGAGCGTTTTCCTGCAACCTTTAAATTGGGTATGGCGGGTTTAGCCTTTGCCATTGTCCTTGGGATACCTATCGGAATTATATCTGCTGTTAAACCCCGTTCGTTTCTGGATAATGCGCTAATGGTGGTTGCTTTCTTAGGAATATCTACCCCCTCTTTTTTCTTTGGGGTTATTCTGGTATGGGTATTTGGTTATCTATTAAGGTGGCTGCCTGTATCCGGTTTTGATACCGGATTGGCTGGATTCCAATATCTTATACTTCCTGCCATAGCACTCGGGACAGGTCCTCTGGCTATTTTTGCAAGGCTTACCCGCTCAAGTATGCTTGAGGTCCTGAGGCAGGAATATATCCTTACTGCAAGGGCAAAGGGATTGGGAGAGGCGAGGGTTGTATTAAAACATGCCTTAAAGAATAGCCTGATATCAGTGGTAACTGTTATTGGCAGTTCTTTAGCAGGCCTGCTGAGCGGGACATTTTTTGTGGAATTTATATTCGGCTGGCCTGGCATAGGGTTATTGGCTGTTGATGCCATTAGTAACTTTGACATACCTCTGATATTAGGGATAGTGATATTTGAATCTATCCTGTTTGTATTGGCAAACATTGCTGTGGATATAACGTATGCATTTTTAGACCCGAGGATACATTACAAATAATATGTCAAGTATATGGATAGATGCATGGAAAAGATTGCGCCGTGACAGGCGGGCAATGGTTGCCATGTCATTCATTATAGGGGTTGCTTTTGTAGCAATCTTTGCCAGATGGCTTGCACCGTATGAGCCTAACGTCCAGGTTCTGGACGAGGCAAAAAACCCGCCTTCTTTAAAACACCTGCTTGGAACAGACAAGTTCGGACGGGACATATTGAGCAGGCTGATATATGGTGCCGGAGTATCGTTCAAGGTTGGTTTTATTTCACAGTCCATATCCCTGTTTATAGGTATTATCTTAGGTTCAATGGCAGGTTATTTCAGGGGATGGGTAGATGACGTCATTATGTGGCTTATAAACGTGGTATGGGCATTTCCAACATTACTGTTTGTAATCGCTGTCTCAATAGCCCTGGGACCCGGGATTACTTCAGTCTATACTGCAGTGGCATTGGTAAGCTGGGTAGGGGTAGCAAGGATAGTCCGCGGCGAATTTATCTCTATTCGCGAACGGGAATACGTGCAGGCAGCGAGGGTTCTGGGTGCTTCTGACTTTAGGATAATATTCCGCCACATACTACCAAATACCATGGCGCCAATTATAGTGGTTGTAACGCTCGGATTTGCAGGGGCGATTGTTGCAGAGGCGGGTTTGAGTTTTCTGGGACTTGGTATCCAGCCTCCAGAACCGAGCTGGGGGTCTATGCTGAGAACCGGATACGACTTTGTAGTAAGTGCATGGTGGATACCTATATTTCCAGGTATTGCCATTACACTATCAGTCTTAGCATTCAATATACTTGGCGACGGACTAAGGGACGCCTTAGACCCGCGGTTAAGAGGGTAGGTAAGAAAATGAATACCGATTTAACATTTATCACAAATGAAAAAAATCAAAATTTCAAAGAAGGATTTCTGAACGGCTTCTGGAAGGACATAAGGATGAAACAAAGAGACTCTGAACTGGATAAAGGGTGGGTACAAAAAGAACGCGAATGCTCTATAAGTTAAAGGGGTATTCCGATGACTGGATTAAAAGAAGAATGTGTGGGATTGCGATTAGTAAAGAACTAACTGATGAGTGGGAAAAACGGGGTGCAGAAGATCAAAGAGATTATGAAATTTTAACAGCGGAAATCTCAAAGGCAACCTTCGGTATCACGCCAGGCCAATATAAAGAACGCAGTTTTTCATGGTAAAACAGTTTTGTTTATATGCCTTTGTCTGTTTTTACCGGGAATTTTTTATACACAAGTAGCTTTTAATATTTATAAGATATGTTAAGAGAGTATTTAAAGAGGGCTTAAATGCCGAAGGAATTTAGATATGTATTTGATGATTGGGAAGATGAGCTGTTGGGTATTGCTCATGAGGCTATTGAATGTGCTATAGCTTCTGCATACATGAATGTTTCAGGCGTTGAGTTTCTTTCGAAGGTGGCGAGCCGCTTGGCTAAATTCGCCACTGCCAGTTCAAAAGCAATTATAAGGGTGATTTTAAGTGACCAGTTTGCACCTACAAAACTAGAAAAGATGAAAATACTCAAAAGTATGTCTGTCTTGCCCGGGGTTGATGTTCGTATTTATTGTGGGGTTGGTTTTCAACATCGTAAAAATTATATTTTTCGTACAGAGGATGAAATCAGAGCTGTTGTTGGTTCTGTAAATGCAACTTCCGCCGGTCTGTTTAAGAATCTTGAGGTTGCAGCGTTTGCTGTTCACGAGAACAGCGATCCAGAGGCGAAGAAAATAATGGGTGAATTTGAGACAATATGGTCTAGATCTAAAGTGACAGATGATTACATCGAAGTGAATGAGCTGCTTAATAGTGCTCCGCGTTTCTCAGAAGGTGAGAATGTACGATACATCAGTACTGGTAAGATTGGAACGATAAATAGGGTGATTGAGGGCTCAAGAGGATATTCTTATAGGGTAACTCTGGAAGGTAGAATGTGCACCGTTGCCGAACGTTTTCTCGAGGCAGTACAAGATGCTGAAGAGGGCGTAATTGAAAATTTTTGGGAAGGTATATTTGGTTCACATCTTGATTATAGATTGTTTCAGACATGGTTTCGTCTTGCTAAGCCAATTGAAGATAATCTGTATAGCTATTTAGGGAGTAAGACTGTTTTTAATCCGCATCAGTTTAAGCCATTGTTGAGATTCTTGTCTCCTAGTTCTGATGAGAGACTGTTTATCGCAGATGAGGTCGGTGTTGGTAAAACTATCGAGGCAGGTATTATATTAACAGAACTTATAGCTCGTGGGCGGTTGAATTATCGAACCCCCATTCTTATTGTTTGTCCGAATTCTTTAGGTCCCAAGTGGGTTGATGAGATGAAGAAACGGTTTGGTTTAAGATTTTATTTTCATGATGGGGATTCCCTTGGCTATATGTTAAAGACTACGTTGCAGGATGGTATTTTTCCAAAAGAGTACATTTTTTCAGTGGTTAGTCTGCAGCTTTTGCGGCGTATAGAATATTTGAATCTTATTAAAGAATTGGATGCAAGAAGGGAATCATCGATTTTTGGCATGGTTATTATAGACGAAGCTCATCATATGAGGAATCAGGAAACCGATAATAATGAACTGGGGAATTTGCTTAGTGGCATAACTGAGATGATGTTAATGCTTTCTGCGACGCCTCTTAATCTGAGAAATGAAGATTTGTTCAATCAAATGCACATCTTGAATCCTATCCTCTTTCCTGATATTACTACATTTGAGACCCTTCAGAGTCCGGTAATAAAGCTTAATAAGATAAGGCGTCTTTTAGCAGCTCATTCGTTAGAAGCAGTGGAGCAGATTTTCGATCAATTGGCAGAACTTGGACGAGATGCTATTGGTAAACTTGTACTTTCCCATCCTCAGGTTAAGGAACTCATTGAGAAATTGAAGAACAAGACACCTCTTTGTTTTGATGAGATTGTGAGGTATGAACGATTATTTGTTTCTTTAAGTCCTTTATATTACTCTTTTACGCGAACGAGGAAACGCGAAGCCTTAGAGCATCAGGTTCAGAGGGAAGTCTGGGAATTGCCAATTAGTTTGTCTGATGAGGAGAGAAAGTTTAGTGACGATGTATTAAATACGATAAGAGACTATTACTTTTCTGAAGGGAAAGATCCCCATGTGATTAGTTTTATTATTAATACGCACCTAAGAATGGTAAGTAGCTGTATTCCTGCGATGAAGGAATATCTCGAGTGGTGTGTCAGAGAAAACCGTATGATTACTTATGGAGATGAGGCTTCTGGTGAGCTGGATGATGATGAGCAGATTGATACCGTTAATATTGATAAGAATTTGAAGAATAAATTTTCTGGATTGTTGATTGATGTGCAAAAAATTGAGGGGAGTGACAGTAAGTATATCCAGTTTAGACAGATGCTCAAGAAAATAGTTGAAAGTTCTGGGAATCAACAGGTTATGGTATTTTCTTTTTTTATCAGGACTCTTAAGTATCTAAAGCGTCGTCTTGAGGCAGATGGTTTTAGTGTTGGCCTTATCTGTGGAGAAGTCCCTTTGCAGGGAGATAAGGGAGTGCTTGGCAGATATGAAATTATGGATGAATTCAAGAAAGGAACTTATCAGATTCTGCTTTCGAGTGAGGTTGGCGGTGAAGGGCTTGATTTTCAATATTGTCACGCTTTGATTAATTATGATTTGCCTTATAACCCTATGAGGATTGAACAAAGAATTGGTCGTGTGGACCGTTTTGGACAGGAGGCAGATAAGATTATCGTTGCAAATTTATTTATCAGAGGAACTGTTGACGAGGAGATTTATGATCGTTTGTACAGGCGCATTCATTTAGTTGAAGAGGGTATCGGTGCCCTAGAGCCCATATTGGGTAAAGAGTTGTCCGATATCCAGACTGCTATAATTACAGGGGGTTTAACAACAGAGCAAAAAGAAGAGTTCTCACAGCGCATTGCAAGGGCAGTGGCTGCAGCAAAATCTGAAATGGAAGAGTTCGAGAAATATCGCAGGGAACTTATAAGTGATGATTACCTTGCGCAACCTATTAATAGTATCGGTAGCGGTAATTTTGTCAGTCCTGATGATGCTATTCAGTTAACAGAGCAGGGGTTGTCTGGGTTGAAGAAGTGTGAGTTTATCAAAATAGGTAATAACTGGGGCGAGATTGTTTTATCCGAGGATATGATTGATAGGGGTGAGCAATTTTGCCGCCGTCCAGGAAATGAAGCAGGATATGGTGAGTTGCAGCCTTTATTTTCCGGAAAACGCGTCAAGGTGGTTTTTGATGGTAGCATAGCTGAGAGTAAGCCTGACCATATCTTTTTGTCTCCTACAGGGTTTTGGACCCGTTTTCTTACCTCTGAATTGGAACAGAAAAAGGCTTTATTTAAGATTTTTAGTTTTGGCGTTAAACATGGTATCGTTGACTTTTTAGACGGCGAATATATTGTTTTTTTATTTGAGGTGAGAATAGAAGGCGTAAGAACAGAAATAGAATTTATAGGGGTTCCAGTTGGTATTTCTGCTAAATCTGTTGCTGAAACCAGTTTTGAAGTTCTTCCTCGTGTTTTGGCTAATGCCGATACTTTTGAAGTGCCTTTTTCCAGAGAAGATATAGATCCTAATACTTATCTTGACGTAGCCAGGAAACATCTTGAGCAGGTTTTGGAGACAAAGAGGAAAGTATCTTCTGAAGAAAATCTCTACAAGGTTGAGAGTAGGATAGCTGCATTAACTAAAGCTAACGATATAAAGATTAAAAAACTTCAACAGCAAATGGAAAGCCATATCTCAAAGCGTTCAGGGGAGAACAGGGAGCCGGAGGAGCGTTATCTTCGTTTGACTAATGCACGGATAGAAAAGGAAAAGATTTGCTTGAAATCTAAAATTGATGAGCTTCGGAAATGTCAGGACTTGTCTTTAGATTATAATCTGGAAGCAATTATTTATCTAAAGGTAGGAGATGGCCAGAATGTCTGATATCTATGAGAGGATAAGAACAGAGAATATTGCGGGGTATGGTACTAAAATAACTAACTATGGACCCCCTTTATTGGCGAATTTGTATAATGACAAGACTCATTTTATTTATGAACTTCTTCAAAATGCTGAGGATGCGTGCGAGAGAGCCAAGAAGGCTGGAAAAGAAGATAAGTTTGTTGTTCATTTCTGTTTATTTAAAGACCGATTAGAAGTAAGACATAATGGGATACTTTTTGATGAGGACGATGTGCGTGGAATTTGCAATATTGCCGAGGGAACCAAGGAAGAGGATTCGTCTCAGATAGGTAAATTTGGAATTGGCTTTAAATCAGTCTATGCTTTCACGAAATCTCCGGAGGTTTATAGCGGAAATTGGTCTTTTACGGTAAAAGACTATGTTTATCCGTGCCTATTGCATCAGAAAAATAATATTGACATCGGAGATACATTATTTATCCTTCCTTTCAATCACGAAAAAATATCTACGGAGGATTCCTTTGCTAGAATTAAAAAAAGATTGCTGAATCTTGACTTTCGGAATTTATTATTTCTTAGGAATCTTAGTGAAATTAAGTGGGAAATTATGGGAGAATCAGGTTATTATTCTCGGAAGTCATATCCTATAGGTGAGCATGTAAGAAAAGTTGAGCTTTTACGAAACAAAGATTTAGACTCAGGAGATAAAAATAAAGAGGAATGGTTGGTTTTTGAAAAGCCGTTTGTTTTAAATGACAACGATACTAAAGTTGAGGTGGCTTTTTGTATTGTTGATAATCATATAGTTCCTTTTAATGGCGCAAAGATGGTTTCTTTTTTCTTGACGGATAAAGATACATATCTGAAATTTCTTATTCAGGGGCCATATAAGTTAACTCCTGCCAGAGATAACATAATTCTTGATGATGAAACAAATACGAGACTGCTTAAAGAAACCGCGATTCTTATTTCTGAGAGCATTTCTAAGGTAAAAGAGATGAATTTGCTTAATGTCGGTTTCCTAAATACTTTACCTATAGAATCGGAATATAACACTGTTGAAAACACAATATTTTGTTGTATGTATAATCACGTTAAAGAAAGATTTTTGTCAGAAGAGGCTCTTTTACCTACGCATGATGGGGGATATGTTAATTCCGCAAAAGCATTAATTGTGAGAGCAAAAGAATCAATGCTGGTATTATTAGGGTCTGAACAGCTTGATTTATTGTTTAAAAAAAAGGGGGTTAAGTGGTTGGATGAAAATATTACTCAAGACAAAACTCCTGTTTTAAGGGACTATTTGATGAAAGAGTTAAATGTTTCAGAGGTTGACCCTGAGAAGTTTGCACGAGAATTTACCGAAGATTTTATAAAAGCACAGTCTGATGATTGGGTTAAGCAGTTTTATGGATTTCTTCTTGGCCAGGAACGATTATGGAGAGAGGGCTATCCTTGGCAAAACGCAGGGATTCTACGTTCAAAACCAATAATCCGTTTGAATGATGACAAGCATTCTCAACCATTTGGTGGGACCCAAATTTATTTGCCATCGCGGAATGAAACGCATTTCGTGACGGTTAAAAAGAGTATTGTAACTGACGAAAGGGCTGAAAAGTTTCTGCGCGAATTAGGTCTAAGGGAGCCTGATGTTGTTGATGACATAATTTGTAACGTTTTACCGAAATATGGAAATATTTCTGAAGAGATTAATGCGGAGAAAAATGAACAGGATGTAAAATATATTCTTGAAACATTGAGGGCATGTTCGATACAGGAAAGTAAAGACAGACTATTGAACAGGTTGCGGGTAACTCCTTTTCTCATGGCAGTAAATCCAGGTAACTCACGGAGAGATTATAAAAAACCGTGCGAGATATATCTTGGCGAAGTCTTCACTAAGACAAGTGAACTTAATCTGTATTTTGAAGGTAATGGAGATATTTGGTTTTTGGATGAGCACTATACGGGAATGTATGATGAGGTTCTTTTTGAGCAGATTGGGTGTAAGGATGAGATAGAAGTTAAATGCAGGATTCCTGATAGGCAGGGGCATGTTGTAATAGCTAATTATCGCGGTTCTCATGGAAGGGGACTTAATCGCTTTGATCCGGAATGTACTATTGATGGTTTAGGGTATGCTTTACAGAATATAAACCTCAAAAGATCCCAAATTATTTGGGATGTTGTAAAAAAATTCCATAACAACATATGTGGTATCATAGAAAGTTCATCGCGTAAGGAGTATATTGGTTCGATTAAAAAACCTCAGTTTTCAAGAATGGGAGAGTTATTAGTAAAAAATTCTTGGTTGCCCGATAAGAATGGTATTTTTCATATTCCCTCTGAAATTATGTTGGCTGATTTACCTGAAGGGTTTGATAAAGAGAGTCTGGAAGCAAAATTTGTAGCAATTCCTCTTAGTTTTAAGCAAGACATGGAACAAGAATTGTTGGCCCAGCTTCCGGAAAACAAAAAGAAGGCAATGGAGATTCTTTCTAATTTATCTCCTAATGAAATGGCTAAGGTAGCCGAGTACGCTCAGAAGATTAAAGAGCAGAATATTGAAGAGGGTGTTGCTGTTTCTGCTATGAATATCTTTGATAAGGTTAAAGATTCATTAGAAACTAACAAGTCTTCAGAAAGTGAGGTCATTTCTGATGGTATTTGGAGGGGTTTGAATCCTGAAGAAGAGGACGATATGCGTAAGAACTATGGAGATGAGTTTCTTGATAAATTGAAAAATAATGAATTAAAACAGGACATTAAGTTTACTAAAAAGAGCGAGATTGTAGGTGGGATTGATCCCAAGGAATTCTTGTTTGAACAGTATGGTGGACATTGTCAGATATGTAATACTATTTTAAATTTGGGAGCTAATAGGAGACCATATTTTGATATTTATCGCATAGCTGAAACTAGAAATATACATGCATGGAGCAATATGGAATTTAATTTACTTTGCTTATGCCCAAATTGTCATGCCTTAATGAAGCATGGGGGGAAAGACTTGAACAAGATATTTGAGACTGCTACGCGGGTTTCAAAGAATGAAATTGCGCCTGAAGAAGTAGAGGAGCGACAAGGCGATTTTTACATAATCAATATAAGCATGGCAGGAGAAGAAAGACAAATTTTCTATACTCCTACTCATATGGCTAAAGTTGTGGCGTTGAACCTGTAGAAAAAGTATTGCAATCCTCGTTAAATCGCCATATAATTATATAGAACAAACCGTTAGACCGCTTATTAAGGAGAAAGGAGATATATGGCGAGATATAAGGAATATGATTATTCGCAGGGGAAATTCATACCAATACAGTTTAACAAACAGATACTCCCCGGGACGTTTGAACATACCCTTCACTATTTAATAGACAACGAAATAGACATGTCGATATTTGATGGACGCTACAAAAATGATGAGACAGGAGCACCGGCCTATGAGCCTGGAATACTTTTAAAGATAATACTATATGCATATTCCCGCGGAATCACCTCAAGCAGAAAGATAGCACAGTGCTGTGAAGAAAACATTATATTTATGGCATTATCAGCGGACACACGGCCTCACTGGACAACGATAGCAGATTTTATCTCATCAGCGGATCGAGAGATCATCAGATTATTTCTTCAGGTTTTACTGACGTGTGAGGAAATGGGATTGATAGGCAAGGAGATGTTTGCAATAGACGGATGTAAGATACCCAGTCCCGCTTCAAAGGAATGGAGCGGTACAAAGGAAGAGCTCCGTCACAAGAAAGACAAGATGGAGCAAGTGATAAATCAGATACTCACAAGGCATCGTGAAATGGATGTAAAGGAAAAAGATAAAGGGATAATTAAGCAGGAAGAGGAGTACATTGAGACCATCAAAAAGAAAGTCCAAAAGATAAAGCAGTGGCTTGAAGAGAACGAAGACAAGCCTGGCAAGACAGGCCGTCCGATCAAGAGCAATATTACAGACAACGAAAGCGCAAAGATGAAGACATCGCATGGAGTCTTACAGGGATATAACGGAGTAGCGGTGGTGGATGACAAACATCATGTAATCGTACATGCAGAGGCATATGGAATTGCGCAGGAACATGATTTGCTTGAACCTATGATAGAGGGGACGAAAGAAAACTTCAGAAAGATTGGCAGTGAAGAAGGGGTATTTGAAAGAGCAAAGCTTGTGGCTGACAGTGGATATCACACAGAGTCGAACATGAAGATGCTAATGGAGGAAGGGATAGACGCATACGTAGCAGATACACAGTTTCGGAAACGTGACCCTCGGTTTGCAGATGTTGATAAATACAAAGAGAGATTCAGGAGAGAACGTGCGGAGTATTATGGAACAAGTGGATTATATAAGTCAAAAGAATTCACAATAAGCGAAGACAAGACACACTGCATCTGTCCGGCAGGGAAACGCCTCTACCGAAACGGCGGCAACGTGATAGTTGATGGAAACAGGGCAATAAAATTTCGGGGAAGGAAAACAGATTGTCGTATTTGCGAAGTGCGTGAAAGATGTTTAAGAAATCCTGAAACAAGCGAAGTACGCCAGGTATACTTTTTTCAAGGACGTACCGCAATCGTATCTGAGAGTTTTACACAGAAAATGAAACGCAAGATTGATTCTATAAAAGGCCGTCTTGTCTATAATAGAAGACTCGGAATATCCGAACCTCCATTTGCTCATATCCGATCAATATTGGGATTAGACAGATTCAGCCTTCGAGGGAAACGAAAAGTAAACACGCAATGGCTTTTGTACTGCATTGTGCACAATCTGACAAAGGTTCATAGATACGGAGAAGGGTTTGCATGAAAGGAACAATAGACAGACAATGTTTCAGTAGTGTAGCAGTAAACGATGACAAAAAACAATAGAATGACTTCGTTGCAGTAAAGCAACTACTAAAAAATGAGTTACAATGTGGTTAAGGGAAAAGTATCTTATTAAAACTGACTTTTTCTACAGACTCGTTTGTCGAAAAAGGGATTTGTAAGGAATAAAAAAGTTAAACAGGCAGATTAAAAGAACACCCAAGATATACATGCCATACGAGTGCTTTGTTGAGGTTGAATATCCTCCATTTCCAACTGAAGAGAAAAGAAGAGAGGCATCCCGCGGAAACTTTTCTTAAGGATAGGTGAAGATAGTAAAAGAAAAAGGGACTATCAGTCTTTCTGACTTGCGTGGAATTTTTGTCGAGATCACCAGGAAATCTTTGTATCGGGATTTACAGGATCTTGTTGATAAGGGTATTCTCAAGGCGCAGGAGAAAAGAACGCAAATATAGTTTTTGACATTTGGGACATTAACTAACATTACCCTTGTCATGTAAAGGAGTACCAACAGTGCAGTAATGTGGCAAAAGGGACAATAAATGGGTATTAATCGGGGAGTAGTAATGTGCTATAAACGCTACAGAGTTGATTATCTGCAGAATTCTGCTAAACAATCTAAATCCAAAGAATACGAGCGCCAGATTGACCAGATGGTTTATAAACTATACGACATCACAAAAGAAGAAATCGCCATCATTGAGCAGTTTGTAGCGAAGAACAGATAAACAGTTTTGGATGGAAGGGAAAATATGACAGATATTATTAAACAATACATTATTGAAAAAAAGATATTTTTGGTAAGAGGTATAAGTGTAATGTTAGATAAAGACCTTGCTGAACTTTATGGGGTTAAAACAAAAGTATTAAACCAAGCAGTTCGGAGAAATTTGGAACGATTTCCAGAAGATTTTATGTTTAAATTGAGTTGGGTAGAAGCTAAATCTTTAAGGTCACAATTTGTGACCTTAAACGATAATAGTAATATAACTTCCAGAAGGGGCAAGCATATCAAATATTTGCCTTATGTTTTTACTGAACAGGGTGTTGCTATGCTTTCCAGTGTTCTTAACAGTAAAAGGGCGATACAAGTAAATATCGGTATAATGCGTGTTTTTGTCAATATAAGAAAATTAGTTTCTACAAATAAAGTAATGCTTAACAGATTGGTTCAATTGGAAGATAAGGTTCAATCACACGATAAGAAAATCAGAACTATTTTTGAAGTTATCCATAGACCATTAGATACTAAATTGCTGTCCCCGGGAAAACCATTTTCAAATAAAAAAGCAATAAGGGATGTTATTAGTTCTTGCGAAAAGTATATTTATTGGGTAGATAAATATTTTTCAAGAGCGGGGTTAGATTGGTTATCAGAGTCACTTAATATCAGGAGAGTAAAAGGCATAAAAATTCTGATGTCGTCAGAAAAGGCGGATGAGAAATTCGTATCTTTGTATAAAGATTTAAAGAAAGAACTCAAAAGTGATGGTGTGGAG
>CAYVEO010000064.1:0-11897 GCA_964449965.1 uncultured Planctomycetia bacterium
GCAACTACGCGTATAAGGGCCCCTTCCAATTCCCTGATATTTGACTTAATCTTGTCTGCTATAAAAAATATTACATCATCCCCTACCTTGATTTTCTCTTTCTCAACCTTTTTTTTCATAATGGCAGCTCTTGTCTCAAAATCCGGCGGCTGTATGTCTGTTACCAATCCCCACTCAAACCTGGAGATGAGTCTTTCCTCTAAATAGGGTATTTCCTTCGGGGGACGGTCACTGGAGACGACTATCTGTTTATGTGCATCATACAGGGCGTTGAAAGTGTGGAAAAATGCCTCCTGCGTACTTTCTTTTCCGGCAATGAAATGGATATCATCTATCAACAAGATATCAACAGTCCTGAACTTTTCCCTGAATTTTTGAGTAGTGCGGTTCTGAATGGCATTGATAAGTTGATTGGTAAAGGTTTCACTCGATACATAGATAATAGAGGTATCCCTGTTCTTATTGAGAAGAAAATGGCCTATTGCCTGCATAAGATGGGTCTTACCGAGACCTACCCCGCCATATATAAAGAGCGGATTGTATGCCTTTGCAGGTGATTCTGCTACAGCAAGCGATGCGGCATGGGCAAAACGGTTGCTTTGCCCCACGACAAAACTGTCAAACGTATATTTAGGATTTAGATAGGTGACTAATACATCCTGCGATTTTTTTATTTTACTTTCAGTCTCTACATGCTCTGGCTTCTTATCCTTATTAATTTGAATCTTAACTTCTACCGCCTGTCCGGTTATATTTTTTACCGAGGATTCTATAACGGTGGTATAATGATGGTCAACAAGCCAATTCTTTACGAATTCATTCGGGACCTCTATGGTAACAGTGTCTCCGGTGTAAGAGGATGCCTTTATTGGCAGAAACCATGTTTGAAAGGTTTGGGTAGTGACCTGGGGTTCTATTAACTGCAGGACATTTGTCCAAAGTTCTGATGCGCGTTTATCCATATTTGCTTCTTCCTGACATATTAACAGATATCAACAATTATTGACAGGTTATCAACACAGTAGTTACTACGAGCAGGGACTGGTTTATTTACGTCCCGACGTTACGTCGGGGGTAGAATATGCCTGTCCCGATAAACTAAGCAATCCGATTTTTATTATAGCAAAATGATTTTAATTATGCAAGGAAAAAATTTTTAAAAACCTTGACTTGTGAAATTTTTTTGATATAATCATAACAATAAAGGAAAGGGGATATCTATGAAGAAGACATTGCGGCCAAAGTCAAACCTGAAAAGGAAAAGAAAGCATGGTTTCAGGAAGAGGATGTCAACACGGGGCGGGAAAGATGTTATTAAGAATAGACGCAGAAAAGGCAGGAAGATACTTAGCCCTCAAACATCCGGATAGATATAGATGATAATGGAGGGATGCTCATTCCCGAGAGATGAAAGATTAAGGAATAATTTTGGGTTTAGAAACGTCTATAAACGCGGCAGGATTTTTCGTGGAGAAAACTTTCTTCTCTATATCCTGCCCAATAACCTTAATAGAAACAGGGCAGGATTTTCCATTCCTGCAAAGAAGGTCAAAAAGAGTACGGAGAGAAACAGAATAAAAAGATTGCTGCGGGAATCTTACAGGCTTAACAAGGTCCAGCTCAGGCAAGGATTGGATATAATAATAAGCCTATCTAAAGCAGGTGCCGAGGGACTGAATTTTAAGGCAGTAGAATTTGAAATAATGGGACTTTTTAAAAAGGCAGATATAATGACAAAGAAAATGGTGGACGGAAAGTGAAATGAGGAATTTTGTCACAAAAAGCGTCCTTATACTAATAAAATTCTATAAAACTGGCATATCCCCTTATAGATTACCATCCTGTAGATTTCATCCTTCGTGTTCTTCCTACCTGCTTGAATCTGTTGAGCAGTATGGATGTATCACAGGTATTACGAAAGGGTTATGGAGACTATTAAGATGCCATCCATTCTCCAAAGGAGGGTATGACCCTGTTAAAAAATAAAGGCATCATGTCAGGAGATTAAATGAAAAAGGAAATCTTGTTATTCGTTGCGTTAACTGGAGTTATGTTGTTTTTTTATCCTATTATACTGCGCCATTTTTATCCTTCCCCACCCCCTTCTATAACTTCTCCCCAAGCGGTAGATAAGGTATCCAAAGAAGGCAATGGCAATGGGCCCGAAATAGCCGTCCCGCTATCCTCTCTCCCGGCAGAGACCCATAGAGAAGAACCTGAAGAGGAAATCACGTATGAAACTGACCTTTACGATATAGTATTAACAAACAGGGGCGGTTCTATCAAGGAGATCAGACTGAAGAAATACAGCGACAACGGCAAACCTCTCGTTCTTGTCTCAAATAATCTTCCCAAAGAGCGTATATCTGATATATATGAATTTGATTCTGCAGATTTAAGCGGAGTGCTATATAACGTCCAGCGGGAGAAAGATTCTGTTATTTATACCTATACAAAAGAAGACGGGTTTAGAATTACAAAGAAATTTATATTTCACAACTCTAACTATAGCATAGAGTTATATGTTTCAATGCAAAACCTGGGTACTAATGCCAAGGAATACAAATATAGGCTGGCAGGTGGTTCAAGGATAAACAAACTCAGCCATATGGATGAGGGATATATATGGGTAGATACTTCTGTCAGCGGGGTTATAGCACGCGATTCTCTGGGTAGTCTTAAGAAAAAGGAGCTTACGCACCCGGGAAGCGTGGATTGGGTTGGATTAAAAAACAGGCATTTTTCCATAATATTAAAACCATTTCAGCCTGTAGGGTATAGCTTTGCTGCAGGTTTAAATAAAGACGTATCTATGGGCATAGGAAGCATTCCCTTTTTGTTAGGTGGAACAGCAGTTGAACATAAATTTTTGCTTTATGCAGGACCAAATGAACTTGCAGGACTTAAATCCTACGGGTATGGGTTTGAAAAAGTAGTTTATTTTGGGAAATTAGATGGTATATGCAAATTGCTCTTGTACTCATTGAAATTTTTCCATAAGATTACCACTAACTATGGGGCAAGCATCATACTCCTTACCCTCGCTGTTAACATTATTCTTTTCCCGCTTACGTGGAATAGCATGAAGTCTATGAGAGATATGCAGGCAAAGACTCAAGTTTTACAGCCTAAGTTAGCAAGGTTAAAAGAAGAATTCAAGGATGACCCGCAGAGGATGAATAAAGAGACATGGGAACTCTATAAAAAATACAAGGTAAATCCGTTAGGCGGATGCCTGCCTTCAATCCTTCAGATTCCTGTATTTTTTGCATTGTACCAAACCCTGATTAAGTCAGTAGAATTGAGGGGTGCAAGATTTTTGTGGATAAAAGACCTATCTTTGCCTGATGCGGTATATCATATACCTAACTCATTTAATATCAACCTGTTACCAATACTTATGATTATCATGATGATTGTTCAACAGCGGATTTCTTCAACAGGGGTTGCAGTAACAGAGGAACAAAGGCTCCAGCAGAAGATGATGACAATTTTTATGCCAGCAATGTTTGGCGTGATGTTTTACAACCTTCCTTCCGGTCTCGTGCTATATTGGTTAAGCAGTACAATAATAACAACCGTAGAACAATACCTCATAAAGAAAACATCAAAAGCAGTGATTGTATAATTGCAAAAGTAACGGAGACCTTTAGGTCTCCAGGTTTCCAGAACGACATGGCTTCTATAATAACATTCCCTAAGGATTATGATATAATAGTGATAGGCGGCGGACATGCAGGCTGTGAGGCTGCCCTGGCATCAAGCCGTATGGGCTGTTCTGTCCTCTTACTCACGATGAATCTGGATACTATTGCCCAGATGTCCTGTAATCCTGCAATCGGGGGTTTGAGCAAAGGGCATATTGTCCGTGAGATAGATGCACTTGGAGGCGAGATGGGCAAGGCTACAGACAGGACGGGGATACAATTCAGGATGCTGAACACAAAGAAAGGTCCTGCAGTATGGTCCCCCAGGGCACAGGTGGATAAGAAGGCTTACCAATATTACATGAAATGGGTCATGGAAAGAGAACCGAATTTGGATATAAAACAGGAATTGGTTGAAAAATTAGAGATTGAAGAGAGAGAATGTCTGAAAAAGGGGACAGGCGTTATAACCAGGACCAATATGAGATATAGAGGAAAGGCTGTTATAATCACAACAGGGACATTTTTGAATGGATTGATACACATTGGGGAGACATCATATCCTGCCGGCAGGCAGGGAGAATTCCCTGCCGTAAGTTTGTCTGAAAATCTGCGCGAGATAGGATTTGAAATAAGACGGCTTAAGACAGGTACTCCGCCAAGGATTAATAAAAACAGTATTGATTCATCTCAACTTAGTAGTCAAAATGGTGATGAAAAACCCGTTCCTTTCTCTTTTTCTACTCGGGATATTACAGAGGAGCAGGTTCCATGTTTTGTTACTTATACCAACGAAAAGACCCATGATTTGATTTTGAAGAATTTGGACCGCTCCCCGTTATATGCCGGCAGAATCAAGGGAATAGGTCCAAGATACTGCCCGTCTATAGAGGATAAGGTAGTCAGGTTCCCCCAGAGAGGACGTCACCAGATATTCCTGGAGCCTGAAGGCAGAACGACTGAGGAGATATATCTCAACGGCGTATCTACAAGCTTACCGCAGGACGTTCAGATAGGGTTTATCCGGACTATTAAGGGCTTGGAAAACGCAGAGATTATGAGATTTGGTTATGCCATAGAGTATGATTTTGTTCCGCCATCTCAGCTGAAACCAACACAGGAGACAAAATTAGTTGAGAATCTCTATCTTGCAGGGCAGATTAATGGCACCTCAGGATACGAGGAAGCCGCTTGCCAGGGGTTAGTGGCAGGAATAAATAGTGTGCTTAAATTGAGAGGCGAAGAGCCATTTGTCTTAGGACGCCAGGAGGCATACATAGGTGTGCTCATAGACGATTTGGTTACGAAAGGAACAAATGAACCCTATAGGATGTTTCTATCAAGGGCTGAATACAGACTCCTTCTGCGGCACGATAATGCCGATTTGAGACTGATGAAATATAGCAGGCGGTTTGGATTAATCCCTGAAGAGGATTACAAAATGCACGAAGAAAAATGGAGAAGAGTCAACGAAGAAATTGCCAGGTTAAGGAAGGAATGGGCAGGAAACGTTACTCTTGCAAAATTACTCCAGAGACCTGATATGGGTTATTATGACCTTCCCTGCACCAATAATGGAAATAATTGGACGTCGGATATGGTCCATGCAATAGAAACAGAGATAAAATACGAGGGTTATATAAAACGGGAATTGGCAAGGGTGGAAAAGTATAAAAAATTAGAAGACAAACCCCTACATCCCGGTATAGACTATGCCTTGATAAAAGGATTAAGAACCGAGGCTAAAGAGAAACTGCAAAAGATTATGCCGGATTCCATAGGGCAGGCAAATAGGATTCCTGGGGTTTCCCCTTGCGATATATCAGCGATAATGATTTATATGGAACGAGAAAGAAGAATGGCTGGCAAAAACTAAATGTTCCATCCGCCTAGGCGGATGTTCCACGTGGAACATTGTAAGGAAAATGAATGGGTAAAGTCATAGCATTGTGTAATCAAAAGGGTGGTGTCGGTAAGACAACGACTGCGGTAAATTTGGCTACCTACCTATCCATGCTGGGTAAAGAGACGCTGCTTATTGACATGGACCCCCAGGGAAATGGCACGAGCGGGGTTGGGGTTGATAAGAATGGACTTAAATGTAATATATATAACGTTCTTATCGGGCAGATTGAGATAATAGAGGCGATTGTAAAGACATCTATAGATAAACTCTCGTTAGTTCCATCCAATCTGCAGTTGACAGGGGCAGAGGTTGAACTCGTGGAAATGGATAAGAGAGAAGAACGGCTTAGGATTAGTATAGGGCCGATACGCGATTCCTACGATTATATCTTGATAGATTCTCCCCCATCCTTAGGGCTGTTGACTATAAATGCGTTGAATGCTGCTGATAGCGTTATTGTGCCGCTTCAATGTGAGTATTATGCCTTAGAGGGATTGAGTCACTTGTTAAATACGATAGAACTTGTTAGAAAAAATTTAAACCCGTCGCTTATGATTGAGGGCATCCTTTTAACGATGGCTGATTACAGGACGAATTTAACCCAGCAGGTAATAAACGAGGTAGAGAAATTTTTCAAAGACAAGGTTTATAAGACCATTATTCCCCGTAACATCCGGTTAAGTGAAGCCCCCGGCTTTGGTAAGCCCATTGAATTATATGACCCGGGGTCAGTAGGAGCACAGAGATACATGGAGTTGGCAAGAGAGGTTGTTGGTGGGTCAATAAGTAGGACGGGCGTCTCGTCCGCCAGGGCGGACGTCCCGCCTGTCATCTAATAGGAGGATAAGACTATGCAAAAGAGGGGGTTGGGTAGGGGCTTGAGTGCACTGATTCCTGAAAAAGAACAGGGAGGTGAAGAAAAGATTCTTTATATAAAGGCAGACGATATTCATGCAAGCAAATATCAGCCGAGGACAGAGTTTGATACTGAAAAATTAGACGAATTGGTAGCCTCCATTGAAGAAAAAGGAGTGATAGCCCCTATATTGGTTCGGCCCATGGATAGTGGTGGATATGAGTTAATTGCCGGTGAACGCAGGTTAAGGGCGGTAAAGAGATTGGGGCTGCCAGAAATCCCTGCTATTATAAAACTCGTTACAGATACAGAGATGCTCCAACTATCTCTTATTGAAAACGTCCAAAGAGAAGGATTGAATCCTATAGAAGAGGCACATGCTTATCAGAGACTGATAGATGAGTTTTCATTTACCCAGGAAAAAATTGGCCAGTCTATAGGCAAAGACAGGTCTTCTGTTGCAAATATACTTAGATTGTTAAAATTACCTAAAAAGGTCCAGGAGGCTGTTTCACGTGGAACGATTACTATGGGTCACGCACGGGCATTGTTATCGTTGGAAGATACTAAAACCCAGATAGAGCTGTGTGAGAGAATAATTGCCCGTGGCTTATCTGTCCGGGGGACAGAAGAGGCTGTAGGTAAAAAGAAGATTGATATATCAAAGAAGAGACTTATCAAGGACCATCATATCTCAAGTATTGAAGATGAGTTACAGCAAATATTGGCTACAAAGGTAAGGATAACCTACAGAAAAGGCAGGGGAAAGATTAACATTGAGTATTACTCAGACACTGACTTAGACAGAATACTGGGTTTGATAAAACCAAAGGATAAAACTATATAAAGTTTTTATCATAACTCGTTGTTATACAATATGTTGCATAAAACTGGTAGTCGCGGGCTTTAGCCTGCGTTAATTTAGAGTACAGGAATTTCAAAATATTGTAGTTGCCGAGCTTGCTCGGCCTAATTTAAGGTGAATAGTGGCACATTATAATATCCAATGTATTGACAGGTTGATAAAAGAATTAAGTAAATTACCTGGAATAGGACCTAAAAGTGCAGAGAGAATGGCATTTTATCTTTTGGAGACTTCTGCAGCGGAGGCTTCTATGCTGTCTTCTGCTATCCTTGCAATAAAGGAAAAGATTAGACATTGTAACCGGTGCTACAATATATCAGAGAGTGAAATTTGTAACGTATGCAGCGATGCGAGACGTGAAACAGCCGTAATATGCGTTGTCCAGGAGCCAAAGGATGCGATAGCGATAGAAAAGACAGGTCATTACAAAGGGCTCTACCATGTTCTGAGAGGCGTCCTTTCCCCTTTGGATGGGATAGGTCCTGACCATCTGAGAATAAAGGAGTTGACTGAAAGGGTTAAAACAGAGAAGACAAGGGAGGTAATAATTGCAACGAATTTTGACGCTGCAGGTGAATCTACCTCTATTTATTTGACAAAGGTATTAAAGCCCTTGAATGTTAAATTGACAAGACTTGCCCACGGCATACCGGTTGGCAGTAACATAGAATACACTGACCAGGTAACACTCGGTAAGGCTATTGATGGCAGGCGGGAATTCTAAATTGTCATTCTGAGCGAAACGGAGAATCTAATTCTGAAGGAGGTGATTAAAGCATGAAAAGATTTATCTTGGTATTGCTGGTAATTATGGCGTTATTCGGTCAAGAAGGTTGCGCGGTTTTTATGGCAGCAAGGCAGCCGGTTAAAAAGGATTTAAGCTTGTTTAAAGTTGGTACCCCTCGGAGTTCGCTTATAGCTGAGTTTGGAAGTCCTGTTGTTTCTGATATGAGAGACGGCAAAAAATATGAGATTTTTAAATTTACTCAGGGATACAGTGGTCCTGCAAAAGTTGGCAGGGCTTTTTTTCACGGTGCTGCTGACGTGGTTACTTTAGGGGCGTGGGAGGTTGTAGGTACTCCCACTGAGATGGTTTTCGATGGAACAGAGATGGCCTATGAAGTTAGTTATAATGAGAATAATTGTGTGGACGGCATTACTTTATTAAAACAGGGAACTACTAAGAAAGTAGAGGAAACAGAGAGTAAAGATGCAGGAAAGGAGAAGCAATGAGAAATAAGTTATTATTGCCTCTGTGTTTATTTTTACTCGCAGGATGTGCTACCCCAATGGTAGTGAGTTTAACAAAACAGCCAGGTCATTATGTCCCTACTAATAATCCGAATAAAGGGTTAATATATATTTACAGAGAGTCAGAATTTGCTGGTGGTTTAAGAGGAATTTATATAAATGTTAATGGTAAGAGAGTAGGGGCTTTAAATAGCGGAACGTATTTTGTTCATGAAGCAGATCCGGGTGAAGTAGTCGTATCTATAGAAGATTGGCTTGGCAAGAATCCATTTAGAGACTTATTATGTAAAAGGTGGAGTTAAGATGGGCTTTTGGGATGCCGTTCCTTATATAAATATTGTTGTAAAAGAAGAAGGTGAAGGGGCAATTCGGGAACTCGTATATGCTACCATGAAAGAAAAAGATTTAAGAAAATAAGAAAATAGGGAACGGTTCTAATTAATAGAGATGCCTAATTGACAATCTAAAACCTGTTTCACTATCTGATGCAGTGTAGAGTAAAAAAGGCCACATCAGGTGGCACCACCACAAGGAAACATATCTTCCTCAACCCAAACAGAGTCCAACTCAAGGAATCCACCGGCAGCGTCTATTACAGCAAATGGAGATATTAGATGGGTGAGCCTAATCAGACGGAAGAAGTTAAATTAATAGCAGGCATGTTAACGAGCAAAGTTGAACTCTTTGATACTGCCCGGGAGTTATTAGCAAAAGAATTTGGACCCATAGACAGTGAGAGCGGGATTCTTGATTTTAACTACACGGATTATTATGAAAAAGAATTTGGCGCTGGCATTAAACGCAAGTTTATAAGTTTTAAGGAATTGATTAATCCTGGAAATCTTGCCTCAATCAAGGTTATTACCAACAATCTGGAAAAAAAATTCCTGAAAACACCCTCGCAGAATAGGCAGATAAACATTGACCCCGGATACATATCCTGTGGCAAATTAATATTGGCAAGCACCAAGGACCAGCAGCATAGAATATATCTCGGAAATGGAATTTATGCAGAAGTTACGTTAAGGTTCAGGGAAGGAAGTTTTGAATCTTTGGAATGGACATATCCTGATTACAAAACTTCTGCTTATATAGAAATCTTTAATAAATTCAGACAGTTGTATATGAAACAGAGAAAACTGATTTTGAAAAATTTTTCAAAATCCTTGGCGGTGTAGAGTTGTAGCAATTTTAGAATTGCAAAAATTAACCAAATGATATAAAATATTATCAGAATGAGTAAAACTATTCATTTAATGACCATAGGTTACGAAAGATTTATTTTCTGATAATGTGGAGGTAGTGCATATCTAATGAATAACGAGTGGGAATATTAGTTGATAATGGTAAAAAATTCCGGATTCCTAAGTCGCTGATATATGGGATAAGGCTAAAAAATGATATCTTTAAAATTTATACTAAAGAAAACACGACTGGATAATGTTTCGGAATTATTTTAGTTAAAATGGAATATTTCATTTTTCTGCCTTCTTTGAGCCGTTCTAAAAACAGAAGCGTTTCCTGTTTTTCAAATCTAATTCAAGACCCGAATAGAATACACGTCAGTATGAGTATTTATTTCTGCATCATACTCTATTAACCCAATATCTTCCCCAGAACGTTCCAAACAATATATTTTATTTAGAATACGCGCCAAGATAAAATTGGATAAATGGGGTTTCAGTGTAACAGGGTTACCAGCATCAAGAACTATCTCCCCCAGCTTCCTCCTATTAGCAGGAAATAATTCTGGCAAAGATATTTCTGCAATCCAAAGTAGCTTTGGTAATCCATCGCTTAAAGCTGTAATTAATTTCGTAGGGATAGTTTTATTATCCCATCCTTTAAGCAACCTCAAGTGTTCTATGTATTCATCGGAACTCATACACAAAGTTCTCAAAACAAACCAGCCTCTTTTCTCGGATATTGATCTTGCAAGTCTTCTTGCCCAATCGTTCCTTTTTCCTTCTCTCTCGATAACTGGAAATAAAGTATACAAATAATCAGCGGCGATAACTTCAGCAAGGATTGCATCGTACTCCGCCTGGCAAGGTCTTAATGCAATAACTGTAATAGCATTCTCTTCTGACAAATAATTCCTAGGCAAACAATAATACGACCCAAAATTGTCATCGTGACATATATATGTACTAACCCATGTTTCACTAGGAACGTACCGAGTATCTTTACCAACTTCAAAATAGGAAGTTTTTGCCTTAGGCACCCATGTATCCTCATTAAAGGTATGCCCAAAAACCGGAATTACATGTCCTTCACCTTTTTCCAAACTAAATCCCAATAATGCTGGATATCCCGATTCTATACTGCTGTACAGATACGATTGATATGGTATTAAATTCTCTTTGGCTACTTGCGTTGTAGATTGTAAAGAATACTTAATATTCAGACTTTGTAAAATTAAGCAAATTTGCTCTGTACTTAAACCCTGTCCAATAGTATACGGTTTTCCCCCTTCGGATAATATTTTGTTCATTCTACTATAACTAAAATCAGCTGGAGGAGTGATTATAGAAATGCAGGTTCTTAATGCAGCATGGGCGCAAACGTTAGTTAAAGTATTTTGCTGACAATAAAGAATCCCTTCAACACTAAACAATTTTCTGGCGACACTAACATTATATTTACGGAGCTTATGTAAATAATTATTCTCATGTCGTGTTACAGCAATCACGGATTCAAATACTATCCATCTATATTGGGTATGATTAAATGGCATTTTCTTAAGAATTGCATAACCTAAAAAGTTTTTGTCATTCTGTGAATTAAGGCCAGCGGAATCGATAAATTCAGTATTAAAGAAACTTAATCTAACCAAAGGATCTCGCGGAACTTTTATCCCTGCTGCCTGCAAGTCTAAGGCATCTTCTTTTGAGAACCCGACACTTTCAATATTCTCGACAATAAGAGTCTTAAAACCTAAAATTCGAGCTTGTGAGAATATCCTGTGTATTGAATCAAGATTACCGAAATTTGCTTCTATGAAAGAGAAGTTTGAAAAAGGCGGTTTAACATCAATAATTTGCGGAATATTTAAAGCGGGGGTAGTTCTAAGATCAGACATGCATCATTTAAACACCATCTTAGTAGAACGAGACTTCTTTTCTGATTGCTCTTTGGCTTTTATAAACTCAGAGACATCCCGTGATTTGCGAAAAGAAATATCCTCTTTTCTATGCTGAGAGCCATATTGTTCTTCGAGTTTTTTGATTAAAATAGGACAGCTAAAGTTAGAATAAGTTTTCATAATAATCCTCCCTTTATCAGTCGATTTTTATTTAACATCTGCATTGAAATTTTGTTTTGAGAAGTAGTTTAAATGATAAAAAGCTGGTTTTTCACGCCTCTGAACGC
>CAYVEO010000065.1:0-11884 GCA_964449965.1 uncultured Planctomycetia bacterium
AAACCCTTATCCTGCCGTGAAAGACCCTGCCTATGCCGATACAGCCTACGTATGAATCGTAGTCCAGCATCGTGATGAGCATCTGAAACGGACTCTCCGCATCAGCTATAGGCGGCAGGACGCGATGCAGTATTGTATCGAGGAGCGGCTTCATGTCAGTCCTCTCGTCGTCCAGGTCGTGCGCCGCCCAGCCTTCTTTACCCGATGCATAGATAATTGGAAAATCCATCTGTTCGTCGGTCGCATTTAGCTCACAGAAAAGATCAAATGTCTTATCTGCAACCTCAAGCGGTCTGGCGTTGGGACGGTCAACCTTATTTACTACAAGTATGGGTTTCAGGTGTAACTGCAGCGATTTTTTCAGGACGAACTTCGTCTGCGGCATGGGTCCTTCAAATGCATCAACAAGCAAAAGCACACCGTCAACCATCTTTAATATGCGTTCCACCTCGCTGCCGAAATCTGCATGGCCCGGCGTATCTACGATGTTAAACTTCGTATCCTTGTACCGGAAGGATGCGTTCTTTGAAAATATCGTTATCCCGCGCTCCCTTTCCAGCGGGTTTGAATCCATTATCGTGGATTCGCCTTCCTTGAATTCATACGCCCCTGTCTGTTTGAGCAGGGCATCCACTAAAGTGGTTTTACCGTGGTCAACATGGGCGATGATTGCCACATTTCTGATATCTTTGCGCCGTTTTTGATTAGACATGACTTTTATAACCTCTTACGAATCCCGGTAGTATTCTTTCATCATATCAAGAAATCCTTTATCCGGCCTATGCCTTTCGCCGGCATCTTCAGGTGAAATATCGCTGAACTTATTATAATCCGCGCGTTCAAAAGCCAGAAATTTGTTCAAGATACCCCCCTCTTCTAAGAACCTTGATACTGCGGTGAAGACCGAGCCTCCGCCGTCAAAATAACTTCTGGGTGAGCGGTCGATATTTGGCTTTAGCAAAAAAAGGTTCTCTTTTGCGCGCGTAACTGCAACATAAAATAGCCTGCGTTCTTCTTCTATTGCATCATTGTCTTTCAGTGACAGATAAGACGGCAGATGTCCCTCTGCCACATAAATCACGAATACCGTGTGCCACTCTAACCCCTTCGCAGAATGAATTGTGGACAATGTGAGTGATGAATCGTCCTTATCCCTGGTCCCAGCCTCAACGATGCTCCTCTCCGGGGGCTCGAGTGCCATATCCGAGAGAAACTGCTCAAGCGACCTGTACCTTGAGGCGATGCGCTCCAGGGAATCCAGGTCATTAAGCCGCTTGTTGAAATCATCGTATTTTTCTTTCAGCAGCGGCTGGTAATAGTTGAGGAATGCGTGAACCATGTCTGCAGGCTTATGCCTTTGCGTATCAATCTGTCTTAACAATTCCAAAAGATTTTTCAAGTCGCCGATTTTATCTACAATCTTAGGGTCTACGGAAAGGCTCTCTTTGTTTGCCATCAACTCCTCTATTATCCGCTCGGCGGTCTTAGGGCCGACCCCCCGCAGCAGCAGGAGCGCCCTATACCAGCTTATCTGGTCAAAGCGGTTATATACGATGCGCAGATACGCTATTACATCCTTGATATGCGACGCCTCTACAAATTTCTGCCCTCCGTATTTCATAAAAGGTATGTTGCATCTGACAAGTTCCACCTCAAGGTCGTGAGAATGCCACCCGGAACGGAAAAGCACCGCAATCTCGCCCAGCTCAACGCCGCTTTCTCTCAATTCAAGTATCTTATTCACGATATATTCCGACTGGCTGTTCTCGTCAGTGGCATCGACAAAAACCGGAGACTTTCCCCCCTGCTTTTTTGTATAGAGGTTCTTTTCAAATTTTTCTTCTGCAAAACGTATCACCTCGTTGGTCATGGACAATATCGGCTGGGTTGAGCGGTAGTTCTCTTCCAGGGTGATGACCTTGGCGTCCGTGAATATCTTCGGGAAATCCATGATGTTTTTGAAATTGGCTCCGCGGAAAGAATAAATGCTCTGCGAATCGTCGCCTACCACCATGATATTCCTGTGTTCAGAGGCTAATAAACAGACAACATACGCCTGCAGCTTATTGGTGTCCTGGTATTCATCTACCATGATATATTTATACTTGTTTGCCAGGGCGAGGCGCACGTCCTCATGCCGCTCGAGCAGGTCTCTTAAATAAACCAGGAGGTCATCGTAATCAAGGAGTGATTTGGAATATTTGTATTTTTTATATTCGTCGTTTATTCTCTTGATATTGTCCGACCATTCAATAAACTGCGGATATTCGTCGTCCAGCACCTTCTCTATAGGCGCAGACTTATTGACGCTTATAGATATTGCCTGTGCAATCGCCCTTTTCCTGGGAAATCGCTTATCCGTCTTGTTGAATCCCATCTTTGTGCGTATAAGATTTATAGCATCCTCGGAGTCGGAACGATCCAGGATAGTGAAATTGTTGGATACGCCCAGAAGTCCTGCATATTTTCTCAATACGGTGTTGGCGAAGGAATGAAACGTCCCGCCCGAGACCTTCTGGCATCGCTCATCTAAAAGCGATGATGCGCGCCTGAGCATCTCTTCCGCCGCCTTGCGCGTAAACGTAAGCAGCAGTATTTCATCAGGCATAATACCTTTCTCTACGAGGTAAGCTACGCGGTATACCAGCACGCGCGTCTTACCGCTGCCTGCGCCGGCGATGACTAAGTACTGTCCATCCGTAGATTGGACAGCCTGAAACTGCGCCGGGTTTAACTCCTTCTTATAATCTATATTTTTCAACATCCGCATCTCCGGTAAAAGGAATTCCTCGTGGATTTCTGGAGGCATGAATTGTAAAGAGGGATATATCTAAACTTATTGACAGAACCATCCCCTAACGATTTAAAACGCTGACTTTGCGGATCTGATAGAAGGAAGAAACTAATACTAAAGGATAGACCCTCCCATATAAGGAAGGGTCTAACAAAATCTCTTCTTTTAACGACCTTTGTTCTTGCGTTTTGAAAAACAATCCTTGCAGTATATCGGACGGTCATCTCTGGGTTTAAAAGGGACTTCGCATTCTTTCTTGCATTCTGCGCAAATCGCCTTGTGCATCTCTCGTGACCCACCGCCGTATCCACCGCCACCGCCTTCTTGATATCCCATGTTACCTCCTCTCTAACATCCTTCCTTGTTTCACATTCTAAATTTTACCATAAAAGCAGGTTTTGTCAACAAAAATCATGGAGAAATCCTGAAGAGATTACAAATCTTCTTGCTTTTTATTTTTAATTTCAGTATAATAAGGTCTGTTGGAGGGAATGTGAATCCCGTTAGACCTACGCAATCAATTGTTCAGATAGAAATCATATGTTTGAGAACATATTTCAGGGGAGGTCTAACAGGATGAAGGTATTGGTGATAGGTTCAGGCGGGAGGGAACATACGCTTGTGCAGGAGGAGCATATGGATGGCACATTTATAGTGGCTGTTATTGGTGCAGCAGCCTGGCTGCCTCAAATAATATCGTGGATCGCTAATCAATCTAAAAGATTAGTTGCGAACACCAATTTGGCCGGACGATTTATGGGTTATATGGTTTGACCAAAAAAGTAATCGAATAGCAAAAAAATCGATTAACTAAAATGGATATAAATGATATTCGGGAATTATACTTCATAACGGACATTACCAATGTTCCATCAATCTTGCAGGACGGTATTCTTTCGCATAACGAGGCACGCAGAATTCATCATCGCTCTATTGCTGAACAAGGTGTTCAAGAGCGCAGGCAAAATAAAAAAATTCCCGGCACGAACAAGCGTTTACATGATTATGCTAATTTATATTTCGATGCCCATAACCCTATGCTTAGCGCGAGAAGACATCTGAATGATTCCATTTGTGTTTTACGAATCAAAAGTGATGTTCTGTCGTTAGCCGGAATCATTATTACTGATCAAAATGCTAGCAGGGATTGCTGGTTTAAGCCGGTAAATGAAGGTTTACCTTTATTGAAACATTCCGAGGTTTTTGCTGAGTTCTGGATCAACAGAGATGATTTTATGGAAGAATATAGATTAAAAGGTATAAAGTGTGCTGAAGTATTGGTACCCGATCATATCCATCCCAATTATATTTTTGCCGCATATGTAGCTAACAAAACTGTCTTGGATGCATTCGTGAGGGTATCGGTTTTACCCGTGCAAATTAACGGAAATCTATTTTTTTGAAGGAGGTTATTATGGAAGTTTTAATCGGTGATATATTTAATTCTAAAACACAAACATTGATTAATACCGTCAATTGTGTTGGGATCATGGGGAAAGGGATTGCTGCTGAGTTTAAGAAGCGTTATCCTGGAATGTATGAGGATTATATCTCGCGATGCCAAAGAGGCGAAATTAAGCCCGGTATTCCTTATCTATTTAAAACGTCGTTGTTTTCACCGCAAGTTATAAATTTCCCTACAAAAAGTCATTGGCGTGCGGCATCTCGAGTTGAAGATATTGAAAAAGGGTTAAAGATACTGGTGTCGAAATATAAAGAATGGAATGTTGAATCTATTGCAGTTCCTCCCTTAGGTTGCGGTAATGGACAGTTATTATGGGAAACAGTTGGGCCGTTGATTTATAAATATCTTTCTAAATTGGACATACCGATTAAATTGTATGCCCCCTACGGGACACCATCCGCACAATTAACAGAGAAGTTCTTATCTCGCGAGTTTGACCTAAAGGAGTCTAAGTCAGGTGAAACAATTCTTCAAAAGATGAATCCTGCGTGGGTTTCGTTGGTTGAGATAGTTTATCGTCTTGTAAAACAGACTTATCATTCACCAGTTGGCAGAACTATTTTTCAGAAGATTGCTTATGTTGCTACAGCGCTGGGTATCCCCACGGACTTAGATTATGTGCGCGGATCATATGGTCCCTATTGTAGGGCGTTGGATGACGTCAAGAAGAGACTATCAAACGCTGGATTGTTACAAGAAGAAAGGCTTGGACCTATGTTCCAGGTTGTTCCGGGACTTGCATATGAAAAGGATCGTTTGAAATATCAGGATAGCCTCCAAAAATGGGATAATCTGATTAATAAAGCAGTTGACCTCTTTCTGCGATTAAATACTAATAAGGCTGAGATTGTAGCGACAGTCCTTTTCACAGAACGGACAATGAATAAAGGTAGCATGACCGAAGACGATGTTCTTCGGGAAGTGATGAAATGGAAACAAAAGCGGCGTCCTCCCCTAAATAAGAAAGAAGTTGCAGAGGTTATTCGAAATTTAGGCGTCTTGAAGTGGTTTAATTTGAAGCCATCCTCAGATTTGCCTATAGATGATGATTGGGCACAATAATTGATTATACGGAGACATGGAATGGTGAAGGGTAAAAGAGAAATATTGAACGAAGTATTAATGATGGTGAAAAAATATCATTAATGTATGGATCAACATGGCTTATAGATCCTTCGGATATGCCTACCGTATGCACATGGATACCAACCGCATCGATACGAAAATGATAGAAACCTGGTTTTTTCACCACCCTGAACATAAGCCATTTTTGTCACCTTCCTTATATCTCATGTCTTAAACTATACCATAAGAAAGTATCTTTGTCGTACCTAACCGAAATCCGGGCGATGTAAAAATCTATAAAAAATCCAAGAAATTTTCTTGCTTTTAATTCTTAATTTCAGTATAATAAGGTCTGTTGGAAGGAATATGAATCCCGTTAGACCCAAAAGCAGTGCTATAAGCGATTATCTGAAAGGTCTAATGGGTGTGATAGTATTCATAATTTCTAACGGGGTCTAACAGGATGAAGGTATTGGTGATAGGCTCAGGCTGGAGTATTTTGTTGATGGACTTAAAACACAGATGACAGAAATTCATGAAAAAGGCAAAAACATCATAATTGCTGAAAATTTTGTTAAGGGTCTTAAAGATTACAATCTTAGTATTCGCCAGGGAAAGATTATCAAATATCTTGTAATAAATGGCAGTATTGATAACGAACAATGTCAAAAACTTTGTGGCAGTATAAAAAGAACAGCAACTCGTGATTTAATCTCACTTGTAGGAAAAGGTATCCTGGAAAAGAAGGGCGAAAAGAAAGGCACTTATTATATTCTTTCATCTTATACTGTTGGAAAAATAAGGGACATTAAGGGACATAATTAAGGGACAATTCGGGACATTGTTAAGAGACATAGAAAAGGACAGTTCTGTTGGAGGGAATGTGAAGGTATTGGTGATAGGCTCAGGCGGGAGGGAACATGCCATAGTATGGAAGATGGCACAGAGTTCCCGTGTTCGTCATATCTATGCTGCCCCGGGTAATGGGGGGACAGGTAGAATTGCCTCTAACGTTAATATCAAGGCAGAAGACGTCAAGGCTATTGTTAATTTCGTTGAAAAAGAGAAGATAGCCCTTACTATTGTAGGACCTGAACTTCCGCTCGTGAACGGGATTGTGGATGAATTTGAGACAAGAGACTTGAGGATTTTTGGCCCTGGTAAAAAAGCGGCACAGATGGAGGGGAGTAAGGTATTTGCAAAGGAGTTAATGGCACGATGCAAAGTCCCCACTGCCCGTTTTAAAATATTTGATAATAGCTGTGATGCAAAGAGGCATATAGACGAAGCAGGTGTCCCTATAGTTATAAAGGCAGACGGTCTGGCACAGGGTAAAGGGGTAATAGTTGCAAAGACTATTAAAGAGGCTAAAGATGCTATAGACTCTATAATGGGGAAAAAGATATTCGGTGCTTCAGGTGACAGGGTGGTCATTGAGGAATGTTTGGACGGTGAAGAGGTATCTATCATGGTATTGACAGATGGGGAATCTGTAGTGCCGCTTGCCTCATCACAGGACCACAAACGGGTGGACGATAATGATGAAGGCCCTAATACAGGCGGGATGGGGGCATATTCACCTGCACCTATCGCTGATGATAAACTAATGGATGAGGTGATAAAGGATATAATAAGACCTGTGATAAAAGGGATGAAAGAAGAAGGGCTCAGATACAAGGGTGTCTTATACGCAGGGCTTATGATAACGAGTCAAGGTCCCTCGGTTCTGGAATTTAATGTGCGGTTTGGCGACCCTGAGACGCAGGTAGTCATCCCGAGATTAAAGAATGATTTAGTGGATGTGATAGAGGCGGTGATTGACGAAAGGTTAGGGAAAGTAAAATTGGATTGGGATGCCCGTGCATCTGTGTGTGTAGTCCTTACCTCCGGGGGTTATCCAGGGACATACAAGAAGGGTAAAGAAATCTACGGGATAGATGAAGTAAATACTATAAAAGACGTAACGGCGTTTCATGCAGGGACAAGATGGAAAGAAGATGGCGGGAATCATCCGTTTTTATTAACTGACGGGGGCAGGGTTCTCGGTATTACTGCACTGGGGAAAGACTTAGGGTGCGCTATTGAGAAGGCATATCAGGCGGTTGGTAAAGTGAAATTTGAAGGGATGCATTTTAGAAAGGATATAGGGGCAAGGGGCAAAAAGCAGGGAGTTATTAAGTGAAGAAGCCTATAGTGGCAATAGTGATGGGTAGTGAATCAGATATGCCTGTTATGGAAAAGGCAGGTGATGTCCTGAAGGAATTTAGCATAGGTTGCCAGTTTAGAGTCCTCTCTGCTCACAGGAGTCCTGATGAGGTGATTAGGTTTGCAAGGACTGCATCAAATAATGGCATCAAAATAATCATTGCAGGGGCAGGGGGCGCGGCTCATCTCGCAGGCGTAATAGCAAGCCATACTACTTTGCCTGTTATAGGTGTTCCTATCCATACCAAGAGTCTGGGCGGTATGGATTCGCTATTATCTACTGTTCAGATGCCTGGAGGTGTGCCTGTGGCTGCGATGGCGATTGGAGAAGCAGGGGCAAGGAATGCAGGAATATTTGCCTTAGAGATGCTCGGGATAAGTGATGAAACCATTAGTGCAAGGTTGAGACGATACAAGAAGGGTCTTGTGCGTTCAGTGAAAGAAAAAGACAATAAATATAGAAAGAGGGGTATTTAAGATATGTGCGGGATAGTTGGATATATAGGCGACAAAGAGGTTGTCCAAATCCTTATGGATGGATTATCAAGACTTGAATATAGAGGGTATGATTCAGCCGGGGCAGCAGTCATATCTAATGGCAGGGTTTCTATCAGAAAAGAGGTTGGGAAACTCAAGGTTTTGAAAGAAAGTCTTAAAGCCAAACCTATCCCCGGCACACTGGGTATAGGACATACGCGGTGGGCTACTCATGGTGAGCCGAGCCAGATAAATTCTCACCCCCACACTGACTGTAAGGGTAACATAATACTGGTTCACAATGGTATAATAGAGAATTATCAGGTTCTTAAAAACAGGCTCATTGAAGAAGGTCATACCTTTAAATCCCAGACAGACACAGAGGTGGTGGCACACCTTATAGAAAAATATTATAAGGATAATCTGGAGGAGGCTGTGAGGCTCGCCTTGAAAGAGGTGGAAGGGGCTTATGCACTTGGAATTCTATGCAGGAATGAACCTGACAAATTGGTGGCTGCCAGATGCGGCAGTCCATTAATAGTGGGATTAGGGAAGGGTGAAAATTATATAGCGAGTGACGTCCCTGCTATATTGTCTTATACCAAGGATGTCCTGTATCCGGATGATTATGAGATAATAGTTATCACACGCAACAGTGTCCAGGTTACCAACCTTGACGGTAAAAAAATAGAGAAAAAAAAGACGAGGATAGAATGGGATGCAAAAGCGGCTGAGAAAGGCGGCTATCCCCATTTTATGCTAAAG
This sequence comes from uncultured Planctomycetia bacterium, assembly GCA_964449965.1. Classification (GTDB taxonomy): domain Bacteria; phylum Omnitrophota; class Gorgyraeia; order CAYVEO01; family CAYVEO01; genus CAYVEO01. Next base: position 8,772 of record CAYVEO010000065.1, read on the forward strand.
GAGATAAACGAGCAGCCGAGGGTAATCAAGGAAACGCTGATGGGCAGGATTTCTAAAGAGAAGGACAATGTTATTCTGGAGGACATGAAGATTACGCCTCAGGAATTGCTCAAGATGGAGAAGATAATTATCATAAGCTGCGGCACAGCCTGGCATGCAGGACTTACAGGGAAATATATGCTGGAAGAATGGACCCGCACGCCTGTTGAGGTGGATATATCAAGTGAGTTCAGGTACAGAAACCCGATTGTTACTGATAGGACGCTCGTTATACCTGTTACCCAGTCAGGTGAGACGGCTGATACGCTTGCAGGTATAAGAGAGGCAAAGAAGAAAGGTGCGAGGGTTATCTCTATATGCAACGTAGTCGGCAGTTCAATTGCAAGGGAGTCTGATGGGGTGATATATACCCATGCTGGACCTGAGATAGGCGTAGCATCCACGAAGGCGTATACCTCGCAGTTGACAGCCTTCTATCTATTTACAATATATTTGGGAAGGCTTAAAGGGACTATTGATAAGAAAAAGGCAGGAGAACTAATTGCTGAATTGGAAAGAGTGCCCGGACTTTTAGAAAAGGTTTTAAAAGACCAGGAGGCAATATTGAGATGCACAGAGAAGTATTATAATGCATCGGATTTCCTGTATCTTGGAAGAAGTTATAACTTTCCCAATGCATTAGAGGGTGCTTTAAAGTTGAAGGAGATATCTTATATCCATGCTGAGGGATATGGGGCAGGTGAAATGAAACATGGGCCTATAGCATTAGTCAGTGATAAGTTGCCTGTGGTTTGTATCTCTACCCGTTCCAGTGTATATGACAAGATGATATCAAATATACAGGAGATAAAGGCGCGCAAAGGCATACTGATATCTATAGCAACTGAGGGGGATGAGGGGATTAAGAAACATTCTGATGAGGTGATATACGTGCCTGACATTGAAGAGCTCTTTTCGCCTATCCTTGTAGCAATTCCTTTGCAATTGCTTGCTTACCATATCGCGGTAAAGAGAGGTTGTGACGTTGACCAGCCGAGGAATTTGGCTAAGAGTGTTACAGTAGAGTAAGGAGGGTTTTGATGGCAGTAAAAAGGGTAGGGCTTGTCGGATGCGGCACCATGGGAGGATTCCATGCTGGCTGCTATCAGCAGATACCTGATTGTGAACTGGCAGGGATATATGATGTTGCAGAAGATAAGAGGAACAAATTTGCCAATGAATTAAAAGTAAGGTCCTTTAGTTCGTATGATGAGATGCTTCAGGATGAAGGGATAGACATAATAGATATATGTCTTCCCACACCGCTTCATAAAGAGTATGTATTAAAGGCTGCAGAAAGGAAGAAGAATATCTTCTGTGAAAAACCGCTCGCAAGAAATCTTGAAGATGGCAAAGCGATGGTAGAATCCTGTAAAAATGCAAAGGTCAAGTTTATGGTAGGCCATGTCCTGAGATATTTTTATGAGTATGCAAAGGCAAAGGAGGTTATAGACTCAGGCAGTCTTGGTAAAGTAGGCATAGTGCGGACAACGAGGGGCGGCGCATTCCCGCATGCATCAAATGAATGGTATGCAGATTTCCGGATGAGCGGGGGATTGGTTCTGGACATGATTGTCCATGACTTTGATTTCTTGAGGTGGTGTTTCGGTGACGTCCGGAGGGTATATGCCAAGGGCATGATTAATAAAGGATACAAGTTCATAGATTATGCATTGGTTACGTTAAGGTTTAAGAGCGGTGTAATCGCACATGTAGAAGGCACATGGGCACATCCAGGGGGATTCAGGACAAGGTTAGAGGTAGCAGGCAGTAAAGGGCTTTTGAACTTTGACAGTAAAGATTCCCTGCCAATTAATATAGAGGTTAAGGGAACAGGCGGCAGTGGAGGTGTTGCAGTTCCTGAAAGCCCGCTAAAGGAAAGTCCGTATCTGTTAGAATTGAGACATTTTATAGATTGTGTCCTTAATAATAAAGAGCCGGATATTACAGGCAAGGATGCATTAAAGGCGTTAGAAATATCTCTGGCAGCACTTAAATCTATTGAAACAGGTAAGCCTGTGGTGTTAAATTAAGGGGTGAGGAGAATATATGGTTAAGTTAGGCATAATGAGTTTTGCCCATATGCATGCCTATGGTTATGCGGAGTGTATGAGCAGGTTAGATGGTGCTATCCTTGCAGGAATTGCTGATGACAATACTGCAAGGGGCAGGAAGATGGCCAAGAAGTTTCATGTAAAATTCTTCAGTTCTTATAAGGCACTTCTTGATGAGGATATAGATGGTGTAATTATTACCTCAGAAAATAGCCGGCACAGGGAGATGGTAGGGATGGCTGCATCCCGGAAGAAACATATCCTATGCGAAAAACCGCTGGCTGCTTCTATAAAGGATGCCCGGGCGATGATAGATATATGCCGTGAGAACGGCGTCAAACTGCAGACTGCATTTCCATGCAGGTTTGCTACTCCTGCTATTCGTGCAAAGTCTCTTATAAGTGAAGGCAGGCTCGGAAAGGTCCTGGCTATAAATGGGACAAACCGAGGCAAGATGCCTGGCGGGTGGTTCATTGACAATAAGAAATCAGGCGGAGGGGCTGTGATGGACCATACAGTCCATGTTGTTGACCTGATGAGGTGGTTTCTGAAACAGGAAGTGACAGAGGTATATGCTGAGGTTGATACCCGTTTCCATAACATAAAGACAGATGACTGCGGGATATTGACTATGGAGTTTAGTGACGGGACATTTGCCACGTTAGACCCGAGCTGGTCAAGGCCTACAAAATCGTTCCCTGCATGGGGAGATGTGACGATGGAGATTGTCGGGACTGAGGGTGTGTTGAGCCTGGATATATTTAATCAGAAATTCTCGCTCTTCAGTGAGAAGGAAGGCAAAGAGAACTGGGTCAACTGGGGAGACAATATGGATAATGGCCTCGTAGAAGATTTTGTCCATATGATTGAAGAGGAGAGAGAACCCTCTATAACAGGTTATGATGGCTTAAAGGCGACAGAGGTTGCAGTCGCTGCATACCAGTCTGCGAAGAGGAAGGGACCTGTTAGGTTACCATTGGAATAACATACTATGAATGAAATTAAAAAATTCAAAAAGAG
>CAYVEO010000066.1:0-11726 GCA_964449965.1 uncultured Planctomycetia bacterium
AGTCAATGCTAATCCATTGAAGTCCTCCTCGTTCATAACAAAAATTCTCTTATCTTCCACCCCACCTTTAATTCTATCCTCAACCTCTTTCTTCGGTCCCTGCTGTTGGGTTTTTATAGCAGATATTCTCCCGGATTCAAGTTTTGCAGAGACATCTTTCATTATCGCCTTCTGCTCCATGCTTGAAACACCACGCTTAAGCATAACTTCTGATTGTTTTACTGCCTTTTCCATAAGAGCTATGGATTCCCGTTCTTCTCCTCTCAGTTCCGCCTCTTCTGCCTTCTTGATAAGTTTTTCCTGTTCCATCTTTTCACTGAACTGCTGAGATTCCATCCCCTTCTGGATACGTTTCGCCGCCACACCATAGCGTAATTTAATTGTAACTGTTTCTCTCTGTTCTAATGGCTTAAGCGCCAGAGATACATTGTCCATAAGTTGACTTGCGTCTTTCGCAAACTCGCTTTCAGGATATTTCTCAAGGATTACCTTAAGATTCCTCTCTGCCTCTTCGTAGTCCTGCGTCTTATACGCCTCAGTGGCACTAATCCAGTAGTTTTCTACAAGCCTTTTTCTAAATCCCATACTGATAGAATCAATTTCACCAAGTATGTGGACTTCTGTGACAGGCGCTGGTTTAAGATACCCTCTCCCATATTCTAATTTTTCAGTTGCCTTCTCAAACCTTTTAACATAAGCCATATTCCCTGATACTTCAATGACTTTAATCCCATCAGGCAGGTATGCAGTCCACGTAGCATGTGCTATTGGCATATCTAAGGAGGGCAGTATAAATGAAGCAGAACCTTTTCTGTCAAAAGTATGGTTCTTAGTAAAGAAGACAAACTCAACCGGAAACGAAACAATCCCTTCAAGCGTTTCTATAGACCTTTCTAATGGTATAAGTATTTCTCCATCTGCCTCTCTCCCTGGTATAATCTCTCGTCCGGAGACTGAACAACAAACTAACCGTGCCCCGTCTGGAAGTGAAACACGCAGAAACTGACGCCTGTCGTTTCTCACCGACATATTAACCTTGATGGTTTCTTCACCTTCCGGACCTCGGAAACTGGTAAAATCAACTCTATCTGCTACAGCCTCAACCACAACAGCCGGCTTAAGAGAAACAGGTCGGACAGAAAGGCGTGGCGAATCTCCTCTTATCTGAAAAGCAAGGACAGGTTGGTTTCTCATAAGAGCCTTGAGTGAAACAGGAATCTCATAAACTGCGATTTCTTCTAACTGAGAGATATCATCCACCATCAAATCTGAATCTGAAGGGCAAGAAATCGCAACAGTTCCTCCCGTGATTCTCGCACCTTGAATTAATGGAACAGGAAGCCACACAAAATCCTGTCCATTACCAGCCGGCAGAGAGAAGGATACGAATACATCTGTCTTCCCTTCAATCTTACCCTTGAAATCAATAGTTACTTTTTCGCCTTCCTGTGTCCAACGCCTAATCTGTGCTCCGTGCAGACTTATCTTTCTTGCATTAGGCGGGAAGTCCAAATTTACTTTTGAAGCCATTCCAGCATATATGGTCATTGCAAGCCTTGCAGAGACGTGCAGGTCTGGTCCTTCAAATAAATAAAATATATCAGGCGCAGCATTTAAAAGAGGTGGACGTTCAACTTCTACTGGAACATCTTCCCACTGTAATTTGAATTCTTCCCCTGGGAAAACCGCTACTTCCTTCTCATCCACACCGACTTCTATCTGGAATGGGAGACGGTTTGAACTGACAAGCCACGGCTTTTCTGATTTGAGCCTCACACGATTCACAGCCGAGACCGGCGTTGCAACTGAAATGGAAGGAATTCCTTTCAGAATCTCTGGTCTTAAAGAAAATTCCACCTCTATAGTATATGAACCTGTCTCTTCAGGCAGAAAAACAAGCCAACCGCCAATAGGTGTTAAGTCCTGGATTTTGCCATGGACACTAATGCTTGTCGGCGATACTTCACCCTTAAGAATCGGTACCTGTATGAACTTATCCGAAGGAAAAACAGTCAGCCCGAATACCGCCAGACATTTCACTTCTATTTCGTCTAAAAGGAACTTATATTCAGCAGAGTCAATAAGATAGTCCACAGGAGGCTGTGCTTCCTGCCCCCTAACCACCCCTCCTATCAGGCATAATAAAACGCCAATGACTGCCAACTTTTTCATTACTGTATCTTTGCTTGCCTGTTGTCAATCCTTTTCATTGGTTATTCTCATTATGGATTTTTTACAAGAACAATACTACCCGTATCAATAGGGCCGTCGGTTGGCATTGCACCGGGTGCAACTGTGACCTCTCCTGTTCCTTGTGCTATAACTTTGCCCCAACGGCCACCCAGTTTCTCGTGGGCATAAATAGTCAGGTCATAAGTCTCTGTAGGAACATCATCAATCCTGAATGAGCCATCAGGTTCTACATAGAAACCGAAAGATATGGCTTTCTTCACTTCTTCAAGCCATGCCTGCCCTTCAGGAGACTTTATGAATGCCATACGCCATTCATTGACTTTCTTTTTATCACCTGTAATTTCGGCAGGGGGTTCTAGGCGTTCTAGGCGTAGTCTCCGAATTCTGAGTGAACCCTGGACAAACGTGTCATAAAAATCTTTATTCTTAAAATCATCGCTCCAGACAACTCGGCCTATTATTGCTCTACCTGTTCCGCCAATCTGAACTTCATGTGTCTCTCCTGGTTTTGTATTGACATAGACACGGTTAGTCACAAAACTCGTATTCCCATTTCGGCCATAGACACCAACATGGATATCCCCAACTGGCACATGGGAAAGGACAAAACTTCCATCTTCTCCTGTGAGTGTACTTGTGTTCCAATTCACACCTGGCATATTATCGCTGTAGGTATCTTGCACAAAGAATTTTATATGCTGGTTTATCGCAGGCTTGATGCCAATCCATGCTTTCCCCTGTACGACAGACCACGGTTCCACTGAAATATTACCAACATCACCTGGCTTGTCTACCATTATTTTCTTCCACCCTTCTTCATGTAATATAACAAGCAAACCAGTCTCGCCCTGTGGCGATAATACAAAACGTCCTGTAGAGTCAGTCTTCGTACATGTAATCTCAGAACGCTGCTCTAATTTTGTATCATTAACCATGGCATATTGGTTTCCTTGAAACCATCCGACTTCAGCACCAGACAATACTTTTCCTTCTGTGGTTGTAACAATACCCTGAAAAGGCTCCCCTTTCTTTAATCTCACTTCAAAGGTTTCGGTTTGTTCATTATCTTCAAAAAACGGTGTATCTGTATTAAGATATCCTTCCGATACAATACGCAGTGCGTGGCCTCTGCCGGGTTCTGTAAATCTAAATTCATAATATCCGTCGGTACTCTGGTGGACTTTATCATACCACTTAGACCAATACACAGGTCTGTTGCCGTCCCACTTTCTCCCTTCCATAACTTCAAACTGTGTAACAGGATTGCCTGTAATATCGTCAACAACGTGTATTTTAACCACAGTTGGTTTATTAACTACAATCACATATTCTTCATTTGACGGCTTCATCGGGTATCTGCGGACACTCATATAATCTTTTGAATACAGGTCAAATAAAACCTCATCTGCAGGTGCATAGTCCCACTGAAATCGCCCTTCAGAATCTGTCTTTGAACCCCAGTCAATTGAACGGTAACCACCCCATGTATCAGCAGAAATCATTATATCGGGCACGGGTTTCCCATCTTTATCAACTACCTTCCCTTTAATTGTCTTACCATGATGAAGGACAAACTCAACCTGACCTAATTTCTTTGTAACCTGGATAACCTTTAATTCTGGTGCATACCCATCCTTCTGGACTGTTAGGACCATCTCACCAAGAGGAGAATTATCAAAGCAGAAGTATCCATCTTTGTCTGTCTGAGTAGTAGGGTAATGCGAACCATGTCTATCTGAACCTTGCTTAATGATAGCCCCGGAAATTAGATGACCTTGTTCATCAGTAACAATACCTGTAACAGAAAACCCACGTTTTAACACCATCACGCCAGTGCCATCCCTTAACTTTTCCATCGGTGGTTTTTGAGTCATTCCAAAGATTGGGTCACTGGCATAATCGGGATGATATAGTTTAATCCATATATCACTCAGTTCATCTGGCAATAGTGGACTTCTCCACCTGCCCCCTATATCAGTTAGAATATCAAATTGGCTTTGCATCCGGGTACCTTCCTTACCCTCACGTGCTATGTGAAAACTTACAGTAACACCTTCAATCGGATTACCTTTCTCATCCTGTATAATTCCGCCATAGTGAATTCCTTGTCTCATGGTAATCTGTATAGGTTTGTCATCAATTTGCTTTAGGTCGCTATGTTCTATCGATACCATATCTTCCATTTCTATTCTAAGCATGTGCTTTGACGTATCATTAATAAGCGGTTTTATTTTGCATATGCCACTGTTATCTGTCATTGCCGAACGAGCAAAATTTTTACGCTCAGCGTCGATAATAACCTTTGCACCATTAAGTGGTCTGCCCTCTGAATCAACCACCAATACATCTATAGGCTTATCCTCTTTAAATGGTTCCTTTGGTACCATATCAACCGCTGATTCAAAATTGATTCCAACCAAATCAAAGATTGCCGGCGTCTTATCTCCACACATGACACCGAGTGCCATACCTTTAACAGGACCCTTTGGACTGAATTCTCGCAAGTCTTTTCGTAATTCGTGAATACTCCCGTCGCAGATAAGTTCCTTGCTTTTGAAAACAACCAATCCTCCGTAATCCGGACCAGTGCCATCATCCATCCAGATGACATAATTATCACTTGTTGTATGAGTATTCTCTGCACGATATTTTAAGACTGCAATTGGATAGAGTTTAAAATCCACAGGCAAATCAAAATAATATGTCCAAACAGATCGTAATCCAGCCTCACTAACTGTGAATCTCGGGAAATCCTTTTCCATATCCAGAGAAATACTCTTTGCCCGTATATCCCCTGCCCAGTGCCTTGACGCCCACTTCCTGTTTACAGAGAGCACCACCCCTCGCTCAGGCGAAATTCCCTTCTCTTCTTTCAGTCCTTCAGCATAACCACTGACCAGCAAACTCAAGAATTCAATCCAGACCATGCCCTTAATTATTTTGAATAAAAGTTTCCTTTTCATATCCACCTCATTTTCTCAATATTCTAAAAAATAAAATTATTTTCTTTTCCTGATTTATTTAACAAACACGGGGGGCTTTGCCGTATACTTTTGCACCTTATACTCCCCGGCATTTGTCTGTTGTATATCCAGACCACAGAGCCGCAGTGAAGATTCAAAAACGTCTATTACTTCACGTGCCACCAGTCCACGCCCTGCAATGACATTAATGAGGCAATGTAATCCATCATCTACCATGATTTGCTCGTGTGTTACTTCGGCTACCGTCTTACAAAGAACTCCTATATCAACATTTATTAACCTAATGGTACATCTATTATTACCGTCTTCAATTGGAACATCTTTATGAATCTTCTCAATGCAAGCAATCTCTCTATTCTCATTTTCTATCTTTTTTGTCTTATCAAATACACACCAAATCTTCTCATTGTGGGATGATGGTTGAATACTGATATCATGCTTCTTCAAAATATCTATGATTTCTGCCGATGTTTTTATCTCTCTGATAAGTGCAGGTTTTAGATTTTCAAGCAAGCGAAAAACAGACATGTCAGTAACCAAAATGACGCCTTCAAGTTCTGCTAATTGAACTAATACTGTTTCTAATAGAGCATTCCCTCTATGGGTTTCCGCATCAAGATGGGTTTCTTGCCGGTCTTTTTGCCTGTGCACTTCTCCCATAGGAAATGCCTCGGCATCTTCAGCATATTTTAGAACAAACTCCTGAAGTGCTTTAGTTGATGCTGTAAGAACAATCATGGGGCTTGGTTCATCGCCCAAGCGTTCATAGCTGATATTGACTTTCTTGTTATCAATCATTTTCTTAAGCCAATCATGATCAAGCATACCAAGATGCAAGACATCATCCTCTATCCAGACTTTTGAAAAAGTATGTGCAGGTATCAGGTGGAATTTATAAAAATCACCCTCAATCTCTGGCTCTTTTGGATAGATGTCTAGAAAAAGTAATTTATCAAGTTTTACTAAATAGGCATTAAATTTATTCGCTATTACTTCTGAGCCTAAAATTGTCCTTTTCTCTGTAATAATTAAATCATAAGTATTATCTACTGATTTCTGAAATGTCCATGTTTCTTTACTCCCTTCTTCACCCCATGTCCCTAAAAGTGCTGGCTCAAAAACCAAATCTTTCTCAGTAAATAGTGGATGTAAAGATGGAACACACCCAGCGATGAGCAACATAATTCCAAAAATAACCAATATTTTTGCAGTCTGCATTCCTACCTCCTTTGATTGCCTCCTTCCTAAATTGCTTGTCATTTAATCGGCCAAATAGAATTTCCTTGATGCGTAGTATTTTACACCATGTTATTTCTATCGGGTGTTGCCGTTTTTTTCCCTATATGCGAACTCAGCCAGATGTTTTCCACCTGAAATTAAATATAACCCGATGATTAAAACTACAATAGCGCCAATACCGCTTACCTCGGTATGGTATATAGTGGCACCTTGATATCTCCTCACAGATATTAGATCTGGTAGAATTTTAATCAACCCCGGTACACTTTTAACTAAACATACAACACCCATGATTCTCAAGGATAACATAAAAATAGGTTTCTCCCATTCACCTTTTCTTAAGAGAGAAATTACAGCATCATCACGAATGAGTTTTTTAGCAATTAAATCTCCCCATCTCAACAGGATATATGCCATAGCAAGATTCAGAATAAGAGATATGCTCGTTGTGCCCAGGAACCAATAAGGGTTAAAATATTGTTCATGCTTTGGTTGTTGAAATGCCATACTGATCGACATCCCTATAGTAGGTATGCCTAATACAACGCGCATAATAGAAACAACACCCAGTATCTTAAAAGCAACAGAAAGAATATCTCGTTTTGTCATTCAAATACCCCTTGTTTACTTTTTTATTACCACATCAATCAGCACATTATCGTTCTCCGCAGGAACCATATCAATTCTATTCTCAGGGTACATGATTGGTGTGGGCTGGAGTGTGTCCGTACTAAAGTATATCTTGACCTTCGGACCTGTACCGTCTCGTTCAAGTGAAACTTCAGCAGAAAATCCGTTTACTCCAGACGGATCAAGACGACCCCAGTACCAGGTGGTGTTTATAAGTTCCGCCGAGTAGATACCGGCAGAAAAAGGGCGTTTCCCATAAATGCGTTCACACTCGTCATTTGCAAGACCGGATGCCATAATAGCGACATCATCAGATGTAAGAACCTTGTTCTCTTTAGCAGTAGAATGTCCTCCGGATATCTCCTGGTGTTTATGAAAACATCCTGTAATGAGAAATAAAGATATAATTACCAATGTCCAATAATGTATTTTCATTTTTTAGCCACTGCTAGTCCTATTTTACTCTTTTTTGCCCGTATGTTTTTCCAAAGCCAGTAAACGTTCTATCAATTCCAAATTTAACCTTTGTTGTTTCTCCATACAATACAAAGCAATCGTTGCTGCAAACATACCAGCATAGAGCGCCGCAACGTGAAATCCATTTGTAAACGTTCCGATAACAGTTGCTACAAACCAAAGACAAACAGCGATGAGATAAATTTTCGGATTTGACTTCAAAATTTTGTGCCTGCTTTTTATTACTTCATCAATCTCTTTACTCATAGTCCCTCTCCTTCAGATAGGTATTTTAAATCAGGCTAAAGACGGATCTCCACAAATAACGTCTAACTCTACTTTCATCCATTTCCCATTGTTGAGAGCAAAGACATCTTTTAAACCGTCTTATTTTGAGATAGAAATATGTGACCTAAAAATGCTACAAGGGCTGGTGGACCTCCAAATAGTCCTGCCCAAAGCCTGTATCTGACGTTGCTCTCTCTTTCGCATCTATAAAAAAAATAAGCCACAAGCATTCCTCTGCTCATGGCTTATTAATTAAATGGGGATATTGGGTTTTAGTCATATCCTTCCTTTTCACAATAAGCATTTAACTGTCTTTGTCACAATATCATTATCAGGCGAAACTAAAGGTGGTCAGCATTTCATTTCCACTATAAAAGTTTCTTGAACTCTTCTATGCTTAATCCAGTATCTTTTATAATTCCTCCCATTGTAAAAGCATCTACTGGATTTGCTCTTGGGATGGTAATGATGCGTTCGCCATTGGTCATTGTGATGTGCTTACCCTGTTTGGCTATCCAAAAATCTGCTCTCTTGAAGGCTTTAATGGCTCGTTGATGGTTTATGCCTGGCAGTTTAGGCATTTTTATGCCGCTACTTCTACATACCGAGTTTTTTTACCTTTGCTTAACTCTTCTATGGTCTCTAAATATGACCGGATGGCATCTTTGATATTCTCTAATGCTTCTTTTTCGGTTTTCCCTTGAGACCAACAGCCAGGCAGTCCAGGACAACAGATGGAATAGCCTTCTTCTGTCTTTTTGATGTTTACTTTATATCTCATAAATCTTGTCCTCCCGTTTTAAATCCATTCCTCATGATTCAACCCCAGCCCTTTTGGGTTCTATGTGCAGATGCAATATAACCTTTACTAACTTAAATATTACCATAATCTTGTATCAATTGCAAGTGAATATTTTAATCTTCCATAATTAATTTCTATGTTACTTTTAAAAACTAGCCGACTTTTTCTGTAAGTGTACATTCTTTAACTAATTATTACTCCAACACTATGGATTCTAACTCAGGGTAATACACGCGGCAAGACAATATGATCCTATTTAAAATTATTCTTTGCCGATTAGCGTCACATGGCCATGCTCAAAACGCAATTCTGACCATTTTAAATACTGAACGTTCCCATTCGCGAAGAGTACAGGCACTCCCCTTTTTCCGTGGTATGGACACCAGATTATGATTTTGTCTGTCGGGGTCCATTGTGGTTCCAGTTCAATTTTCTCAGCTATTTTATATGTTGTTTCTCCATACTCCAAATCAAGGCTGCGTTTCCAGAATTTAGTTAGACCGCTCATTGGACAAATGTAGATATAATAATAGAAGTAATCCCTTGGCATTTCCATCGCATAACTGTCAAATTTGCCTCCTTGGACTGGTAATGAACCATGTTTACTCTGATAATCATATAGTTTCATACCGATAATAGAAAGATTGGAGTAGCAGCGCGCTGTACCTCGCCTCTGAGCTCCTGCCAGAAATGTCAACGTGAAAAAGCACAGCATCAAAGCAGTAAAACCAATGAGGATATACTGCCACCAATAGCGACGGCTATGTCTCTTTATGACATGCGTGAAAAAACCAACTACGCTCAGCAAAAAAACTGCAATACCAAGCCCACCTGAAAAAAAGCCCATAGCAAACATGTTCCTGATATAACTCGCAGTAGTGACTTTGCGCTGACTATCAACAATGGTCATCACAATTATTCCACTAATACTAAGAAAAATGCACAGTACCGTTACTTTCAGTAAGTTACGCATGCAGTATCCCTCTTTCCCATTATCTCTTTGTTCTAATCAATTGCAACTTGGACATCTCAAAGGCATGTTCCAACCGTTTTACCTTATCTGGTAATAATGTGAAGGTAAGCGATGCCCAATCACCTTCATTTGGAACTTCTCCTTCACCTACACTAACTCCTTCGGTTTGCAGGAAAAGTTTCTGACCTGGGCTTTGGGCAATAAGATTTTTTAGAAAAACTTTTCCTTCGTCATCAAAGAAGATGGTTATACGTGTATGCTCTTTATCTACCTCTTGTAATTCCCCAACTTGAATGTGCTTACCAAGGTTTGTTGCATGGGCTATATAAGCCCCTGTTTGCCGTCTCACCCTGGTTTGACGTTCCTCTATATTTCTACCTATATTAATATGTAACCTTTCTGGATTTTTATGAAGAACCCAGGAACTCACACATAGACCATCTCCTGCTCCACTAAGAGAACCATCTCCAGTTCCTCCAAAACGGGATGAAATTGAGAAATTTCTATCGTGCATATATTCTTCAAGTTTTTGTATAGCAGAAAGGTCAACTCCAGGAACAAATTGAATATTCCCACGGGGACCCTCATGAAAAATTTGGTCAAGACAACCAGCAACTTCTGATTCATTGTTGGGGGGAAATCGCAAAAGATATGAACCATCAGCCTCTACTGTAAGTGCGTATCCACTGCCAGATTCATCTTCCTTTGCGTCCCTGCGTATCTTTCCTATAACAGGAATATCTCCTATTACCGTCACCCCTTGTTTTGTCTCACTCTTTTGAATAGAAATGCCTTTCTTCTCCTCTGGTCTTTCTCCAATCTCTATTTCTATCTCTTTCTCACTTTTATCCCTGATTATTAAAACTTCTACTCTTTTACCCACATCAGTTGTCGCTACCGCCAACATAAGGTCACTTGATGACTTTACATCTTTTCCATCAAAACTCCTGATAACATCACCAGATTTCAAACCTGCCTTCTCTGCAGGGGTATCTGGAAAAACTTCCATGACAAAGACTCCATTTAAATCTGGTAAACCAAGAGACTTTGCTAATTCAGGTTTAATATCATCCAAGCCTATCCCTAACCACCCTCTGGTTACTCTGCCATGCTTAATCAGGCTATCTATCGCTTGCTTTACAGAATTAATGGGTATGGCATAACTGACCGCATCTACAACCCGTATATATAATATCCCTATGACTTCACCCTTTATATTGACTAATGGTCCACCACCAAATCCAGGTAACATGGCTACATCTGTTTGTATAAAATCGCTAATTACATAATTACTGGGCGTAGATAATCTACGATTGAGTGCATTAATTACGCCAACTGTAAAAGATAAACCTCCATGTCCATAACCTGCAGCCATAACAAACTGCGTTACCTTTAATGCATCAGAATCGCCAAATTCAACAACTGGCAACCCTTTTGCATCTATTTTTATCACCGCCACCCCAAACCTTTTATCCATTCCCTTTAGTTCACCTTTAAATTCTCTTTTATCAGGAAAAATGACCTCTATATCTTCGGTATCCGCTACGACAAAATCTGCTGTCAGTATATACCCTTCAGGGTCAATTATCATCCCTGAACCAAAGCCTATGCGTTCAGATGTTTTTTCTTTAACTTCATTAGCATGTTTTGTTATAATACTCACGACCGCTGGTTTAACCTTGTTCGCAACGTTAACAAACATATTTTCACCGGTAGTATCTGAATAGCAAGTCACTATTTTGGAAGAAATTGTTAATATGCACATCATAAAAATTACTTTCCGACACGCCATATATTTTCACCCCCATCTTAAGTTTAGCACTAAAGATAGTATCAATTATTCGCATTTCCATACAATATCAAAATCGCCTTTCCAATTGGTTTTCTGGCCTGAGACCCCACCATCATCCTTGGCATTATCACCAAGACTATAGATTACGAAACCATAGCCCACACGATGATAAACATAGTCTTCTCCAGTAAATGGGTCTTTTGGCAGTTCTTTGAGAATATCTTGAATAATCTGTGTTAATCTATCAGGATAACCGACATTCTTTGCCTTATATATCTTTAAAGCCAAGGCAAGTTCTGTGTTGCCAAAAGCGGCATCAAGACGTGCTTTCCGAAGAAATAATGGAGAAGGAACAGGTATCAGCCACTG
>CAYVEO010000067.1:0-11409 GCA_964449965.1 uncultured Planctomycetia bacterium
AATAGGACATTTCTACTTTGGTAAAAATAGGACATTTCTAAATTGGCTTGACACCATTCGGGGTGATACTTGACATTTTCTATATATAATGTTAGAATACTGACTAATGAGAAATAAAAAAGATTTAGTGCCGAGGTCAAAGATATGGATAGAAAATAATAGACGTATAGTCTTTGGTGATGGCAGAGAAGAGTTACTCATAGCAATAGACGAAACAGGTTCTATAAATAAAGCTGCGCGCAAGTTGAATATATCATATAGACATGCCTGGGGTTATATTAAAACCACAGAGAGACGCCTTGGAATAAAATTTTTACAGACACAGAAAGGCGGCAGATGCGGTGGCGGGGCAACCCTTACAGATAAAGGGAGGGAGTTCTTAAATAATTATACAAGGTTCCGAAATGGTATCAATAAGATGGTAGATGAGAGATTTAAAAAGGTGTTTTATCATAAATAAGTAATATTTTTAAGGAGCGTTATGTTTATTTAAACATAACGCTTTATAGAAAAGAGTTAACATGGCTAAGAGATTATTTTTGGGTTTATTGGCAATGTCTTTAATTTTAGCAGGATTTAATTTTTCTGTCCGGGCCCAAGAGACCAACGCAGTCATTCTTGCCACTACGACAAGCGTCAGGGATACGGGTCTCCTTGATGTTTTGGTTGAGAGATTTCAGAAAAAGACCGGTTACATAGTCAAGTCTATTGCGGTTGGGACCGGCCAGGCGCTCCAAATGGGGAAACAAGGAGAGGCTGATATACTATGGGTGCATAGCCCTGATGATGAAATCAAGTTTATCACTGATGGATACGGAACTGATAGAACCACTTTTGCCCATAATGATTTCGTCATTTTGGGGCCTAAAGACGATCCATCTAAGATAAAAGGGATAGGAAAGGCGTCAGATGCATTTAAGATAATCGCTGAGGCAGGGGTGCTTTTTATTTCCCGGGGAGACCAGTCAGGAACCCATAAAAAAGAATTAAATCTCTGGAAAGATGCAGGAGTTCAGCCCAAAAAAGAAAATTATATTGAAGCAGGACAGGGAATGGCTGCCACACTAACAATGGCAAATGAAAAGCAGGCATATATACTGGCTGACAGGTCAACATATTTATCTCTCAAGAAAAACATTGAGTTGGTAATCTTGAGTGAAGGCGACGACGCTTTGCTTAACAAATATAGCCTTATCTTAGTAAATCCTGTAAAGTTCGCTAAGGTAAATGCCAAAGGCGCGCGGGTATTTTTTGATTTTATCCTTTCAAAAGAAACAAAGGATATTATTGACAATTTTGGAAAGGATAAATTTGGCAGACAGATGTTCTTTTACGATTACGAGGTTAAATAATGCACTTTATTCTTGATGGTATAAAAAAGGGCATAGAGTTAATCATTACGCTTGACAGCGAAGTATTGACTATACTCAAACTCTCGCTGCTTATTTCAATAACGGCTACGATAATTGCGGTCCTGGTAGGCGTCCCATTGGCAAGTATTATTGCCCTCAAAAAATTCCCTCTTAAAAAAATCGCCATTGCCGGAATCAACACGGGGATGGGACTGCCGCCTGTGGTAGTGGGTCTAATTGTTACTCTTTTTCTTGCAAGACACGGCCCGCTGGGTTTTTTACACTGGTTATATACGCCTAAGGGCATGATTGTAGCGCAGATTGTAATTGCAACACCTATAATTACAGGGCTGTCCCTTGCAGCAGTGCAGAGCATAGAGCATAAATTCTATCTCCAGATTTTATCTCTCGGCGCAACATCCAGCCAGGCGTTGCGGGTTCTGCTCAAGGAAATCAGGCTTTATATACTGGCGGCTGTGATAGCGGGATTCGGCAGCATAATCTCTGAGGTCGGGGCAGTAATGATGGTAGGAGGCAATATAAAGGACCAGACCCGGGTATTGACCACGGCAGTTGTGCTTGAAACAAACATGGGTAATTTTGACATTGCAATAGCCCTGGGTTTGATTCTACTTGCAATGAGTTTCATAGTAAACCTGGCACTCACCTATATTCAGCAAAAGAAAACAAGATGATAAATATAAAAGGTTTGGGTCTGACATATAATTCCCGCTTTAGGTTAAGTATAGAAAGCCTCCAAATTGGTGACGGAAAGATATTTACTGTAATAGGTCCGAACGGAGCCGGAAAGACTACATTGTTAAACATAATTGGACTGTTTGAAAAGCCGCAGGCGCAAAAATTTGAAGTCCTGGGATACGATGTTTTAAAAGGAAGAGATATTCTTTCTCTCAGGCGGATGATGTCTGTAGTTTTTTCCCAGCCATATCTTTTAAATGAAACTGTATCAAGCAACATTGCCTTACCGCTTAGATTGAGAGGCATACGGGATTTTTCAAAAGTGGAAAAGATGTGTGATTTTTTTAAGATAACGCACCTTAAAGGCCAGAATGCAAAGAAGATTTCACAGGGAGAAATGCACAGGGTTGCTCTTGCACGTGCGTTTGTAACAGAACCAAAACTTGTATTGATGGATGAACCTTTTTCAAGCCTTGACCCGCGGTACAAGGAAACCCTTATAAGCGATTTACGTACAATAATAAAACTGAATAAAACCGGAGTTATTTTTGTAACACAGGACCGATTTGAGGCTCTGAGTCTGTCTGATGAGATGGCAGTGATGAAAGACGGCAGGATACTGCAGCACGGTTCACCTGCTGAGGTATTTAACCGGCCTCTCTGTAAAGAAGTCGCTGATTTTGTGGGAATAGAGACTATAGTAGAGGGCAGGATTGTTAAAAAAGAAGATAATCTCTGTCATATAAAAGTGAATAATAAAATCCTGGAAGCCATTTCCGATTTTTCAGTTGGGGAAAATGTTTTTGTATGCATACGACCTGAAGATATTACAATATCTAAACATGTTGAAACTACAAGTGCCAGAAATTGTTTTAAAGCAAAAATTATCCGTAACGAACCCTGGATGTTAGAATATAAACTGACGCTGGACTGTGATTTTAATCTTGTCAGTTTTGTAACCAAGCAATCAGTCTATGATTTGAATTTGGAACCGGCTAAAGATGTTTACGTTTCTTTCAAGGCTACCGCAATCCATTTGATTAAAAGATAACACACCTTCTACCAGCGAAACCTATAAATTTCAATTGACGTTTACTTTACAATATGATATTCTTTGTAATATATTATGAAAAGAACAGACGTTATAGTAATAGGTGGCGGTGCTGCGGGGATGATGGCAGCCGGAAGGGCAGGGGAAACAGGGGCAAAGGTATTACTCCTGGAAAAGAAGGACAGGTTAGGCTCAAAATTGCTTATCAGCGGTAAAGGCCGCTGCAATCTCACCAATGCAGGAGATATAGACCATTTTCTTGAGAATTTCGGTAAAAGCGGGCAATTTCTGCGAAATGCATTCCACAGGTTCTTTAATCAAGACCTGATAAATTTCTTTGAGGAGAGAGGATTAAAATTAAAGGAAGAAAGGGGCGGGAGGATTTTCCCGGTCACAGATAAGGCAAAGAGTATAGTGGACGTTCTGAAGGAGTATCTTGAAGAAGGCAGGGTAGAGATATGTTATAATAGACAAGTTGATGATATTATGATTAAGGATAAAGAGGTTTATGGCGTGAGGTGTAAGGGGGGAGAGGTTTTCCATGCAAATAAGGTCATATTGGCTACAGGCGGGCTTTCTTATCCTTTAACAGGCTCAACAGGGGATGGATACAGGATTGCGAAAATGTCAGGGCATGCAATCCTGCCTCTTAAACCTGCATTAGTTCCTTTAGAGACAAAAGAATCATGGAGTAGAAGACTACCTGGCGTGGCACTTAAGAATGTGAGTATTAAAATCCAGGGGGGAACCAGCCAATTTGGAGAGATGCTTTGGACGCATACGGGAATTTCAGGTCCTATAGTTATGTCTTTGAGTGCAGAGGTCATAGATTTGTTGGAGAAAGATAAGGAGGTAATTGTCTCCATTGACCTTAAGCCTGCCTTAAACATGGAGCAATTAGAAAACAGGTTTTTACGTGAGGTAAAGACACAGGGGACTAAGATTTTTAAGAACTTTTTACAAGGTTACCTGCCCAGGAGATTGATACCTGTATTTATGGAATTATCACATATCCCGCCTGAAAAAAGGGTCCATCAGATTACTGCTGAAGAGAGAAAGGATGCTATACATTTATTAAAGGATTTGAGATTGACTGTAGTCAGGTCACGCCCTATAGGAGAGGCTATGGTAACAAGAGGCGGGGTTGATACAAGGGAGATTAACCCCAAGACAATGGAATCAAAATTGATTAAGGGATTATATTTTGCCGGAGAAGTAATTGACATAGATGCAAAGACCGGCGGATATAATTTACAGGCGGCATTTTCTACCGGATACATTGCGGGTGAGAATGCAGCAATGAATTAAAAATTAAGGGATTAAGGGATTTTTCTTGCCTTTAAATTCATTGTATGATACAATTATCGTATGATGTTTAAGGATAATACATTAGTTCAATACATTGAACAACTTGCCTCAATGACCCCTACGCCTGGTGGCGGGAGTGCTGCGGCATTAACAGGATGTTTGGGCGTAGCGCTTATCAGTATGGCGGCAAACTTTACAACAGGGGAGAGATATAAAGAGGCTGAAGAAGAAGTTCAGGAGGTTCTGGAATCAACCAAGGGGTTGATAGATAAATTAATACTGCTGATAGATGAGGATTCAATAACTTACAGAAAGGTCCAATCTGCCTATAAGTTACCTAAAGATACTGCAGATGAAAAGGATAAAAGAAGCACTGCTATTCAGGATGCATTGAAGGAGAACATAGGTGTTTGTATGGATATATGCAGACATTCTTACGCTGCTGCTACGCTATGCGATGTTCTAACAGATAAAGGTAATCCTATGCTTCTCGGTGATGTGGGTTCCGGAATAGTCATGCTATGGGCTGCATTTCAATCAAGTATGCTTAACGTAGAAACCAATTTAAAGAACGTAAAGGATGATAACTTTGTAATTGAGGCAAGAAAGGTAGTAGAACCTATGGTAAAAGAAATAGAGCAGATGAAGACTTCTATTACGGAGAAGGTCAGGAAGAAACTGTCTATAGTTTAAAAAGGAGGAGAAATGATAGCAACTAAATCAAAACGATTTGAGGATATAACGGGTTTTATTGAAAAGTACCATAACATATTCATTACCGGTTGTGGAGATTGTTCCGTGGTCTGTAAAACAGGAGGTGAACCGGAAGTGGCTGCTATGAAGCTCGCTTTAGAGAAAATTGGCAAGAAGGTTACAGGAACTGCAGTCATAGACCCAAGCTGCCACTTGGTTGAAGTCAAGAAGACTTATCAGCAGCATAAAGAAGCGGTCTTAAATAGCGATGCCATTCTTGTAATGGGCTGCGGTGACGGGGTCCGGACGATACTTGAAGGTATGAAGAAACCCGTATACCCTGCATTAGATACCATATTCTTGGGTGAGACTGTCCGGGGCGGCCATTTCAAAGAGACATGTTCCTTATGCGGGTATTGTGTCCTGGACCAAACAGGCGGGATATGCCCATTTACATGCTGTGCCAAGGCACTTCTAAACGGACCGTGCGGGGGTCAGAGCAAGGGGAAATGCGAGGTAAACAAAGAAAAGGACTGCGGGTGGATTATGATATACAACAGATTGAAGGAGATAAATGAATTGGATAAGTTAAGAGATATAAAGCAGGCAAAGGATTGTTCTATCCTGATTAAACCGAGGGAATTGGTAGTTGAAGGTGCGACTGTTACAGTAAAGGCAGGTGCAAAATGAGCGTATTAGAAAACAGGATAAAGTCCGGAAAATTCATTGTAACTTCTGAGGTTGGTCCGCCAAAAGGGACAGATATCCATGAGTTATTAGACGATGCTGATCTTTTAAGAGGCAGAGTAGATGCTATTAATGTAACTGATTTACAGAGTTCTGTAATGAGGATTGGCTCGTTTATCATATGCCACCTCTTAAAAGAGAGGGGACACGAGGTGGTATTTCAGGTGGCATGCAGGGACAGAAACAGGTTAGCACTTCAGTCAGATTTATTGAGTGCTGCAGTGGTAGGTATTGAGAATATTCTGTCAATAACAGGAGACCATCCTATCTTAGGAGACCATCCGCAGGCAAGGGCAGTATTTGACCTTGATTCCATACAACTCCTGCTTGCTATAAAAGGTTTGCAGGAAGGGCATGATATGGCTGGTAAACAGCTTAAAGGTGTGCCCAAATTCTATCCAGGGGCAGTGGTAAACCCCGGTGCAGAGCCGCTTGAGCCTGAGATAATAAAGATGGAGAAGAAGATAAAGGCAGGTGCACAATTTTTCCAGACACAGGCTGTATATGACGTCAAGGCGTTTGAGAATTTTATAAATAGTGTCAAACACCTCAAGACCACCATCATGGTAGGCATTGTCCTGCTAAAATCTGCAGGTATGGCAAGGTTCATGAACAAGAATGTAGCAGGCGTATTCGTGCCTGATAATCTTATAGAAGAGATGGATAAGGCGACTGATAAGCCAAAGAAGTCTATAGAGATTGCTGCAAGGCTTATCAAGGAAGTTAAAGGTTTATGCCAGGGTGCCCACATAATGCCTATAGGCTGGGATAAGAGGGTGCCTGAGGTATTGGATGCGGCAGGATTATAATAAGAGAGGATATTATGGATAGAAAGAAGGTAACCATTCCTGATTTACAAAGGATGAAAGAAGAAGGCAAGAAGATTACCATGCTTACTGCCTATGACTATCCTTTAGCCCTTATTGAGGATAAGGCAGGGATAGACATAATATTAGTAGGTGATTCTGTGGGCATGGTTGTATTGGGATATGAGTCTACAGTGCCGGTAGATATGAATGAGATGCTCCATCACACAAAGGCAGTGAGGCGCGGGGCAAAGTATTCATTTGTGCTCGGGGATATGCCCTTTATGTCTTACAATGTGACCAAAGAAGAAGCCATCAGGAACGCAGGCAGGTTCATAAAAGAGGGCGGGGCTGATGCGGTGAAATTAGAAGGCGGGTTAGAAGTAATTGATACAGTGAAGGCTATCATCAATGCAGGAATTTCTGTTATGGGTCACATTGGTCTCACTCCGCAAACCGCTTCAAAATTAGGAGGCTTTAAGGTTCAGGGTAAGGATGCTGAAAGTGCCCAGAAAATAATGGATTCTGCATTGGCACTTGAGGATGCAGGCTGTTTTAGCGTCCTTTTAGAATGTGTCCCTGATAGTTTAGCAGAGATAATTACGAAGAAGTTAAGGGTCCCCACCATAGGCATAGGGGCCGGTATGGGTTGTGACGGCCAGGTTCTGGTTACCCACGACCTGTTAGGGCTATTTGATAGGTTCCTGCCAAAATTCGTCAAGAGATATGTGAATCTCTCTGAAGAAATATTACAAGGCATAGAAAATTACATAGCAGAAGTCCAGTCTGGCAAATTCCCCACAAAAGAACATAGTTTTACTATGAAAGATGAAGAAATAAAGAAACTAAGGGTCTAACAGGGTGAAGATTACTATCATTGGCCCAGGGGCCATGGGATGTTTATTCGGTGGATTTCTTGCCAAAAACCCTAAGAATGAGGTATGGCTATTAGATAAAGACCCTGCACGTGCAAGTTTCATCAAGGCTCATGGCATAAAAATAGAAGGTATAAGCGGTCCAAGCAGTGTCCGGATTAATGCCGCACACAAGCCAGATGAAATAGGTGCTTGTGACCTGCTCATCCTTTGTGTCAAATCTTATGATACTGATGAAGCAATAAAATCGGCTAAGGGGTTAATCAGCAATGATACGCTAATCCTTACCCTGCAAAATGGCATCGGTAACATAGAAAAAATAGGAAAGGGGACAGGGATAGAGAAGGTTTTAGGAGGCGTTACTTCTCAAGGGGCTACCTTGCTTGGTGTGGGTAATATAAGACATGCAGGAAGAGGTGACACAGTCATAGGCAGGGCAACAGGAGGTGGGTCAGAAGACCTTAAACTTGAGGCAATATCCCACGTCCTGAACGATGCTGGCTTGGAAACAAAAATCTCTCCAAATGTTGAAGGACTTATCTGGAGTAAACTCATTATCAATGTAGGAATAAATGCCCTTACTGCTATTACGCGCCTACACAATGGAAAACTTATAAAATTCAACGGGACAAGAGATGTCCTTAAAATGGCAGTATTAGAGGCAGTAGAGGTGGCTAAAAAAAGGGGGATAAGCCTTATATATGAAGACCCTGTGAAGAAGGTAGAATCTGTGTGCGAGGCTACGGCTCCTAACATATCCTCAATGCTGCAGGATGTTATGAGGAAGAAAAGGACAGAGATTGAATTTATAAATGGGGCAATAGTGGATGAGGGCAAAAAATACAACGTGCCCACCCAGGTAAATGAGGTATTGACCAATTTAGTAAGAACCATAGAGATGTCTTACAAGGAGGTTTTATGTTAATAGTTGGAGAGAGAATCAATGCTACGCGGAAAAGCATGGGAGAGGCATTGGCAAAAAAGGACATAAAGTTTATCCAGAATGAGGCTGTGAAACAGGTAGAAGCAGGTGCAGTATATATAGATGTAAATTGCGGCAATCCTGACCCTGAGCAGGAAATAAGGAATATGGAATGGGTGGTCAAGGCAGTCCAGGAGGCAGTTAAGGTGCCACTATGTATTGACAGTGCCAATCCAAAGGCGTTAGAGAAAGGATTATCTGTCCATAAAGGGAAGGCGTTGGTTAATTCCGTGACAGCAGAAAAGGACAGGATGAAAGAGGTATTGCCTATAGTAAAGAGGTTCAATGCCGGGATAATCGCTTTGACTAATGATGAGACAGGTATGCCGAGGACCTGCGGTGAAAGATTTGACCTTGCCAGAAGGATACTTGATGAGGCTAACAGACTCGGCATAAAAGATGAAGATGTGTATTTCGACCCTTTAGTAAGGCCTGTAAGCGCAGAACAGGACCAGCCTATTGAATTTCTGAATGCCTTAAGGTCTATTAAAACACTCGGTAACGTCCACACGATATGCGGTTTGAGCAACGTATCCTTTGGGCTTCCCAATAGAAAGGTAATCAATGCGGTATTCATGGCTATGGCACTGTCTTACGGGCTTAACGCCGCGATAATAGACCCGTTAGATAAGTTGATGATGGCTGCAATAAAGGCAGCAGAGGCATTATTGGGCTATGATGAATATTGCGGGAAATACATTGAGGCTGCTAGGAAGGGTGAATTGGATTTCTAAATGTTATCTTCAGAAAAAGCCATAAGTATAATATTAAAAAATACCCGGTTAATGGGAAATGAGATTGTCCCTATAGAGAGTTCCCTCGGCAGGGTGTTGGGGGAGAATATATTTGCAAAAGAAAACATCCCGTCATTTGACAGGTCTGCAATGGATGGATATGCAGTGAAATATACGGATACGAAAGGTGCTACAAACCATCAACTTGTCTCATTGGAAGTGCTTGAATCCCTCGCTGCCGGATACAATGCGAAGAGTTCAATTACTTATGGAAAGGCGATAAGGATAATGACAGGGGCTCCAATGCCTCGAGGGGCTGATAGCGTAGTGATGTTAGAAGATACTGAAACTATTAAGAGGGGCGGGAAAGAATTTGTAAAGATACTGAGGTCAGTTAATAAATTGGAGAACGTTAGTTTTGCTGGTGAGGATGTGAGGAAAGGCGAATTTATATTGCATAAGGGGAAATGTCTAAGACCAGCAGATGTAGGCATGTTAGCAACGTTAGGTTTAAACAAGGTGACTGTAGTAAAGAAACCAAAGGCAGCCATTATCTCTACTGGTGATGAGGTTGTGGAGGCAAGCCGGAAACGGCTAAAAAAAGGACAGATACGTGACAGTAACAGTTATGCCCTATACTCCCTCGTATTGGCCTGCGGCGGCAATCCGGAGCGAATAGGCATTGCAATAGATAGAAGGGAAGACCTTATAAAATTATTGAAGGTTTCAGAAGATAGTGATATAGTTCTTTTATCAGGCGGGGTATCAGTGGGCAGTTATGATATAGTTAAGGATGTCCTCATTTCATATTTTGGCGTTCACCCATTATTCTGGAAGGTTGCTATAAGACCTGGTAAGCCTATCTTCTGCGGCATTAAAAATGGCAGACTATTTTTTGGACTTCCAGGCTATCCTGTATCAAGCATGGTTACATTCGAATTATTTGTCCGACCTGCAATAAAAGCGATGTTAGGCGGATTAGAGGAGGAAGAATACATATCTGCTATCTTAGATAAAAAGATTGTGAGAAAAGAGAGAAGGAATTTCTTAAGAGGGCTCCTTACATTCAGAGGCGGCAGGTACCACGTAGTGCCAGTGTCCATACAGAAATCAAGCGCCCTGAAATCCATGGTCGTTGCCAATTCGTTGATAGACGTTCCTATCGGTAAAGGCATCATAAATAAAGGTGAGATAGTTAAAGTAAGGAAGATAATGTAGAAATGAGAAAATTCACCCATCTGGATATAAAAAGCGGTAAGGCTAAAATGGTTGATGTTGGTAAAAAGAAAATCTCAAAGAGAGAGGCTGTTGCCGAGGGCGAGATAATTTTAAGTCCTGATACCATAAAGATGGTTCAAAAAAATCTTCTAAAAAAGGGAGATGCCTTGAGTGTAAGCAGAATAGCAGGCATTATGGCAGGAAAGAAAACAGGTCAATTGATACCCCTCTGCCACTCCCTTAACCTTGACTGGATGGATATAGAATTTGAATTGAAGAAAGACAGGATAAAGATTACTGCTATTGCGAGGATAGAAGCAAAGACAGGCGTAGAGATGGAGGCATTGACAGGGGTTGCAGTAGCAGCGCTTACCATCTACGATATGTGTAAGGCCGTGGACAAGAATATGGTCATAAGTGATATAAGGCTCGTTCGTAAGACAAAGAATGAATAGAGTAATCCTATTTGCCTTTCATCGGACGTTTGTTTGCCCCTGCGTGGCAACCTGCACTCAGTTTTTGCGCTCGCTCGTCCTTTGGACACCATGCCCACTCGCACAAAAGATGCCGCTGAAAGACAAATATGCTTACTCTTTGAAATTAAGGTCGGTCAAAATTTATGAATGGCAAAATCATTTCTATAAATATAAGTAATAGAAAAGGCACTTCTAAGAAGCCTATAAACGAAGGCGTATTAAAAGAAGGCCATGGACTAATAGGAGATGCCCATAGTGGAAATGGCATAAGACAGGTGAGTCTTCTGGGGATTGAGAGCATTGAAAGGTCAGAGACAAATTTACACCCCGGCGATTTCGCTGAGAACATAACTACTAAAGGATTAGACCTTATATCTCTCAGTATAGGGGACAGATTACGCATTGGTGACAGGACTATTTTAAAGGTTACAAAGATAGGCAAGGAATGTCCAAAACCATGTTCTATAT
>CAYVEO010000068.1:0-11383 GCA_964449965.1 uncultured Planctomycetia bacterium
GGGCATCGTCTCTACTTGCCGTAGAAAGGGGCGTATTCCCTAATTTTGAAGGCAGCATATATGATACGCCAGATGGGTTAAGGCTCAGGAATGCTACTACTACGACGATAGCCCCCACAGGGACATTGAGTATAATTGCCAATTGTTCAAGCGGGATAGAGCCTGTCTTTGGCATAGTCTATATCCGGAATGTAATGGATAAAAATGAGTTATTAGAGATAAACCCTGTATTCCAGAAACTGGCACAGGAGGCAGGATTTTATAGTGAAGACTTGATGAGGAAGATTGCAAAAGAAGGCGGTATTCACAATATAAACGAGATACCTGAGAATATCAGGAGGGTATTTGTTACTGCTCATGACATAGCACCTGAATGGCATATAAGGATGCAGGCAGGATTTCAAGCCTTCACTGACAATGCTGTGTCAAAGACCGTGAACTTCCCTCATGAGGCTGCCAAGGAAGATATTGCCAAGGTATATCTATTGGCTTATAAGAGCGGTTGTAAAGGGGTTACAGTCTATCGTGACAGGTCGAGGGAAGAGCAGGTATTAAATATAGAAAAGGTGGAAAAAGTTTCTCTACCCGAAAAGATATCTCCACGCCCCAGACCGGCTGTTACAGTAGGGACTACGTCAAAGATTACTACAGGTTGTGGCAATCTATACGTCACTATCAATGAAGATGATAAAGGATTGCCCTTTGAGGTCTTTACCCAGATGGGCAAGGCAGGCGGATGTGCCGCTTCACAGTTAGAGGCTGTCGGCAGGCTCCTATCTCTGGCATTGAGGTCAGGAATAGAGATTAAGTCTATCATTGAACAGCTGAGGGGCATCAGATGCCCTTCACCTTCATGGGAAAAAGGCGGGATGACGTTCTCCTGTGCTGATGCCATTGCCAAGGTAATAGAGAAAAGATTAAGTAATAACGTAAGGCGCACTTCCCATATAACCGATACCCATCAACTTCAGGAGATTGGGCAAGGAAATGCAGTAAAGACCGGGAATGTAGTAGGCGTATGCCCGGACTGCGGCAATGCCCTGATTCATGAGAGCGGCTGCATGGTCTGTAAATTATGCGGATTTTCTAAATGTAGCTAAACGAAATAGGGAATTCCTTTTTAGCTTATTGTAGGGGCGGCATTTATGACGCCCGTTATTGGAGCAATCCCACTCAAAAATCCAGCAATCCGGAAGGTTTCACCTTCAGTGCTTTGGAGAGTCTTCCAATAGTATCAATCTTTACAGCAGGCGGTTTCTTCCCTTCTATCCTTTGAATGTATTTATAATCAATGTTTGCAACTTCAGAAAGTTTTTCCTGAGTATAGCCGCACTTTTGGCGCAATTCCTTTATCTTCTTCCCCAATTTTAGTCTAATCGTGTATTCCATACACCTTATTATCCCACGGTATTTATTTTCTTGACACCTAATTATAGTAAGGTGTATAATTAAAACCGTAAAGAATGTATAATTCCCAGAGGGGACACATATTAATATGTATCCCCTTTTTAATATCAAATGTGCTTGACAGCTTGACAAATTTTGCTTGTAAATTGAGTAAATATATGATAAACTTTAAATAGAAAAATATAAAGAGTTTTGCGCTTTATGGAATAATAATGTTAGTTTAAAAAGGAGGCGATAAATAATGCCAAAGATATCGGTTAGTCTTGAAATAGGTCAGATTAAAGAGGCAATAAGCCAACTAGGACCTCGTACCAAGATAAAACTAGTAAAAGACTTGGAGAAAACAATGTGGCCTGATAGGCTTAGACAACTTCTTGCTAAAATTGACCAGAAGACTAAAGAAAGACCTGTTCCTGACGATGAAATTACTACCGAAGTGGAGAGGGTAAGGAAGAATCACTATGATAGAAGCTGTAATTGACACCAATGTTGTCATAAGTGGACTCCTCGGAGGCCCAAGTACGCGTCCCTTGATAAATGCTCTTATAGAAAGAAAATTTAAGTTAGTTATATCTTATCAATTGTTAGAAGAATTATTTGAGGTAATGGCCAGAACGAAGTTTCGGAAACAAATATTGCCAGAGGATATTAACGAACTCGCATCATTACTCGAATTTGGTGCCAGAATAGTAAATCCCAATTTAAAAGTACGTGACTGTAGAGATTCAAAAGATAATATAATATTGGAATGTGCCCTTGAGGGAAGACCTGACTATGTGGTAAGTGGAGATGATGACCTGCTTTGCCTCAGTCCATACCATGACATACCCATTATTACTGTTACCCAATTTCTGAAAAAATTGGGAGAACCAACAACCTGAAAGCATTATCCTCCAATCTCTGGAAATTCTACTTGATTAAAGAATAGAACCCCACTCTAATGGAGATGTCAAAAATCCAGCAGTTTGGAAGGTTTCACCTTCAGTGCCCTGGAGAGCCTTTCAATGGTATCAATCTTCACGGCAGGCGGTTTCTTCCCCTCTATCCGCCTTTCCCACACCCTATTATCCCACGGTAATTATTTCCTTGACACCTAATTATAGTAAGGTGTATAATTAAAACCGCATAAAAGGAGGGATGCCGTATGAACATTTCAGAGATCTGCATTTGAAAAAATACATGACCATTTTGTGTATTGTAGTAGGCGGAACAGGAAAGATAGGATGGGGTTAGAAAGGAGGTAGGTGGATATGTATGCGTTATATAACCGAGTTGAAGAAGGTGGTATTTTGAAACTTAAATATTCAAAAAGAATCTCATTGGCAGGTTCACGCTCAGGGCTGATTCCAAATACCCTTGAATCAATATTAAAAGAGGACCAAAATGCTCACTTTGGTTGGCATTTACCCATTTCTCAAGTTTATGCCAAGGATAACCAATCAATTATAATTGATATTACCCCCAGGAGAAAAACCATATTTCTATGTGAGTTAACGGATGTTTTTGGCTATAGTTATCAGGAATGGTCGCCGATACTCTTCCGATTAAAAGGTTTATTTGTTGATGTTCCGCCTAACAGTGTAGATAAAAATTATTTCAAATACCCGGCCAATCCAGAATTAATATACACAATGATATATTTATCCGGTTCAGTATATAAAGGGAAACTTGTAGGAACATGGAATTATCCAGGTCCGAGTCCGACAAATTCAGTTTTACTATGGCGCGAAGCATTAACTTATTTTGTTAAATCAATTAAGAAGAAGGACCCTGGTTTTATATCATCGTAAAAATACCGATAATGATAAACCATGAGACAATAATATATTGACTTGGGGTGCAGTATATATTGTAACGAATGAAGGGGGCGAGAGATGCATAAGAAAACAAAATTATCTTTGATAATGGTGGGATTATTGTTTGGCATTATGGTTATAAGTTCTATTCCTGGGGTTGCGAATGCCAGGACAGTATGGACATGGGGATCGAATAATTACGGTCAGTTAGGAATTGGAACAACTAATACATATAGTTCTATTCCCGTTCAGGTGAGTGAACTCAATGGTCTTATTACAATAGCAGATTGTAATTATCATACAATTGTATTAAAGAGTGACGGGACAGTATGGACATGGGGGCGGAATGACTATGGACAGTTAGGAGATGGCACAGACATTAATAGAAACGTACCTGTCCAAGTAAACGGACTCAGTGAAATTATAGCCATCGCTGGGTCAAGTAGTCATACGATTGCATTAAAGAATGACGGCACAGTCTGGACATGGGGTTATAATGCATCCGGTCAATTAGGAGACGGGACAACAACAGATAGACATACTCCTGTCCAAGTGAGTGGACTCAGTGGAGTTACTGCCATTGCTGGTGCTTTAGGAGGAGGTCATACGATTGCATTAAAGAATGACGGCACAGTCTGGGCATGGGGTTATAATGGCTTTGGTCAGTTAGGAGATGGGACTACAACAGATAAATATACTCCTGTGCAAGTAAGTGGTTTAACAGGCGTTAAGGTTATTGCTCTTGGCTCACACCATAGCATAGCATTAAAGAGTGACGGCACAGTCTGGGCATGGGGTTATAATGCATCCGGTCAATTAGGAGACGGTACAACCACTAATAAAACTACCCCTGTTCAGGTGAGTGGCCTTACAGGGGTAAGTGCTATTGCAGGTGGAATGGCTCACACTATAGCATTAAAATCAGATGGCACAGTCTGGACATGGGGATATAATGGCTCTGGACAATTAGGCGATGGGACTAGAACTGAAAGACACACTCCTGTGCAGGTGAATGGACTCAGTGGAATTATTGATGTCGCTGGAGGATATGATTATACGACTGCTTTAAAGAATGACGGAACGGTATGGATATGGGGATACGACGTGCGTACTTTCAGCACTGAGAATTATACTCCTGTACAGGTGAGTGAACTTAGTGGAATTACAGCCATCGCTGGAGGAGCTTATCATACAATTGCATTAAAGAATGATGCTGGATGTACTACTGCAATTGACGCAGGATGGTTTCATAGCATCGCTCTGAAGGCGGACGGTACAGTTTGGACATGGGGACCTGATGGACGTGGTGAATTAGGGGAAACCGCCGCTGGATACATACCTCTCCGTGTAAGTGGACTTACAGGTGTCAGTGATATTGATGGTGGAACAGAGCATACCATCGCATTGAAGTCAGATGGAACAGTTTGGGCATGGGGGAAAAATGACCATGGCCAGTTAGGTGATGGGACGACTACAAATAGATACACTCCTGTTCAGGTGAGTGGACTTACGGGTATCAGTACTATTGCTGCTGGAGGTGACCATAGTGTTGCCTTAAAGGCAGATGGAACAGTGTGGGCATGGGGACGAAACCACCTTGGTCAATTAGGGGATGGCACAACAACCGATAGATATACCCCTGTCCAGGTAAGTGGGCTTACAGGAGTCAGTGCTGTTGGTGCTGGAGGATACTGCACAGTCGCCTTGAAGTCGGATGGGACAGTATGGGCATGGGGATATAATGCATATGGCCAGTTAGGTGATGGGACAACCACTAATAGATACACTCCTGTTCAAGTAAGCGGGCTTACAAATGTCAGTGCCATTGACTTGTCTCATGGAGCTGTTCATGTTATTGCCCTGAAAGCCGATGGGACGGTCTGGACATGGGGGTATAATGCGTCTGGTATGTTGGGTGATGGCACAACCATAAATAGAACCACTCCTGTTCAGGTGAGTGGACTTACAGGCATCAGTTCGGTTGCTGTTGGAGACTCCCATACTGTCGCAATGAAGTCTGACGGAACAGTATGGACATGGGGATGGAATGGATACGGGGGATTAGGTGATGGGACAACAACAGATAGACATACTCCAGTCCAAGTGAGTAGTATTACAGGTATAAGTGCAATAGCTGCCGGCCGCTACTATTCCATTGCTTTAAAGACAGATGGAACAGTATGGACATGGGGACTTAACTACTATGCTTCGTTAGGCGATTGCACGCATACAGATAGATATACCCCTGTTCAAGTAAAAAGTTCGTTCGGCGAGCCTTCGCCCCCTGCTTCCCTTTATGCAACAGGTGGGAATGCGATTGTGAATCTAGACTGGGCAGATAATTCTGGTTGTGACATTGCAGGATATAATATCTATCGTAATTTAGTGAGCGGAGGTCCATATACCAAGATTAATTCTACAACACAGGTCGGCAGCCAATACCAGGATACAGGACTTACTAATGGTGCCACTTATTATTACGTGGTGAAGGCGGTAGATATTCAGGGAAATGAAGGCACTGTCTCTTCTGAGGTCAGCGCTACGCCTCAGGATAACGTCCCCCCATCATCTCCTACCGGATTGACAGCGAGTTCTGGAAATGGAACTGTAGGGCTGAACTGGAATGACAACTCTGAATCTGATTTATCAGGATATAATATCTATCGTAGTACGACGAGCGGCAGCGGATACAACAAAATAAATACGACTACAGTTACTGTAAGTCAATATACAGACAGCGGGCTTACCAATGGGACTGCATATTATTATGTTGTTACTGCTATAGACACCTCATCATTAGAAAGCAGCCACTCATCTCAAGTATCTGCCACACCGATGAGTAATCCGCCAACAGCGAGCGCGAGCGCCACGCCAACGAGCGGGACTGCGCCATTGACAGTGAGTTTTACAGGAACCGGGACAGATGATGGCAGTGTTACCAAATACGAATGGGATTTTGATGGAAATGGAACTTATGACTGGTCATCTACAACAGGCGGAAATACTGTTAAAACCTATTCATCTGCCGGGACATATACAGCAACTTTAAGGGTAACGGATAATGATAACCTAACTGGCACTGCCTCACTTACTATAACTGTAAGTTCGCCTCCATCAGAAAAAAGATCACCCACTGCATCTTTATCAGCCACACCTACAAGTGGGACGGCACCACTTACTGTAACATTTACCTATAGTGGCACTGATACTGATGGAACTATACAGAAGCATGAGGTAGATTTTGATGGAAATGGCACTTATGATTTTGTCTCAACAAGTTCTGGGAGCGTTAGTTACACCTATGGACAGGCAGGCAATTATACTGCTACTCTTAAAGTAACAGATAATGATGGATTAAGTGGGACTGCTACTGTTACTATATCTGTAGATGAACCAACCGGGACAAATCCACTCGTTGCCGATGCGAATTGCAATCCTTCTTCAGTAACAGTAGGAGAAACAGTCACTTTAACCGGGTCAGCAATTGGTGGAAGTGGCACATACATAGTATATATCTGGGATTATGAAGGGGACGGGGAATATGACTGGGCATCAACGACTACAGGGACAACATTCCATACCTATGATACGGTAGGTTCATACTCACCTACAGTGATGGTGATAGATAGTGGTGGATTGACAGATACAGATTCTGATTCACTTACTGTAAGTAGCCCGTCTACTCTAAAGGTATGGATTTCACAGCCGAAGAATGGCAATAGTGTATGGGGCAGTAAAATGACGCTTCATGCCAATACAGCCCCGGGGAATCTCACCAAGAGTGTCCAACTCCAGTATAAGGGGATAACGTCAGACTGGACAGATATAGGAAGTGAGATGTTCCCAACGCCGAATTCATTCTTTGCAGTAACATGGGATGTAACAGGACTAACAGAAGGAGACTATCAACTTCGTGCAGTAGGGAAAGATACAAGCGACAATACAGTCAACTCTAAAACTATCACAGTAACGGTAACACAGACCAATCCTGACATAGAGGATGGCGAGGATGAGAACAGCAACCGTGAGAAGAAACAGAAGATAAGCAAGGATGAGACGACAGAATCAAGTATGGATGATAATACATCAGTAGAGATACCATACGGAACATTGACTGAAGATGCCACGCTAACAGTAACAGCCCTTACAACAAATCCTAAGGATACGACAGAAGGAGCAAATTCATCGCTTGACAAATTCAGGCAGATAGAATTAGAAGGTAATCCAACGTTGAAGAAATCAGTAACAGTAACCATTCCATACGATGATACAGATAATGATGGGATAGTAGATGGGACGAACATCCCAGAGAAAGATTTAAAACTCTGGTGGTATAACACAACAACAGGCAAGTGGGAGAAGATAGCCGATACAGAAGTAGATACAACGAATAAAAAGGTAAAAGTAAAGGTGGGCCATTTAAGTAACTTTGCAATAGGTTCAGAGGATACTGCAGCGCCATCAGCACCATCAGGATTGAGTGTAACAGCAGGGGATGGACAGGTAAGCCTGACATGGACAAATCCGACAGATGCAGATTTTGCTGGAGTAAAGGTAATCAGAAAGACAAGCGGTTATCCTGCAAGCGTAACAGATGGGACAGAGGTATATTCAGGGACAGGGACGGGTGCGACAGATACAGGGCGGACAAACGGTGAAGCGTATTACTATACGGTATTTGCCTATGATGAGGTACCGAATTATTCCACTGGTGCACAGGCAACAGCGACACCGCAGGCAGCAGGCGGAGGGAGTGGAGGTGGCGGCGGTGGAGGTGGATGTTTCATAGCAACCGCAGCCTATGGAACGCCTATGGCGGATGAGGTTGTAACACTATGCGGTTTCAGGGATGCGCATCTATTGACCAATCCGGCTGGGAAGAGATTGGTGTCATTCTACTACAAGGTGAGTCCGCCGATTGCAGAATTTATCGCGAAGCATGAGTCTTTAAAGTCAATGGTGAGGTTTATCCTGAAGCCTGTAGTTAAATTGGTAGAATAGGATACCAATAATATCAATATCAACTATCAAAAAAATAAAAAATCCTTGCTTTTTCACTTTGTTTGTAGTACACTTATACTGGGGTGATGAGAATGAAAACTCAAAAGATTGAAACAATCAAGAAAGGATTCCATCGCGAATGGCTCCTTATAGCTGTGGATAAAGTTGATGAGTCTACCACTACTCCTATCTCTGGAAAGCTTATTATACATAGCCCATACAGAGACGAGATTTATAGAAAACTTTTTACGCTTCCACAGAAACGAAATATTCTCGTGGAATATTCTGAAGATAAACTTCCTAAGGGCTACGCAGCTGCATTCCATACAAAGTTCTAATATATGGGTAAATTTAAATTTGATATTACAGAAGGAGTTATACTGTGCAAGGCTAAAATCACTAACAAAAGACAATCTTTATTTCTTAAATTGGCCGTAGATACAGGGGCTTCTTTCACAATGATTTCCATTGAAAATGCACTGGCTATTGGTATCGATCCTTCTAAATCTATGCGGCACATTGAAATTACTACTGCCAATGGAATAGTCTTTGCTCCTATTATTAGGATT
Organism: uncultured Planctomycetia bacterium; assembly: GCA_964449965.1. Taxonomy (GTDB): domain Bacteria; phylum Omnitrophota; class Gorgyraeia; order CAYVEO01; family CAYVEO01; genus CAYVEO01. Next base: position 8,774 of record CAYVEO010000068.1, read on the forward strand.
CCGTCTTTTAAGTGCTTTGGAATTGAACTTAAAAGCATAGAAGTAATTTGTCACAATCTCCCACCAGAAAGTCCTGTTGAGGGTCTTTTGGGTCTTAACTTTCTTAAAGGTGCTAAAGCCATTCTTGACTTTTCTCAAAATATAATTGAAGTCGTAAAGTAATCCTTTATTCTTCCACAGGAATTCCTTGAAATTTATATCAGCCTCGGCTGTCTGTATGAGAAATTCCAGGAAGAATTAGCATTTTTAGAAGTAAAGGCAAGGGTTGAAACCATGTTAGATTAAAGGTAGATAAATAGGACATTTCTAAATGTGCTTGACATACATTGATAGATGGTTTATAATTTCTGTAAGATCAAGAGTAAGTTAATAATCAACTATGAGGTATAACAGGATGAAGATAAGCGTAATCGGCAGCGGCAATGTGGGGGCTACGGTTGCCCAACGGCTCGTAGAGAAAGAATTAGCAGATGTGGTTTTGATTGACATATTAGAAGGAGTGCCACAGGGTAAGGGACTGGATATGATGGAATCAGGTCCTATAGAGGGTTTTGATTCCGAGATTACCGGCACAAATGATTTTGGTGCGATGAAAGGCTCCGATATAGTCATAATCACTGCGGGTCTCCCGAGGAAACCAGGGATGTCCAGGATGGACCTTTTGCAGAAGAATGCCGATATTGTAGAAGGCATTTCAAAGGATATAGCACGGTTCTGTCCCCAAAGCATTGTAGTAGTGGTAACGAACCCCTTAGATGTTATGTGTTACGTTGCCAAGGTGACGACAGGATTTGATAAGAAAAGGGTATTTGGTATGGCGGGTGTTCTGGACTCTGCAAGGTTCAGGACATTTATTGCGATGGAACTTGGCGTCTCTGTTAAAGACGTCCATGCTATGGTCTTGGGCGGACACGGAGATGAGATGGTGCCTTTACCACGGTTCTCAACAGTTTCAGGGATACCGATAAGGGAGTTCCTGTCAGATGAAAAAATAGAGGCATTGGTAAAGAGGACCAGGGAAGGCGGGGCTGAGATAGTCTCACTGCTAAAAACAGGCAGTGCCTATTATGCACCTTCATCTTCAGTAGTCCAGATGGCTGAATCTATTGTGAAAGATGAGAAACGTATACTGCCTGCAAGTGCCTGGCTTGAGGGTGAATACGGGCTTCGTGATGTATATGCGGGTGTTCCGGTAAAACTTGGACTTTGTGGCATAGAAGAGGTTATCCAGTTAAAACTTGATTCTGAGGAACTTGCCCTTTTACATAAATCGGCAAGCGTTGTTCAGGAGAATATAAGAGGATTAAATGGACGATAAGAAGGGGATGTGGCCATGGCTTTTGCAGCGGGTTACAGGTGCACTTCTAATAATATACATTGCAGGGCATATATGGATTGACCATTATGCAATCCATGGTCCTATAACGTTTCAGGGTGTAGCAGAAAGGCTGCATGGTTCTTTCTGGAGAAGTTTTGATACCGCACTATTAGGTTTAGTATTATACCATGGACTCAATGGCATAAGGATAATAATACTTGACTTTAACCCTGGTAGATTTATCCAGAGATTGACCCTATGGGGCATGGTCCTCCTTGGACTCCTGTTATTTATCTATGGGATGCAGGGATTGAAACCTTTTAGTATATGATTAAAAAGTTATTAGAGGATATCCGGCTCAATAGAAATACTGGCATGTGGTCATGGGTTGGACAGCGGCTCACAGGTATCCTCCTCACCCTATATCTTCTCCCGCATCTTTTCGTAATACATAGTTCCACAAAAGGCAGCGAAGTATTTGATGGATTAACCTCCAGGATTCAGGCGCCGGTATGGCACCTCTTTGATATTGCACTTATAACCGTAATAATATTTCATCTTATGAATGGCGTGAGGATAATAGCCGTTGAACTCGGGTCTTTTGCACGGGCACATAAACAACTACTCTGGGCAACGATGGTGCTCGGCGGGATTATATTTTTCTTGTGTGTATTAGGGATATTGCCGAAATTTTCCGGTCATTAATTATATGTTTGAGCATAAGGTCATAATAGTAGGCGGTGGATTGGCTGGGTTGAGGGCGGCGATTGAGACGAGTAAATATGTAGAGACAGCCATTATTTCCAAGGTCCACCCGTTAAGGTCCCATTCAGGGGCTGCACAGGGCGGTATAAATGCACCATTGGGTAATCATCCTGAAGGGAGAGACGATACGTGGGAAAAACATGCCTATGATACGGTGAAAGGAAGCGACTTCCTGGCAGACCAGGATGCGGTTGAGCTCTTTACCAAAGAGGCGTCTTTAAGAATATATGAGATAGAACACTGGGGTGTCCCGTTCAGCAGAACAGAAGACGGCAAGATTGCCCAGCGTCCGTTTGGCGGCGCTGCCTTTCCGAGGACATGTTACGCTGCCGATAAGACAGGCCATACTATCCTGCATACGTTATACGAACAGGTGGTCCAACGCAGAATAAAGGTCTATGAAGAATGGCAGGTGACATCTATTGCAGTTGAGGGTGGTGTTTGCTGCGGAGTAGTGGCGATGAACCGCATTACAGGAGAACTCTCAGCATTTTGCTCAGACGTTGTCCTGTTTGCTACTGGCGGGG
>CAYVEO010000069.1:0-864 GCA_964449965.1 uncultured Planctomycetia bacterium
TTACTCACCTCCCCTACAGCATGAGTGGAGGAGAATCTCCTCCACTCATGCTAAAGATCCATTTCAATTATATTACATGTGCAGAACTAATTGACTTCCGTTGCATCATGGTTCTGGCCGTTGTCAACAGCACTGCATCCGTCTGCTTCATCATGAGGAACTACAACATATGTCGTCAACCCTGTTGTAGTAGTGGTGTTGCCATCGGTATCTGTTGCTTCAACGTCTGCTGTGATTCTATAGACTCTTCCATCTCCGGTTCCGCTTCTTTCAGCACGCAGTGACACAATATCGCCAGAGATTTCAGCATCAGGTGCGTGAAGTGATGCACCTCCACCCTTCCCGCCAGCGCCTCTGATACTTGAGGTTGGTTCATCACTGGTTACACCAGTTGCGGTTACTTTCACTGTTGCCACACCACAGTTGTCTGAAACATCAGCATCCAGAACCACGTCAACCATCTTGTGATTTGGTGACCACAGACAATCTGGTGAGGCTGTCAAACCACTAATAACAGGTGGAGTATTATCAATAACGGTGATAACAACAGTATCTGTAGCAGTTAACTTACCATCACTTACTGTTAGGGTTATTGTAGTAGAACCAACAGGAAGTACCACAGTTGGACTTGCTCCCGATACTGAACCACCACTCCATGCCCACGCATACGTTAGAGCATTACCATCAGGGTCTGATGAACCTGAACCATTAAGTGTAACGTTTGCAGAACAATCAATGGCACCAACACCAGTTCCCAGCCTTTGGTCTGCGCCGGCATTAGCGACGGGAGGCTTATTTACAGGCTTTTTATCATTGTCCACATCACCAACTGCAACCATAATCATCCTACTGCTACCTAAGAAT
>CAYVEO010000069.1:964-11363 GCA_964449965.1 uncultured Planctomycetia bacterium
GTATCCTAATCCCCTTCCATTCCCATCATACTTGGCTGCATAGGTATTGCGAGTGACACTGTCAAAATACACTATCTCATTATATCCATTGACATCATTGTCCACATCACCAACTGCAACCATAATCATCCTACTGCTACCTAAGAATATTTCGGGAGAGTAGTATCCTAATCCACTTGGATTCCCATCATACTTGGCTGCATAGGTATTGCCATTGGCACTGTCTTTATATACTATCTCATTATATCCATCGTTGTTTATATCAGCAATCGTAACTACACTTAGCCTACCACTTAGGCCGCCTAAGTATGTTTCTGGATAGTATCCTAATCCCCTTCCATTCCCATCATACTTGGCTGCATAGGTATTGCGAGTGGCACTGTCAAAATATACTATCTCATTATCTCCAGCAAATGCAATTGGAATGCCACCCGCGGTAAGCATTCCGACACTAACAACACTCATTATCACTAAAACTCTCCATATCATTTTCATCTTTCCTTCCCCCTTTCCTAAACGTCTGTTCAAATATTTCCCCCTATCATATAGGGATGTTTCTACTTTAGAAAATTTATATCATCAAAGGGCTTACCTCTTAGTTTCACCTCCTTTTTCGGTAGATTTACCCTCATTTTGCGTCTATCTATCCCCCATTCCTGCAGGGGGCGCACAGGTTTCACGTACAACTAATCTTGTCGGCAATAGCACGCTCTTCGGTGATACCGCTGGATCTTTAATCGCCATGGATAACAATTTTACTGCCTCAACACCCTGCTCCTCTGTGAAAAGCTTAACGGCTGTAAGCAAAGGACTTGTATGCATCGCTACTACATTATCACCATCACCAATGACTGATATATCTTGAGGAACCTTCAATCCTAATTCATCTATAGCCCTTAATGCACCTAAAACCCCCAACCAACTCATTACCAATATAGCCGATGGTCTCTCATGCTCGCCAAGCAATTCCTTCGTCAATAAATATTCATCCTTATGGACATCTATTCTGAAGAATTTCTTATTAGCTTCTACATCTATTCCCATCTCTATAAACGCCTTATTAATGCCTTCTGTTGCCCAGAGGTCAATTTTGCTAATGGTATCTATACAATTTTCAAGCGTAGGCAAAATTCCATTACCTGTTTTCGGAAGCACGCTATTTCCGGAAACCAGACCTATTCTTCTATGCCCAAGTTCCAATAGATACTTTGCAGCCTGATAGCCAGCCATCTTTGAATCAGAAGTAACATAGTGAAAGTTGTATGCACCTGTTCCCATTATCACAACAGGTAACTTTTCTTCTTGTAATTGTTTTGCCAACTCTTTACTCGGCATTCCGACTATAATTACACCTTCTACGTGGTTTTTTTCAATCATTTTTGGTATATCATCCATGGACCTGGGACGCCCAATTTGAAGAAGATAGTTTTCTTCGCATGCTTGCCGCACTATTCCCATCAATAATTTTTGAAAGGCAACGTTGTCTTCCATGTGGGGTTCACAAATCAACAGCCCAATAGAACAATCTTCCGATACTCGCAGACGATACGGTTCTTCAGGTAAGGTAGTAACGAGGGCCCCTTTACCATTTTCTCTTTTTATATATCCCTCGTCTTCTAATAACCCAAGTGCTCTACGTGCTGTAAGAAGTGAAACGTTAAATTTCTCAACAACATTGTTCTGAGAATAAAATTTATCACTTATCTCATATTTCTTGTTGAACAGTTCCTCTAACAAAAGTCCCCGTAATCTTACGTATTTCGGTAATTGGTCCTGGATATTTTTACTTTTCATGTTTATTCTCCCAGATTTGCTATATACCTATATATATACAAATATAGCTTATGCAAATTTATTTTCCCATCTCTGTCTTACTATCTAATATTATAGCAATTTTCGTGCCACGACTTAAATTCTTTTTTAATCTTTACTGATATTTTTCCATAACTATTTTATTTTCTAATAGAAAAAATTTTAAAAATTTTTCAAAATCAATTTTCCATCCTCGTTTTTCAGACACTCATCTACTCGCATTGTGACAATTGATTGACAATTAGGAGTTATATCTCACTGAGAATATTAGAGTTATACAAGTGACAACTTTTCTGTCAGATTATTTAATCATAATTCTTTTTGTTTTAATATATTACAACATTTCACTGACAATGTCTTGTCTTATCTATCCGTCACCCTACTACATTATATTCCCTTATCCTCAGTTCTACGCCCAACTCCTCTTTTGCGATTCTCTCGCATTCCGCGAGGTCTATACCTGGCATATTCAGGACAGTTATGCCGACCTTTGGTAATAATCTCTTGCATTCAAGAACAAATTCCTTTATCTGGTCAAACGTATCGGGACCAAATACGGGTTTGCATAATTCATAGTATCTGGACTTGGTATCAACGTTTAAACTAACCGAGACTTCGTCTATCAAACCTGCCAGTTTACCAACGATAGAGCCGCCATGAATCAGGTTACCATGGCCATTTGTATTCAATCTGATATAGGCTCCCTTTTCTTTAAGTTTCTTTGACACATTTAGCATAAGGTCTAACCTGATAGTCGGCTCTCCATATCCGCAGAATACTATCTCCTTGTATTTAGAGGGGTCGCCTATCTCTTTCAATATCTCCTCTACTGCAGGTTCATCCTCTAACCTTAAATTGTGTCCTTTTACGTAGTCAGTCCATCCCCTGACGCAGAACGTGCAATCATCAGTGCACCTGTTGGTAATATTTAGATACAGACTGTCCCTTATTTGATAGGCTATCTCAGGCTTGAATTTTTCACCCATATTTATATGGAATAACCGGCAGGCATTTAACGAAGTAATCCTTGCAATGTCTTCTATGCTGACATTACGAAGTTCAGCCAACTCCTTTGCCAGATATTTTATATAGGCAGGCTGATTCCTCTTGCCCCTGAATTCCTGGGAGGCTAAAAATGGAGAATCTGTTTCAAGCAAGAGTCTTTCATCAGGGACTTTTTTAACCAATTGTCTTAGTCTAAGGACTGATTCCGGTATTTTATTATGGCTTCTGAATGTAATATTGGCGGTAAAAGATACGTGCAGCCCTAATTTTAAAACCTCGTTTAAAAATTCCTCATCCCCTGAAAAGCAGTGGACAACTCCTTTGCTCGGAGCGGCAAGTTCTTTCTTTAATATCTCTAAGAGTTCGTTATATGCATCTTTATAATGATTAAGGTCAGATGAGCCGCGAACATGGACGATGAGTGGCAAATTCAAATCCCTTGACAGATGGATAAAATCTATGAATACCTTCTTCTGGACATCATGCGGCGGGATATCACGATAATAGTCAAGTCCTACTTCTCCAATCGCCACTACTTTATCTGTAGTCTCTGCCATATTTTTAAAGGCGGGGATTGTTTGGCTATCCACATCACCTGCATCATGCGGGTGGATACCAACAGTGGCAAAGACGTTATTATATTTAGTGGCTAACGCGATGGAATTCTGGCTTGCTTTAAGGCTGCTGCCTACATTGATTAGATATCGGACGCCGGATTCAAGGGCAAGGGATATTACTTCATCTCTATCTTGGTTAAAGTCCTCAAAATCCAGATGGCAGTGGGTATCTATGAACATAGGGTTTTATAATAGTGGTGACATGGCTCTCAGCCTCTTTACTATCGGAGGTATTACCTCAAGGCAATAATCCATATCTTCGGAAGTATTGGAATTCCCCAGGGAAAATCTTATAGCGCCCTGGGTAACCACAGGGTCAACCCCCATCGCCACAAGGACATGGGACGGTTCAAGTGACCCTGAGGTGCAGGCTGAGCCGGTAGAGGCATATATCCCTTTCATATCAAAGTTTAAAATTAGACCCTCACCTTCTACGAATTCAAAGCCCAAATTCAATGTGCCCGGGATACGCTCTGTGGGATGTCCATTCAGGTGAACATGGTCCAGCCTTTCCATTAATCCTCTATAAAGATATTCCGCAAGATTCCTTATCCTTTTGGTTTTTTCTTCCATATCCTGCATTGCCAACTCTATCGCCTTGCCCATGCCTACTATACCCGGGACATTCTCAGTGCCAGCCCTCATCCTCCTCTCATGCTGTCCCCCGTGCTGATATGGCATGAGCTTTACACCCTTCCTTATATAGAGCGCCCCTACGCCCTTAGGTCCATAAAACTTGTGCGCAGACATGGAGAGCAGGTCAACCTTTAACTCTTCTACATTCGTCTTTATCTTACCTACAGATTGAACCGCATCGGTATGAAGATAGACACCCTTCTCCCTCGTAATCTTACCTATCTCCCCTATCGGCTGGACAGTCCCGACCTCATTATTGGCATGCATTATAGAGACGAGAATTGTCTTATCTGTTATTGCATTCCGGACATCAGCAGGATTAACCATGCCATATTTATCCACAGGCAGGTAGGTAATTTTAAATCCCATCTTTTCCAGGAATTTACACGTATTCAGGACAGCCGAATGTTCAATCATACTTGTAATGATATGGTCTTTCTTGTCCCTGTTCCGGAAGGCTGCCCCTTTTATCGCAAAGTTATCGGATTCTGTCCCGCCGGATGTAAATACAATGTCAACAGCCTCAGTGCCTAAGAAATTCCCTACAGTCTCACGTGCTTTATCAACTGCTGAGCGCGCCTCTCTGCCCTTTGAATGGATGCTGGAGGCATTGCCATAAAATTCCTTATAGTAAGGAAGCATCGCCTCCAATACCTCTGGGTGCAAAGGGGTGGTAGAATTGTGGTCTAAATATATAGTTTTCATTGTGTAACCTTTTCAACAATCCTCGGAAATATAGGCATTGCCTTTCTTATTTCAATACCAGGGGTGAGAACACCCCATTTACGAGTTTCTTCTATGTTTGCCGTAGATATGGCCCTTTTCATGTTCAATTGTCTCCATATTTCTGCACTAACCTTAGGCATAAAAGGGAATATCAGTATGGCAGATATTCTTAAAGTCTCAAGAAGGGTATATATAACTATAGACAATTCTTTAGTATTCTTTTCTTTTGCCAATTTCCATGGGGCAGATTCCTCTATGTATTTATTTGCCTTATTGATTACTGCCCATATGGAGGCGAGTGCCCCGCTTAAATCTAATCTTGCCATATATTCTTCAACTGAATCGGCAAGACGTAAGGTAGATTTGGCAAGGCTAACATCTGCGCTGTCTTTACTATAAGACGGCACTTTATAAGAGAAATATTTTTCCACCATGGTCATTGTCCTGTAAATCAGATTCCCCAAGTCGTCTGCCAGGTCACTATCAAAACGCTTAATAAGCGCCTCTATTGAAAAATTCCCATCCATCCCAAATGGTATCTCTCTTAACAAGAAATAACGAAGTGCATCTGCGCCGAATTCGCCTTTTAATTCTTTTACGATATCTCTGGGGTCCAGGAGGTTACCTTTGGTTTTTGATATCTTCTCTCCGCCAACATTTATAAAGCCATGTGCAAATATCTTCTTAGGCAGTTCTATTCCTACAGACATCAGCATGGCTGGCCATATTATGCAGTGGAATCGTATAATGTCTTTTCCAATAACATGCAAATCAGACGGCCAGTACCTGTTGAAATGTTCATCGCTGGTCCCATAATCTACCCCTGAGATATAATTTATCAGGGCATCAAACCATACATAAACAACCTGGCTGTCATCTAATGGGAATGGTATGCCCCATTTCACAGAGGCACGTGATATGCTTATATCCTCAAGCCCTCCTTTGATAATATTCAATATCTCGTTACGTCTCGGAGCAGGCTGAATGAAATCAGGGTTATCGGATATGTGCTGGAGCAGCCGGGTTTGATAATTGGTCAATGCAAAAAAGTAATTTTCTTCTTCCACCCATTCCGGGGTAATCCGGTGCACAGGGCATGCACCGCTTACTAAATCCTTGTCCTGCAGGAATGCCTCGCAAGAGACGCAGTACCAGCCTTTATATATACCTTTATAGACATCCCTTTTCTGATACATCGTATTAATGATCTTCTCCGTAGCAATTCTATGCCGGGCACTTGTAGTCCTGATAAATTCATCGTATTCTATACCAAGTGCTTTCCATGTATCCTTATATATAGATACCATATTATCGCAGTATTCCATAGGAGGTGTACATAGAGAATCTGCCTTCTTAGCCACATTCACACTGTGTTCATCCGAACCTGTGAGAAAAAACGTGTCATCCCCTTTCACCCTGTGGAATCTTGCGATAGCATCACTGGCAATAACCTCATAGGCATACCCGATATGCGGATTGGCATTAACGTAAGCAATAGCGGTTGTTATATAGAATTTCTTATCGTCCATTATTGTGGTTCACCCTTACACAACTATGCCCGGCCCCGTAGGGAAACTCTATCTGCCTGCCTCCCTCTAATTCCACTGTAACCGATTTCTTTATGGCATTTATGCCCACAACCTTGCCCTTGCCTTCCTTAGTAGAAATAAGGTCGCCTTCTTTGGGAAGGTCCTTTAATAATTCCTTATATGTCTCATATTCGTAAGAGAGGCAGCACATAAGCCTGCCGCATACACCGGATATCTTATTGGGATTGAGCGGAAGATTTTGCTCTTTTGCCATCTTGATAGTAACAGGCTCAAAATCCTGAAGGAAGGAAGCACAGCAAAGCCCCCTTCCGCAGCAGCCGAGTCCACCGAGCATCCTTGCTTCATCACGGACGCCTATTTGTCTCAGTTCAATCCGAGCCTTAAATCTATCAGCCAGTTCCTTAACCAAATCCCTGAAATCAACCCTGCCTTCTGCAGTGAAATAAAAGATTAACCTGCTCCGGTCAAAAGAATATTCTGCGTCTATCAGTTTCATTGAGAGTTTCTTTTCACGGATTTTGTCCGCACATACATTAAATACCTCCCGTGCATCTTTTCTATTCTCTTCTATTTTCTTCATGTCCGAGTCAGAGGCTACCCTGATAATCTTTCTCAACTGCTCCCTGTCTGCATCAGCTTCCAGGACAGTCTCTAACTCTGATACGACCTGCCCATAATCTAACTTCTTGTCAACTTCTACTATCACATAGTCACCTGATCGGACATCTAAATGACTGAGCTGACAATAGGCTATCCTGCCGGATTCCCTTAATTTAACCTGCACAACCTGTAACATAATTTTATAATATCATAATGGACTTATTTTAGCAAGATATTTAGTGCCGGGAGGGGGATTTGAACCCCCACAGGATTGCTCCCACAAGCCCCTCAAGCTTGCGTGTCTGCCAATTCCACCATCCCGGCAAGTAAAACCTTCCAAAGCAATATGGCTGCCCCCCGTGGATTCGAACCACGATTAACTGATCCAGAGTCAGTCGTGCTACCATTGCACTAGAGGGCAATAGGTGCTTCTCTCAGACGTTTGATAACCGTCTCTTTACCCAAAAGATGCATCGTCTCAAATAAACCAGGACCTATAGTGCGGCCGGTGAGGGCTACCCTCGTCGGATGCACCAGTTCACCGGTCTTGATGCCAAGCCGTGTAGTAAGCGCCCGGAATTCTTTTTCAAGCGTCTCTATATCAAAACTCGTAATAGAGTTTAATACATTAATAAGTTCGTCAAACCAATTCTTTATATTCTGATTTGTCAGATACTTTTCTTTTGCCCCTTCTACGAACTCAACCTTAGATTCAAAAAATATACGCGCCTGAGGAATGAATTCGCTCAATGTAAAGATGCGCTTCTGCAATAGTTTTATTACCTCAATAATCTTTTCTCTATCAGGACTTTCTTTATATAAATTACCTTCCTTTAATAAAGGAACCAGTAAATCATAAAGATTTTCCACAGGGGTTAATCTTATATACTGTCCATTCATCCATTTGAGTTTGTCAATATTAAATACGGCATTTGTCTTGTTGACATTAGATAGTTCAAATTTATCTATTATCTCACTTCCCGATAATATCTCTATGTCATTCCCCGGAGACCAGCCCAGAAGTGCAAGATAATTTATGACTGCCTCTGGCATATAACCTTCTTCCCTGTAAGAGGTCACACTTGCAGCCCCATGACGCTTGGATAACCTGGACCTGTCCTCCCCCAATATTAATGGTATGTGGGCAAACCTGGGTATGTCAAAACCGAGCGCCTTGTAAAGCGGGAGCTGTTTTGGCGTATTGGAGATGTGGTCATCTCCTCTAATCACATGAGTGATACCCAGCGTCGCATCGTCTATCACGCAGGCAAAATTATAGGTGGGACTCCCGTCAGATTTCATTATGACGAGGTCGTCCTCTATCAAAGAGTTATCAAATTGTATCCTGCCGTGAATCAGGTCATCTATATAAACCATTTCCCGAGGAGTTTTGAATCTTACCGCCTGGGTTTTCCCCTCTTTTCCTTCTTCAGAAGTCAGATATGCATCGCCCTGTTTGATAAGCCGTTCGGCATATTCCTTATACAAATCAAACCTCTTGCTCTGAAAATATGGACCTTCATCCCAATCCATGCCCAGCCATTTGAGGCTGTCTAATATCTCTTCTAAGTATTTATCCTCTGACCTCTTTATATCGGTATCTTCTATGCGCAATATGAAAACACCATTATGGTGTCTTGCAAACAGCCAGTTAAACAAGGCTGTCCTTGCACCGCCGATATGCAGATAACCTGTCGGGCTCGGGGCAAACCTCACCCTGACTGGACTCACTTGACCCACTCCCATCCCTTAGCCACCGCCTTTTCATTAATCGCTAAAAGCCCCTTCTTGTCTTTCGGCAGCATGTCCCGTAATGCAGCGATTATCTCATTGAGCGGAATAAGATTAGTCGCTGCAAGGTATCTGCCTAATGCTACCATATTACTCACCCTCACGTTACCTAATTCCGATGCTATATCAGTTGCAGGTATCTTTATAATCTTGACATCATCCCTCGTAGAGTCAAGGACTGCCAAAGTGGTATTGACCACGAGCAAGCCGCCTTTTCGGACCTTATCCTTGAATTTTATCCATGAGGGATTGTTCATGATTATCGCTGAAGAGGGCTCGTTCACTAAGGGTGAGGCTATCTCTTCTTCTGATACGACTACCATGCAATGGGCAGTCCCGCCTCTAACCTCTGCCCCATAGGACGGCAACCATGTAGCGTGCCTGCCCATCTTCATCGCTGAATAAGCAAGCAATTTGCCCATTAGCAGGATACCCTGACCGCCAAAGCCTGCACATATTATTTCTTCCATCATTTTTCTTTCAATACCCCTAAGGGATACTCCGTTATCATCTCATCTTGAACCCTTCTAATAGCATCCCGGGGTGAGAGTCCCCAGAATACCGGGCATGTTGAGAGAATCTCCACAAGGGAAAAACCTTTATTGTCTAATTGATACTGAAATGCCTTTTTTATGGCAGCCTTTGCCTTCAATACATGTGAAGGGGAATGTAGAGATACGCGTTCTATGTAACTAACCCCTGGGAGAAGGGCAAGCATCTCTGATATCTTTAGCGGATACCCGGATGTAACTATATCCCTGCCAGATGGCGTTGTAGAGGTTTTCTGTCCGAGCAACGTAGTGGGAGCCATCTGTCCGTTTGTCATGCCGTAGACACTATTGTTTATGAATATCACGGTAATATTCTCCCCCCTATTGGCTGTATGTATTATCTCGCCAGTGCCAATAGCAGCGAGGTCACCGTCACCCTGATATGTAAATACTATGTTTTCGGGTCTCACCCTCTTTATCCCTGTCGCAACAGCAGGGGTCCTGCCATGTGCAGCCTCTGTTACGTCAAAATCCCAGTAATCGTATGCAAGGACTGCACACCCCACAGGTGCCACGCCTATTGTCTTTTCCCTTATACCGAGTTCATCTATCACTTCACATATCAACCTGTGTGCAACGCCGTGCCCACAGCCTGAACAATAATGCGTAGGAACATCCCTTAAACTTTCGGTTCTCTCAAATATCTTTTTCATACCGTTAGACCTCTAATGACAGGCGGGACGCCCGTCCTACATCATCTTTTTGATTTTATAATGTCCAATATATCTTCCTTTGAAGGAATGCCTCCGCCTGTCCTACCATAGAACTCTACAGGACATTTCCCCTCCACTGCCAGCCTGACATCCTCTACCATCTGCCCTGTGCTCATCTCCACTGCCAAAAACGCATCCACGTCTTTTGACGCCTTTGCTATAGCCTCACTCGGAAACGGAAAAAGGGTAATGGGCCTTATCATCCCTACCTTAATGCCGCCTGCCCTCGCCTCCTTCATTGCACCTTTACACACCCTGCTCGTAGTCCCGTATGCCACCAATATAATGTCACTATCCTCTAAAAAAAGTCCTTCAAACCGGGTTTCTTTAGAGGCAATTTCATCGTATCTGCTTTTCAATCTCATGTTTAGTTCTTCTAACGCCCCCTCTTCTAAGAG
>CAYVEO010000070.1:0-11065 GCA_964449965.1 uncultured Planctomycetia bacterium
GTCCCCCATATCTTGACAGTATAATATACGTATTTATTCAGGTCCACATTATCACTCTTAAGATAGTGTGTAACCTTTTTCCCTTCTAACAACTTATGTGTGCCATACCTGCGAAGCACCATGCCAAGGTCCTCTATTACCCCAACCGCCAATGGTGGTTCAGTATCTTCTTTTGGTTTCTCAAGTTCTGCTAACTTTGCCTCCATCTTACTGGTGGTTTCTATGTAACGGGCTTCTGCAATTTTTAATCTTAGTTTTTCAATCCTGTCCTTTATTTTGTCTATACCGGGAAAATCCGGATGGGTCTGCATCAGTTCTTCGTAACCTTTTAAAAGAGATTCAATGCCGGACGCCTGAGGCGCTGACTCAAGCATCGCTGATTCATAGTTTTTCTCTAATTCAGAGAATTTATTTTTAACTTCTTTATTTTTATCCAATTCAACCATATAGTCTTGGACAGAAGAATAATGTTTAACATACGGGGAATTCACCCATGCACTGCAGGAATCAGGCGGCTCTATCTGGTACCAGTCACCTGCTGCTTTAATTACCTTTACTACCGCCTTATCGCTCAATTGTCCTAATGGGTTAGTGGATATATCAGGGCCAGACCGCACATTCACTTTATCCCCCTTAATCACACCTGCCTCTCCCATTACATCTATAAACTGTTTATTTATGTATCCGAAACTTCCCTCTGGCATTCTAATCCTGTACCAGTCAAAATTCTTACCAATGACTACAATCTTATCGTCCTTATTGAGTTTGTATATTATCTCAAAATTCAGGTCACTGCCTGAGCGAACGTTCACGTTGTCCCCTGTTACTATGCCGGCAAAAGGCTGGAACTCATCCCCCGATAAGGGACCTGGATTACAGAATGAAGCCCAAATAACAAGCCCTGTCCATAAAATGGCTCTTACCATCTTTACCACCTCCTTATGGTTTTTTAGGTTTGGATTCTTCTTTAACTACGCCTGAGGTTTTTTTGGGTTTCGCATCTTCTTTGGCTGCGGCTTGGGGTGCGCCTTCACCTGGAGCAGCTCCTGCCGCAGGAGCAGTTTCTGCCTGGACCTTCTCTTTCTTGACCCTAACCTTGATAGACCTTACCTTAGGCAGTCCGAAGACAGAATCCCCTCCGTGCCATTTCTCCTGTTTTTCAAGAATAGCAACCCTTTCAAACCGTTTTAATACACTCCTGTGCTGTCTGCCTTTGCTGACAGATCTCAAACTTGGATGTATAGACATAACGCCTCCTCATTAACGTCCGTCCTACTTAGATTTTCGGACAAAACAATCTCCGTACATATTCTTAAATTTCTTCAGGGATTGAATTGCACCCTCTTTCTCCGGATAACTTCCCACACATACCTGTATATATTTACCACTCGGTATTACAAAAGGTTTATACCCTTTATTTTTCAGGGCAAGCATTTCTTTCTTTGCAACATTTTCATTGACATGTGTCACCAGCTGAATGGTATAATTGCCTGCTTTACCTGAAGATGCCTTCGTTGGGACTTTCTTACTTACCTCAATGGGTTGGGGGGGCGGCTCCTTCTTGACTGATGCCAATTGGGCAGCAATATTTGTTGTATCAGGGGCAGCCTCCCCCGGAGTATTCTGGTCTTTGGCAGGCATTGGAACATCTTTAGGACTTAAAGTAGGTCCCCCCCCATCTCCAGCCTGTAAACGATACCCCTTACCGCCCTTCCCTATTTCTACACCAGCAGCAAAAACTATTGCCAGAATTATTATGAATAAAATTGCTATTACGTTCAACCTATCATGGGTTATGGTAAATTTCTTTTTGTCCGGTTTGGTTAGTCCTTTTAAAGACGGCTTTTTTATCTTTTCTTCCGGAGAATTACTTAAAAAATCAAATAATAACTGGGACTCTTTATGAGTCATTGGAACTCCTCCATTTAATACAGATGCATTATTTATTTAATTCAATAGTATACCACTCATCCTTTTCCTTCTGGAATAATATGTTCTTAAAATTATCCGGGACGTCCTGAACCAAATCCTTAAAGATGAAAACCTTAATATTATACTTACTAACATCACCCCCTTCTAATTTTATATCCCCGGTTACTTTAACCTTCTGACCCATTACCTCCATGTCATCTATTATAGCAGAATCGCCTTTCACATTCAGGTTGGCGCTGACAGTATCAAATTGAATCGAGTTTAAGGCATGCGCCTGAAGCATTATATCCACAATCTTGTAATCATTAAACGGCTGACTTGCTGCTACGGATTTCAGTTCACATTTTGCAATCAAATTCTTCCTTAAAAGCGGGAAGAACTTGTATCTGACAACAGCCTCTTTTATCAAGAAAGATGAGGCATAGTCCTTATCAATCTTTAAATCCTTTATCTCTATCCTGTTAAAGAGATATAACTTTGACGAGCCAATGGATACCTTTTTTCCAACCTCTGCACTTAATCTTTTTTCTAACAGACTATTCAAAAAACCTGATTTTATAGGAAAGATATACAGACTAAGAAAAACAATCATTATTAAAGTAAAGGTAACGAGGATAAGATTTAAGACTAATCTTTTCTTCATACAGATCCGTCTTTCTCTATCTTTATTGTCTCACCATCAGAAACTTTCTTGAATACCTTTGCATCACCCTTTATGCTGCCTATAATATTTACAGGGCTTGCCGGTCTGATTTCGCTTCCCTTGCTTGCAGGGGTTAGACCAAAGAATATACAGAATGCCTTACCAGGCGGCCAATATCCTAAATCACCTATCGCCACGACTTCTTTTCCATTATCTTCTTTGTATTTTACCGGTATAGAAAAATATATCTCATCACCCCACGTATTACAGGAACCGGTTATCGGCAATGCATCCCATATCTTTGATGCAGTGTCAGAATCGTTCAACTCACCCTTAGCGCTTACCTTTCCCGCAGTTATAATAATATTTCCTGGCATAATTAAAATACCTGTCTTATCAGGATGTATAAGGTTAAAACCAGCATGACGCCAGAAATTCCTAATAGACCTAACCAAAGAGGCGGCAAACCCTTACCCTGCACAGCATCGGTCTTTACCTGTCCTGTCCCTTGCAGCGCGTCAGCCGCACTTTCTCCCCCACCTGGGACACCAGAAAGGACTTCACCTTCTGATGTCTTTGTCTCTATGCCTATTTTCTCAAGACTTAAATCATTCTTTTTGGGCGGTTCAATCCTTATCTTCTGAGAACTGGCAGGTTGAAGTTTTGGTAATTTTTTCTCTTCCTCCATCTCTCCTCCTTCTTTTAAGCAAGACGTTTATCCTGGAAAGCATATCATTATCTTGTGTGTATCCATAGCCTGTGGTAATGCCATGATGGGCAACGACTATGTTTAATTTCACCAATGCCTTAAGGGATTTCCGGACACTGCTTACCTCTTCTCCTATCCACGTAGCAATACCATCACATGTGTCAACAGTAGATGGATTCTCATAGAAAAAGGATATAATCTTTCTCTCAATTGGAAAATTCATAACTCTATCAATATTGTTTATCGCCATTTAATATTTTATCTTTCCTGCCTTAATCGCCCTTAGAAATGCATTTGCCACTTCAGGGTCAAACTGTTTGCCTATCTGCTTCTTTATCTCTTCAATACTATTTCCCAATGACATGGCTTTTCTATACGGCCGTTTTGACATAATGGCACGAAACGTATCTGCAACAGCCATTATCCTGGCGCCTACAGGTATCTGGTCCTTCTTCAAACCCTTAGGGTATCCTTTCCCGTCGTACCTCTCATGATGGTAGAGTATGAACGGTATAGCCGGATGTAACGTCTCTATGGATTTGATTATCCTCACTCCATTTGCAGGGTGTTTTTTTATCAGATTAAATTCCCTGGTCGTCAATTTTGAGGATTTTTTTAGTATCTCTTTAGGTATACTCACTATCCCGGCATCGTGTAATTTTGATGCGTAATAGAGGTTTTTCATCTGGTCTTCTGGAAGCCGCATCTCCATGGCAATCGCCATTACATTGTCCGTGAACGTATCAGAGCGTAAGCGTGAATATGCAGCTGGTGAATAAGTGCCCAGGAGGGTAATCAATGAGTTAATGCTGCCTTTTGTAATTCTTTCCTGTTCTTTATAGAGTTGGGCATTCTTTATCGCCACTACAGCCTGTTCAGCAAGTGTAACCAATATCTCTTTATCAAAGATTGAGAATGGCTGTTCCCCCTTTTCTTTAGATACTACTACTACACCTATTACATCCTCTTCTATAAGAGGGACTGATAAAGACAATCCGTCAAGCAGAGGATTCCCTTTCCTTGCAACCTTTTTTGCTATCCTTGCATCAAGTTCTGCCCTTGAAGGACGCTTACCCCTTGGCCTTAAATCCACATTTGCCTTAAGGACAAGGTTTCCGTTCCCGCGTAAAAATATGCTGCAATAACTTCCCCTCAACACCTGGAGATTGAGGCGTGCGATGCGAGGCAGGAGTTCATCAATATCCAGTGTAGAACATATCAATCTATGAATGGTGTGTATGGTGGAAAGGGCAATAGCCCTGGGCCTTATGGTATCGTATAACCTGACTAATTCCACCTCTTTTTGTATCTTTTCTATAGTAGTATTTATAATAACACTGAATAAGGATAACATATCCCTGGGTATCTCTTCTTTAACATGGCATATACCTATAAAACCATACTTTCTAACCCCGTTGGTTAAAGGCATACAGATACCTTCTAATCCACCGCTGCATGTAAACTTTCTGGTGGTGATTTTCTTTCTTGATTTGTTGATGGCTTCCAGTATACTTTGGCTGCAGATTGACGGCTTATCTATGGAAGGATTTAAAGACTCACAGGTGAGTTCACTTTTACGTAAAATATGGGAAACACCCCCTGCCTTGTCAGTGAACCACCAGATGGGGTGTTTGAAAACATTGTCTAATACTGACTTTTCCTTTTTCCAGTTTTCGCTATTTATGAATTTATTAAATATTTCTTTATTATAGTCGGTTTTCATTTTAGATGGCTATATTATATCATTTGCAATATCATTGTCAATGAAAAAAGTTATACCCTTTCATACGGTTCAAATAACTTCTTATATTCATCCAGCGCGTATCTATCAGTCATACCTGCTATGTAGTCACAGATAACCCTGTGGGTATCTTCTTCTTTAAGCCTTAAAACCACTGCCGGCGGAAGCTGCGATGGCTTGGCTAAATACACGCTGAATAACTCACGAATAAACCTCTGTGCTTTATCCGCCATCCTTACCACCCTGTAATGCTGATAGAGGTTCTTCGATAGAAATTTTTTTAAGGGGACGCGCTTTTCTTGCATAGGCTTTGAAAAGGTTATTAATTTCACAGGCGCCTCCCGTACATCCTCAGACGAACGTACACCGGCCGCCTTTATACTGCGCTCTGACTCAGCAATCAAGTCTGTTATCTGCACATTTATAAGTGACCTTATCATCTGGTATTTTCTTATCTCATCCGATATGTCCGGGTAACTATCTATAACCCCGTGATATACCTCATCCCATAAATCTATTTCGCTTCTGAGGTCTTTTTCTTCAAGTAATCCTGCGGTGATACCATCATCAATATCGTGGTTATCGTAAGCTATCTCATCAGCTATATCCACTACCTGGGTCTCAAGGCTTGCCTGCTTGCCTGGCTCTAAATCAATTCTACGTCCGGGGTGGTCAAAAGGGGTCGTATGTTTGTTGATACCCTCCCTGACCTCCCATGTAAGATTCAATCCCTTAAAACTTGGATACCTTTCTTCTAAACAGTCAACAACCCTTAATCCATGCGTATTGTGGTCAAACCCGCCATGGTCTTTCATCAATTCCCTGAGTGTATCTTCACCCGAATGTCCAAAAGGGGGATGACCTATATCATGGGCAAGCGCTATAGTCTCTACTAAATCCTCATTTAACAACAGTGCCCTTGCAATTGACCTTGCAATCTGGGCAACTTCCAGTGTATGGGTAAGGCGGGTGCGATAATAATCTCCCTCGTGGTTTACAAATACCTGTGTCTTATATTCCAATCTTCTAAAAGCGGTAGAGTGGATTATACGGTCCCTATCCCTCTGATAGATAGGTCTGTAGTTATGTTCCTCTTCCGGGAAGAGCCTGCCCTTGGTATCCCGGCTCTTGGTAGCATAAGGGGCAAGTCTATCATACTCTATCTTCTCTACCTCTTCTCTGTTCATCATATTCTCTACGTCTTAAATTAGATTGCTTCACGCCGTTCACAATGACAACTTCGCTGCTACCTTTTCCGCAAGACTATCCATGCTTATCTGTAACTGTTCGCCGCTTTGCATGTCTTTTAACGTGATTACATTCTGCCTTAATTCATCCTCACCTAATATCGCCGCGAATCTGGCGCCATACTTGTCGGCAGCCCTCATCTGTGCCTTCAATGACCTCTCCTCATAATCAATATCAGAAGATATTCCTTTCCTCCTCAACATCCACAAGATTTCAATCCCCTTTTTATAAGCCTCTTCTCCTATAGTAACGAGGAAGACGCCCGAACTTCGCTTACAAGGAAATTGCTCTCCCGTAGATTCCTTAATCCTGATAACTCTATCTATACCCATCGCAAACCCTACAACGCCTGTCTCAGCCCCGCCCAACTCAGCCATTAGATTGTCTAATCTTCCCCCTGCCCCTATGGCATCCTGGGCGCCAAGTAAAGGATGGACAACCTCAAATACTGTCCTTGTATAATAATCCAGACCACGGACGAGGCGGCCATCCACCTGAAGTGAATTACCCAATACCTTCAGATTTTCTTTAACCTTATCAAAGTGTTTACTGCATTCAGGACAGAGGAGGTCAGGCATTGAGGTGAGATTAGAGACAACCTGTTTACATGTTTCTTTCTTGCAATCTAATATCCTTAAAGGATTACGTAAAAATCTGCCGCGGCAATCTTCGCATAAATCATTTAATCTGTTTTCTATACCATTTTTTAAAAAGTTGTTGTAATTAGCCCTGTCTTTTGAACAGCCCACGCTATTCAGTTTGACCGAATACCCATTGATGCCCAACTTGTCAAGGATGGATGCAAAGAGGAGGATAATCTCAGCATCTAAGTAAGGGCTGTATGAACCAATTGCCTCAACCCCTGCCTGATGAAACTGCCTGCTTCTGCCAGCCTGAGGCTTCTCGCTTCTGAACATAGGTCCTATGTAATAAAACTTTGAAAAACCTGACCGCCTGTCAAATCCGTTCTCAAGATATGCCCTGAGCACAGGCGCTGTCCCTTCAGGCCTTAGTGATATCTGCCTCTCACCTTTATCGCTGAAGGAGTACATCTCTTTTTGAACTATATCTGTCGCATCACCGATACTCCTTATAAATAAACCGGTCTCTTCTATGATGGGTGTTCGTATCTCATTATAGCCGCAGAGTTGGAACGCCTCCCTTGAAACAGATTCTACATACTGCCATTTTTCTACCTCACCAGGCAGAATATCCTTTGTCCCTTTTATGGCTTTTATCACACAAGACCTCATTAAATAGTATAAGCCCCCGCTGCCCGCCTGAGGTGGGCAAAACGGCGGGGGCAAACAAGTTGACGACCGTATTATGCCTTCGTTACATTGGCAGCCTGCGGACCTTTTTCACCCTGGACTACGTCAAATTGGACATTCTGTCCTTCTTCTAAAGATTTAAAACCATCTCCCTGGATGACAGAATAGTGGACAAATACGTCCTCGCCACCTTCCTGCTCTATGAACCCATAACCTTTAGAATTTGAAAACCACTTTACTTTACCATTCTTCTGCATTGCCACTCCCCTCCCTATTTTACTCTCTGTTTCATAATCAACCCTGGTTTAAAAACAACCACTTTCTTTGGCGGTACCTGTACCTCAGTGCCGGTCCGCGGATTCCTGCCTTTCCTCGCTCTTCTTGACTTAATCTTAAAGATACCGAAGTTTCTCAATTCAACTGTGCTGCCATTGGCTAAACTCTCTATAATACAATCAATTGTCTTCTGAATTATCCTTTTAACGTCCATCTGCTTGAAACCCGGCTCAGTCTCAGATATCTTCAATGCAATGTCTTTCTTAGTCATTTAATCTCACCCCCTCTGCTACTTTTTCTGCTCTTCTTGCGTCAGGCCGCCTGCCTGCCTTTTCCCTATCATCTCATTCATGTTAAAAAATCTGACAGCCATTAAATAAATAAGTATTATCACAATAACGACGAATATCAATGATGAGACGGGATTGAACAATATCCTCTTCATCATTATCTTCCCTGTTCTCATTTTGGCAAAGTCCTCTCTCTTGTTCTCTAACTTCCCCAGCAGCTTATTTAACGAGATATAAGAGTCGTGCCAGTCATTTTCTATCTTTCTCATTTGCATATCAGAAATGCTTGAAACTGTTTCTAAGGAAAGAACCTGGGATATTATGTCCATTGTCTTATCTTCTGCGGTAGGTTCTATATTCAGATTGTCCATCAAGGCTTGATACTTGCGGGCTATAAGACTCTTCGTTTCGAGGAATGCCTTTTCTTCATCAGGTGAGATTACTCTGTTCTTTGTCGCACTCTTATAGAGTTCATGAAATTTAACCCACAGTTCCATGAACTCCTTAATTTGCTTTATCTTCTTCTCTAATTCTTTATCAACCATGAACTAAAAATTACCTGCACCTTTAAACATATAGCAACATACCATAAAATCCGGACGTTGTCAAGAAATTTTTTTCTCAATCTGTTTTTCTATAACATGTTATGGAATAATTACCATCTTTTATTTCAACCATTACCGCGCCATTGATGCCGGTTTGATACACCTTAGCCCCTGATTCTTTAAGTCGTATTACCGTATTTGTAGAAGGCAGATTAAATTTATTCCTCTCTGCCTCAGGGATTACCGCAATCCGGGGTGATACCCTTGAGAAGAAGATGTCACTCTCATCTTCCTCATAACTTCCATGGTGCGGAACTTTTAACACGGTTGAATTTAATAGCCCTTCATCATATTGTAACAGATTTCTTATCCCTGCTTTTTCAATATCGCCGCATAAGAGGATACCCTTCCCCTTGTAAATCACCTTTACCACTATAGAGTTATCATTCTCATAGGAAGACGTCTCAGTTATAAATTCAGGAGGTGGATGTAAAAGGTATAATTCTACGTTTCTATATCCTGTTATCTCCTCACCTTCCCGGACTGTCCTTTGATTTATCCTCTTCTTTGTTATCATATCATTGTATCCCTGATAAATTGTAGAATTAAACGGCATCCTGTTGTCCAGGACGTGCCGGACTTTAAAGTTCCGCATCACTGTAGCAAGCCCTCCCACATGGTCAGAATGAGGATGGGTAAGTATTATAGTATCAATGACTTTTACTCCTTTATGCCAGAGAAATGGAGAGATAACCCACCTGCCCTGGTCATTATCACCTCCTTCTCCTCCATCTATCAACATATTTCCTGAGTGAGGAAACTCAATAAAGATGGCATCTCCATGGCCTACGTCAAGGAACGTAACCTTGAGAGAAGAAGTATCTGACTTTATTGCCTCCCGCCATATAAATAGGTTCACTATTAAGAGAAATATTACTGTAAGGTGCTGATAAGATAGTTTTAATCTTGGACGGTTAATCACAATTAGCAGAAATATATAATATCCCGATATGAGCAGAATAGACGGTGTAGCAACCCTCCATGAACTGAACGGTATATTAGAGAATGATATCACAACCTTTGTCAAACCCACTAAAGACAGCCAGCATGCAGCGCCGAATATCTTGGCTAAGGCTATGGATGCAAGACCGGATATTAGCAAGGTGAAGCCTATCGCAGTTGCTAAAGTGACTATGGGAATCAATATCAGATTTATTAATACAGTTATAGGAGAGAATGTATTTGAATAATAGGCAATGAGAGGGATTATCCCGAGCCATGCACTTAAAGAAACAGATATAGATTTGATGATAAATCTTATTACTTTAGAATACCATGACCCCTTTGTTTCTTCAGCGCTGATATTGAAAATGCCCTCTAATTCAGGTGTAAGTATGACTATCGCAATTACTGTAAGAAATGATAATTGAAACCCAGCGTCAAATATATAGAATGGGTTAATAAACAAAAGGAGTAATGCAGAAATAGCAAGTGAATTCATCATGTCTGCATCCCTGTCTATAATCAATCCGAAAAGTAGGACGGAAGCCATGAGTGTAGCCCTCACTACAGACGGCCTCCCACCCGTCATGATGCAATAGATGACTAAAAAAACTATCGCAAGAAAGTATCGGCTTCTCCTCGGAATACGAAACAATTTGAAAAATGCCAATATAATAAATGCCACCAGTCCCACATTTAACCCGCTTATGGCAAGTATGTGGATAGTGCCGGTTTTGATAAATTCATCCATCATCTCAACCGGTATGTCCTCCCTGTCTCCCAATAAAATACCTGCCAGTATAGAAGCCTCATCTTTAGGAATATTAGAAGAGACTATCTTCCTCATCGTATCTTTAAATCCGAAGACCTTATAGACGACAGGATTTGCCCTGTTATTGCCCAACAATTGAAGGACATCGGTCTTTTCTACCTTGATTGTAGAATATACCTTCTGACGCTTGAGATACTCACGCCAATCAAACCCGCCTGGGTTAGACGGCGGCTTAGGCAGTGTGAGTTCCCCCTCAGATATCAACTCATCCCCATACCTGTATTTCTCATCCTTTCCATAGACAGTAACCAGGACACTGCCGTTAACGTTATGCCAGAATCCATCCTTCTGCATCCTTGACGGCTTGAAGTAAAACTGGGATTTGTTGTCTCCGTAATGAGTAGTAGAATTAACAGGGTCACTCGTCACGATGCCTATTACATAAACTTTGTCTGATACTTGAGGGACAAAATTGCTGATATTTAAAGGGTCAATCCTGCAGCCATTTTGATAGGATAATGCACCCAGAATAAATACAGTGGCACATAAAGAAATCGTAGATAATGATTGCCGTTTCCATAGGGCAACTGTTAGGATGAGGAGAATGGCAGTTAAAATAAACAGATATGGTAGAGG
>CAYVEO010000071.1:0-1544 GCA_964449965.1 uncultured Planctomycetia bacterium
ATACCTAATACTGCTGCACCGGTTGCCGCACCGATAATTAAAGATTCGGATATAGGGGTATCTATTACCCGTTCCGGTCCAAATTTCTCAAAAAGCCCTTCAGTAACTTTAAAAGCGCCTCCTAAAACGCCGATATCCTCACCTAATAGAAAGACCTTTTCATCTCTTTCCATCTCTTCAAATAGTGCTTCGTTTATGGCTTTTAGATATGTAGTTTCCATGTTATATTGGTGTTGCGTAGAGGTCTTCCATAGCCTCTTTCCCTTCGGGATAAGGACTCTCCTCAGCGAATTTCACAGCCTCGTCAATAACTCCTTTTATCTTCCCTGAAACTTCCTCTTTTATCTTACCCAGATCATAACCCTTCTTTCCCAGATAGACTTCATACCTTGGAATGGGGTCCCTGCTTTCCCATTCTATGACTTCTTCCTTTGTTCTGTAGGTAGCCATATCATGTTCACTATGTCCGTGATACCTGTACGTCTTACATTCTACGAGGGTTGGACCCTCTCCTGACCTTGCCCTTCCCACCGCCTTTTGCATGGCCTTCAGGACAGCATGAATATCGTTACCACTTGTGACCATACCTTTAAAACCATATCCTGCTGCCCGGTCTGCCAAATCCTCTATAGACATCTGGAGGTTTTGCGGCGTGGAATACGCATAGAAGTTATTCTCACAGACATAGACAATTGGCAGTTTATGGATTCCGGAGAAATTCAGTGCCTCATGGAAGTCTCCCCTTGAACTGGCGCCTTCGCCAAAGAATGCAACGGCAATATGTTTTTCCTTGTTTAATTTAAATTTAAGGGCAGCCCCGGCGGCTACTGGAAGTGTAGCAGCCAGCATACTGGTGGCACCGAAGAAACCGGATTCCAAATCCCCTGCATGAAGGAATGACTCTTTCCCTTTTGAAAACCCGGTTTTCTTTCCCAACAATTGAGCGAGTAATATCTTTGGGTCTATCCCCTTTGTTAAGATGGCGCCGATATCCCTGTGCAAAGGGAAAATAAAATCCCCCTTTTCCAAACCATAAGTTGTTCCTACAGAGACAGCCTCCTGGCCATAGCCGCAATAGACGCCGCCAAATATCTTTCCCTGTTTGTAGAGCCTCAAGACCTCTTCCTCAAATTCCCTTGTGAGTCTCATGAGATAATATATCTCAATATCCCTTTCCATAATAATCAAATTATATATGCCGTGCCGTCCAAAGTCAAGGGAAAAAGAACAGCCATAAATATAAATATTTTTCTTTACCTTTAATGTTTATTCGTATATAATTAATATGTTATATTCAAATACGTCTTTTGGGTCTCGGAAAAGTCCGGTTATGTCACAGGTGAAATCCTGGATGTGAATGGTGGTTTGTATATGGATTGAAAGGGACAAATGTAAGATGCACGATATGGATAAGATAGGTTTTATAGGACTCGGCATAATGGGAAAGCCGATGGCGAGGAATTTATTGAAAAACGGATACAAACTTGCCGTGTATAACAGAAGTCCGTCTCCTGTAAAGGAATTGGCGGTTGAAGGTGCAATAC
>CAYVEO010000071.1:1554-11032 GCA_964449965.1 uncultured Planctomycetia bacterium
CATTCTTTGTGATTGACCTGAGCGACCCTACTGATATAAAAGAACTGGGCAAATCATGCGATATTGTAATAACAATGCTCCCTGATGGTCCGGATGTTGAAAAGGTATGCCTTGGCGAAGACGGGTTAGCCGTCACAATGCGGCGAGGGACCTTAATCATTGACATGAGCAGTATTGCACCTATTGTAACCAAAAGAATCGGTGCGGTGCTCAAAGGAAAAGGCATAAGGATGCTTGACGCCCCTGTAAGCGGAGGAGAAAAGGGTGCAATTGAAGGGACATTATCTATAATGGCCGGTGGAAACGAAACGGATTTTAATTCTGCAAAACCAATACTTGAGAAGATGGGAAAGAACGTAACACTTGTTGGAGGACTCGGAGCCGGGCAGACTGCAAAACTTGTAAATCAAATCCTCGTTGCAATACACATATCTGCAATGGGTGAAGCGTTTACTTTGGCTGCCAAATCAGGCATAGACCCTGAAAAAATCTTTGAAGCAATCAAGTCAGGCATGGCAGGCTCTAAGATATTGGATGCAAAGATGCCTATGGTGCTCTCACGCAACTTCAAACCAGGTTTTAAGATAAGCCTCCACCAGAAAGATTTACAGAACGCGCTCAATACTGCAAAAGAACTCGGGCTTTGCCTTCCTTTGACAGGACTCATCCAGCAGTTTCTCACAAACCTCGTGGGTAAAGGGAGAGGCGAAGAGGACCACAGTGCATTGGTTAAGGTATTTGAAGAGTTAAACGACATAACAATCAAACTGCCATGAAGAACTTACTGCCACCGGTTATTAACAGAGATAAATAGGTTGGGTATCAAGATGATAGGACAAATATAAGGTGCAGCAAAATAAATTTAAAGAGATAGAACCTGAGATGATAAAGAATAATACATTTGAACTTATCGGCTCAGACTGGATGCTTATTACTGCCGGAACACTTAAGGCTTATAATACTATGACTGCAAGCTGGGGTGGATTTGGGGTGCTCTGGAGTAAGAAAATCTGTTTTTGTTTCATAAGGCCGCAGCGGTACACCTATAGTTTCATGGAAAATTCCAAGAACTGGACACTCTCTTTCTTTGAGGCAAAATATAAGAAGGCATTAGAGTTTTGCGGGTCCAATTCAGGCAGGGATGTAAATAAAACTGCCATGACAGGACTGACCCCTGTAGAAGGGGCTTCCGGGAGTGTATATTTTGCCGAGGCACGTCTTGTAATAGAATGTAAAAAGATTTATTTTCAAGATATAGACCCAAATCATTTTATTGACCCTGATATACACAAAAATTATCCTGATAAAGACTATCATCGTATGTATATAGGTGAGATAATTAGATGTCTCATATCATTTTACAAAGTTTTGCTTGACAAATGAGGTTATATGTAGTATACTTATTTTAAATTAATTGAAAGGGGGGAGTAAATTTCGGTGGGTGAGGTATGCCCACTTTTTTGTTTATGGATATAAAAGCGTTAGTAAAAGAAATTGAAGAAGTTGTGTCTCCGCTTTTAGATAAGGAAAGCGTTGAACTTGTGGAGATTTTATACAGGAGAGAAGGCGGGAAGATGGTCTTAAGATTTCTCGTAGATGTGCCAGGGGGTATTACCCTGGCAGAATGTGCCAGATTAAATAACGAGATTGGTAAAGTCCTTGATGAATCAAATATGCCTCTGGCAAATTATCTGCTGGAGGTTTCATCGCCCGGGTTAGACCGTCCCATCAAGACAGTGAAGGATTTTTTAAGGGCAGTCGGCAAGAAGGTGAGGCTCCTGTATAGTAAAGATGGCAGGGAAAAGGTTACTTATATAGGTGAGGTTAAGTCGGTAGATAATGAAGACGTGACATTGGTGATGGAAGGGAAGGAAGAGGTAATACCCATTGACAAGATAGTGAAGGCAAGACTGGAGATTGAGGAAATTTAGATGGATAAAGATATATTGGTAATACTTGATTCCATAGAGAGAGAGCGTGGAATAAAAAAAGATGTTTTAATTGAGGCGGTTGAGTCTGCACTTATCTCTGCGGCAAAGAAGACGGCGGATTTTAAAACACAGGATATATCAGTGAAGATTGACAGAACCTCTGGAGAGATAAAGATATTATCCGATAATAAAGAGATAGAGTCCGGCGATTTCGGGAGGATTGCTGCCCAGACTGCAAAACAGGTTATAATCCAGAAGATTAGAGAAGCCGAAAGGGGCGTGATATATCAGGAGTTTAAAGAAAGGATAGGCGATATTACTAACGGTGCAGTCCACAGATTTGAGAAAGGCGATATTATAGTGGACCTGGGGAAGACAGAAGGCATGGTGACCAGGAAGGAACAGGTTAGAGGAGAGAATTACAGGCCAGGGGATAGGATACGGGCATTGGTCATAGAAGTGAAGGAATCAGGCAAGGGACCTCAGGTAGTGCTGTCAAGGACACGGCAGGAGTTTGTGAAGAAACTGTTTGAATTAGAAGTGCCGGAAATCTTTGAAGGAATCGTTGAGATAAAATCTATCTCAAGAGAGGCAGGCGACCGTTCCAAGGTGGCAGTGTGGTCAAAGGATGAAAAGGTGGATTGTGTAGGCGCCTGCGTGGGGATGAGAGGTTCAAGGGTAAAGAACATAGTGAAGGAATTAAGAGGAGAGAAGATAGACATAGTCAGGTGGAATGAGGATGCAAAGGAGTATATTATTGGTGCACTGAGTCCTGCGAAAGTGGTGAGTATCACAACTGTACCGCAAGAGAAGAAGTCAGAGGTAATTGTAGAAGATGACCAGCTCTCACTTGCCATAGGCAAACACGGTCAGAATGTCCGTCTTGCTGCCCAGCTTACAGGATGGGATATAGATATAAGGAAGAAATCTGAAAAGGTGATTCATGAGGAAGTTCCTGTTACAGAACTACCAGGGGTTGGTCCTAAACTTAAGTCTGTATTAGAAGAGGCAGGGTTTAAGAACGTAAGTTTAATAGCCGGTGCTAATCTGGAAGACCTTGTGAAGATAAAGGGTGTAGGACCCAAAACTGCTGAGAAGATACTGAAGGCAGCGAAAGAGATAGAAAGCGGAGTGAAAACTTAAGTGAATATCAGAGTTCATGAATTAGCAAAGAAGTTAGGGATATCAAGCAAGGAACTGGTGGTTAGATTAAAAGAATTAAAGGTAGAAGTTAAGGGCCACATGAGCGCTATTGATGCCGAGACTGCTGAGATAATAGAAGCAGAATTAAAAGGGGCGGTTAAGGCGGCACCTTCAGCCATGGCGGGTGTTCCATCTCCTGCAGAACCTCAATTACATGTCTTGAAAGTTGATATGCCCCTTACTGTAAAGGATTTTGCTGTCAAGTTACAGGTAAAGTCCGTTGACCTCATAAAACGGCTGATGAAACACAAGATATTGGCAAGCATCAACCAGCCGCTCAATGAAGACGTCCTCAAGATGATGGGAAAAGAATTCGGATATTTGATAGAAAAGGCCCCTACGCCAGAAGAGTCCCTGCTTGAGGTCCATTATCAGAAGCCGGATACATCAAAACTTATCCCGCGTCCTCCAGTCGTTACCCTCATGGGTCATGTAGACCACGGAAAGACCTCACTATTGGATGCAATCAGGCAAACCAATGTTACCGATAGGGAAGCAGGGGGGATTACACAGCATATCGGAGCCTATGAAGTTGCGTTAGGTAAGGGGAAGATTACATTTCTTGATACGCCAGGCCATGAGGCATTCACAGCTATGCGCGCACGTGGTGCAAACGTAACAGACATCGTAGTTCTTGTAGTTGCTGCTGACGATGGCGTAATGCCTCAGACCATTGAGGCGATAGACCACGCAAAGGCTGCAGGTGTTTCTATAGTTGTGGCTATGAATAAAGTGGATAAACAAAATGCTAATATAGACAATGTAAAAAAACAGTTGATGGAATTGGGGCTTACCCCGGAGGACTGGGGAGGTAAAACCATTACTGTCAATGTATCAGCGAAAACCATGCAGGGTATAGATACGCTCTTAGAGATGCTGCTCCTTGAGGCGGAAACTTTAGAGTTGAAGGCTGACCCTACCAGACCAGCAAGCGGGGTTGTAATAGAAAGCAGATTATCAAAGGGGGGAGGACCTGCTGCTACTGTGCTTGTGAAAAGCGGGATTTTGAAGATTGGCGACGTTGTGGTAAGCGGTTTGTACTATGGCAGGATAAAGGCGATGTTGAATGACAAAGGGATCAGGGTAAGAGAGGCAGGACCATCTGTCCCTGTAGAGATATACGGCCTTTCCGGCGTCCCTAAGGCAGGCGAACAAATGTTTGTGGTAGAGGATGAGAAAAAGGCTCGCGAACTTTCCGAATCTAAGATAAGCCAGAAAAGGGAGGCAGGATTGGGCGGTTCCTTTACCAGGATTACTTTAGAGGACCTCTACCAGAGAATCAAGGAGGGGAGTGTTAAGGAACTCAACCTTATAATTAAATCAGACGTCCAGGGGTCTATGGAGGCATTAACCCAGTCCCTTGAAAAGTTGAGCACAAACGAAGTAAAATTAAAGGTTATCCATAACGGCGTTGGAAATATCAATGAATCCGACATAATGCTTGCGGCTGCCTCCAACGCGATAGTCATAGGTTTTCACGTTGATTTAGAGCCCAATGCAGATATTCTGGCAAAGGAGGAGAATGTAAACGTCCGGATATATCACATTATCTATGAGGTTATAGGAGATGTCCGGGCTGCAATGGAAGGATTATTGGAACCCCAGAAGAAAGAAACGTTTCTCGGCAGGGCAGAGCTCCTTAAAGTATTCACGATGTCTAAAGGGAATGTTATAGCAGGCTGTAAGATTTTGAAGGGTAAGGTTACAAGAGGTGCTATGGCAAGGGTGCTAAGGGGAGGCTCTATTGTCCACGAAGGCAGGATAGAGTCCTTAAAGCATGAGAAAGAAGATATAAAAGCGGCTGAGGCAGGATTAGAGTGCGGGATACTGCTCAGTGGTTTCAAGGGATTTGAGGCCGGTGATATAATTGAGGCGTTTCAGGTGGAGATGATGGAACGGAAACTATGAAGCGCGTAATCAGCGGGATGAGGCCTACAGGGAGGCTGCATCTGGGGAATTTAGAGGGTGCGCTTAAAAACTGGATTAAACTACAGGATTCCTATGAGTCATTCTTTATGGTTGCTGACCTGCATGCCCTGACCACGGAATATGCCAGCCCCAAATCCATAAGTTCGGATACGAGGGAGATGGTGATAGACTGGGTGAGTATGGGTCTTGACCCGGGCAAATCCATCTTGTTTGTCCAGTCTAATGTGCCGGCGCATGCTGAATTGCATCTTGTGCTGTCTATGATAACGCCAGTGTCATGGCTGGAGCGGTGCCCTACGTATAAGGAGCAGATAAATACGCTTGTTGGGAAGGACCTCTCTACCTATGGCTTTTTAGGTTATCCTGTGCTTCAGTCTGCAGATATACTCATATATAAGGGAGAGGTCGTCCCTGTAGGAGAAGACCAACTGCCGCATTTAGAACTTACCAGGGAGATTACGAGAAGGTTCAACCGCTATTACGGCAATATATTTCCTGAGCCTGATGCCTTATTAACCAGAACGCCGAAGGTATTAGGAACGGACGGCAGGAAGATGAGCAAAAGTTATAATAATTGCATATACCTCTCTGACACAGAAGAAGAAGTGAATAAGAAGGTCATGGGTATGTTTACATGTCCTGATAAAATACGCCTCAGTGACCCTGGTAAGCCTGAGGAGTGCCCTGTATATAGCCTTCATAAACTGTACCAGAAGGACGAACAGATCCTCAAAGAGGTTGCCATTCACTGCAAGGAAGGCACTATCGGCTGTGTGGACTGCAAAAGAAAGTTAATCCCCTGCCTGAATGAGGCACTTGTTCCTTATAGAAAAAGGAGAACGGAATTGTTAGCATCCGGTGCAGAGAAAATAGACCTGATTTTAAGAGATGGGGCATCCAGGGCGTCTTCTGTGGCGAATGAAACGATGAAAGAAGTGAAGGAAGCAATAGGGTTCATAAGGTAATATGAGTTATAAAGTAAAGTTAGAAATCTTTGAAGGGCCGTTAGACCTCCTGCTATTTCTGATTAAGAAGGAAGAAATTGATATATGTGATATACCCATTGCCAGGATTACAGAACAGTATCTGGAATATTTAGAATTGATGAAACTCCTGGACCTGAGCATTGCCGGTGAATTCTTAGTGATGGCTGCAACACTGATGCATATAAAATCAAGGATGCTGCTGCCGCCTGAAGAATTGGAAGAGTTAGAGGAAGAGGAGGAGGACCCCAGGGCTGAACTTGTCCGGAGGCTATTGGAATATAAGAAGTTTAAAGAGGCTGCAAAACAATTAGAAGAGCGGGAATTGGGACAAAGGAATGTCTTCACCAGGGTTAGTCCGGCAGAAGATGAGGAAAAAGGAACATTTTTTGAAGCGAGTTTATTTGATCTAATCTCTGCCTTTTCCAAGGTGATAGAGGGCATACCCAAAGAGGCATTCCAGGAGATTATAAAGGATGAGGTTACAGTAGAAGAGAAGGTGCATCAATTGCTGCACATGCTGATGGCAGAGCGGACAGTCTATTTTACCCGGTTATTTGAAAATGCACGCAGCAAGATAGAAATTATAGCAACGTTTCTTGCAGTCCTGGAATTAATCCGTCTCAAAGAAATTATCGTCCTCCAGCGCTCATTATTTGGAGAGATAGAGATTATGAGAAATGAGGCGAACATAGAGCCCAAAGTGAAGATTGTGGGTGTGTAGATTCTATGAACGACGAAGAATTAAAAAGAATTATTGAGGCAATCCTGTTTGCCAGTGACCAGCCCGTTTCCATCAATGAGATGCGTGAAGTATTGGACGGTGCAGATGGCAGGATTATCAGGACCGTTATAGAGGGATTGAGGGATGAGTATGAAAAGGAAAAGAGGAGTTTCAGGCTCGTTGAGGTGGCAGGCGGATTCCAGATGGCAACCGACCCTCTATACGGGGAATGGCTTAAGAAGATATATAAGTCAAGACAGACGAACCGGCTCTCAGGCCCTGCCCTTGAGACATTGGCAATTATCGCCTACCGCCAGCCGGTAACGAGGGCAGACATTGAATTTATCAGAGGGGTAAACGTAGATGGCGTGGTAAAGAATCTTATGGATAGGAATATCATAAGGATAACAGGCAGAAAGGACGTCCCGGGACGTCCCATATTATATGGTACAACTAAGGAATTCCTGCTATATTTTGGATTGAATTCACTTGACGAGTTACCAAATCTTAAGGAGTTTAGTGAGGCAGACATTCAATTGCCTGAAGAAGAAAAGAAGGGAATATCAGAGATGAAGGCAGGTGAAAAAGTTGAAGTTAGCGAATCTGGAGAAACTGCGGGGACAGATTGACGGGATAGATTTAAAGATATTAGAACTGTTGAATCGCCGGACCAGGCTGGCTCTAAAAATCGGACATCTCAAGGCAAAGGGTAAATCCCAGACCTATGTCCCTGATAGAGAAAAACAGGTCTATGACAGACTTCTTGCTAATAACAGGGGTCCGTTATCCAATGAATCAATAAAGGCTATTTACAGAGAGATAATGTCAGTTGCATTGGCATTAGAGAAACCCCTCAAGATAGCATATTTTGGCCCTCCCGCCACATTTACCCACATAGCAGCATTAAAGAAATTTGGCAGTTCTGTAGCATATGTAGATTGCGGCAGCATCAAAGACGTATTTGCAGAGGTAGAGAAGGGACGTTCAGACTACGGGGTAGTGCCGATTGAGAATTCTACAGAAGGGGCCGTGGACCACACATTAGATATGTTTGTGGAATCTGACCTGAAGATATGTTCGGAAGTAATTCTGGATATCTCTCATAATCTGTTAGCTAAGTGCAAACTTGATTCTATAAAAAAGGTTTATTCTAATCCTCAGGCGTTTGCCCAGTGCAGGTTATGGCTTGAGTCCAACTTGCCCGGGGTTGAATTGATAGAGGTGTCAAGCACGAGCAGGGCGGCAGAGATTACATCTAAAGAAAAATATGCCTCTGCCATTGCCAGTAGATTGGCAGCATCCATCTACGGGCTTGATATAGCCGCTTCCTCAATAGAGGATAGCGCTCACAATGTTACAAGATTTCTTGTAATAGGAAAGTCCATACCAAAACCTACAGGTAAGGACAAGACCTCTATTCTGTTCTCTATTAAGGACAGGATAGGGGCATTACATGATATGCTCGTTCCTTTTAAAAGGCATAATATCAATCTGACGAAGATAGAGTCACGACCATCCAAAAAGAAGGCGTGGGAATATTGCTTTTTCATAGATATGGAAGGACATGTGGAGACACGCCACGTAGTAAAGGCATTAGAGGAGTTAGAAAAGGGATGCAGGTATTTGAAGCTCCTCGGTTCGTATCCCAGGGAAGAGTGACTCAGGATGTTAGCAAGAGAAAATATATTAAATATAAAGCCATACCAGCCTGGCAAACCCATTGAAGAGGTCCAGAGGGAATTAGGGTTAAAGAATGTCATAAAGATGGCTTCTAATGAGAATGCCCTTGGTCCTTCAAAGAAGGCTGTTACGGCAATAAAGAAGTCCATTTCCCGGATAAACAGATACCCTGATGGGAACTGCCATTATTTAAAAGAAAGGTTAGCCCAAAGGCTCAAGGTCCAGCCATCTAATCTGATAATAGGAAACGGTTCGGATGAGATAATAATCCTGGCAGTGAGGGCATTCTTAAATGAGGGTGATGAGGCTATTATAGCGGATAGGACATTCTTAGTATATAAACTTGCAATTATAGCCCAGAATGGCAGGGTGGTATCAGTGCCGATGAAGGATTTTAGATACGACCTGAAAGAGATAAAGAAAGCGATAACGAAGAAGACGAAACTCGTTTTTATAGCAAATCCTGACAATCCGAATGGGACATACGTGACAAAGAAAGAAGTTGAAGCATTTCTTAAAGGACTGCCAGAGGATTTAATATTATTTTTTGATGAGGCATACTATGAATTTGTCCGGGAAAGAGATTATCCTGATATGATGAGATACTTAAAGGATAGAAACCTGATAATCGCAAGGACGTTCTCCAAGGTCTATGGTCTGTCCGGGCTTCGGGTAGGGTATGGTATATCCCATCCGGATATGATAAACTATATGAACCGTGTCCGGGAGCCGTTCAATGTCAACTCATTGGCCCAGGCAGGTGCTTTGGCTGCATTAGATGATGAAGGGCACCTCAGGAAGACATTGAAGTTAGTTTCAAAAGGCAAGGAGTATATTTACAATAATCTGAAAAGGCTTGGTATCAGATATGTGCCGAGCGTAACTAACTTTATCCTTATAGATGCAGGCAGGGACAGTACACGGGTATTTGAGAAGATGTTGAAGTTAGGTGTCATTATCAGGGATATGAAACCCTGGGACATGGATAATTTCATAAGGGTCACAGTCGGGACAATGGATGAGAATAG
>CAYVEO010000072.1:0-10993 GCA_964449965.1 uncultured Planctomycetia bacterium
TTTTCATAATTAAAAAATATAAGAGACCCTTCCTCAAACCCGCTGAATCTGTATGTTATGAAATTTCTTATAGTCCCGACTTTCTGTCTTACCGCATAATCAAATTTTTTCTGGTATTCCTCTATGGAACCGCCGCTACCTGACCAGTTAGAAAATTTCACATCGTTTATACCTTGTGTGATTGCTGTTCCGGAACTCATGTCAATTTTGATAAGTTGATCATTTACAACGAGTTCTTCGCCATTTTTGTAAATGACGTTGCCTTCAAGGGTACTATCCCTGCTATTGACAAATGCAAGAAGGCACGCATCAGATTTATTTTTCAACTTCACGCCTTCTGTCCCCAAAATAACGCCTATGATCTTCAAGTAGTTTCCAATCCGGTCCGATTTATTTAGTTTAAAATCAGAAAGCATTGCATCGCTTATTTTTGAGACACCATCCATCGTCTCATATGTCTTCTGTAGTTTTTCAGATTCAGACTCTCTTTGTTTTATCAACTTTGAGATGGTCTTGTTAGTCAGGAGAATGACCGCTATAAATCCGGAACCCGGAATGACGTATTCAAATAGTTTCCCGGGAAGACAGTTGCATAAACCGTGCAGATAAAAATGAGCCGCCTTAAAAGTTATTAAGGCAGCTATGGAAATGACCGTTCCATAGATTAAAACAGAAGATTCTTTCCGCATATATTAACCTCAAATCTACTCGTTGAGAATATTGTAGTCCTTATGTGGGCTGCTGTCTACGTGCCACGTTTCTATTGAAGGAAAACTCTACTTGGACTTTCACCGGCTTGCCGCCTATCTCCAGCACCGGATAGGCAAGAAAATTGATCGGGCCTGAAGCCGGAGCCGGCTCAACCACAAGGTCACGGCCGCGGCTGAATTCAAAACGGTTTGCCGGATGGTGGCCGAAATAGTAGGTTGATAAACTTGAGTATTTATCGGCTTCGGAGATGTCAACAGGCCACCATTTTCCTTCAGCATAGAACTCTGCCCAGCAGTGATAGCCGTCAACGCCTCCATCATTTCGCTCCGAAGGGATTGACACACCAATGGCAAAACGCGCCGGAATATCAATAGTTCTTGCCAGAGCGATAAAATAAGAATGATATTCAGTGCAGTTTCCTGTTCCGGCATCGCAGGCATACACGGCATCTCCCTTGCCCCAGTCAGAACCCACCTTTATGTAGCGCAGACGTTCAATGACGTGGTCATAAAGAGCCCGGGCCCGGACAAGGTCGCCCTTCTTGCCATGAACAACTCCCTCAGCTATGTCCCTGAACTTGTCGTTAACCGGAATAAGACTATCTGACTTAAGGTACTCTTCCGGATCATCGGACTGTGTAGCGTAGGATGCCTTTTCAATACGCTGAACCTGATAGCGGATATCCACGGTCTTTTCACTGTC
The DNA here is from genome assembly GCA_964449965.1 of uncultured Planctomycetia bacterium. Classification (GTDB taxonomy): domain Bacteria; phylum Omnitrophota; class Gorgyraeia; order CAYVEO01; family CAYVEO01; genus CAYVEO01. The sequence continues at coordinate 1,414 of CAYVEO010000072.1, forward strand.
TTCCGTGCCGAGTTCAAAGAAAAGAACCTTATTGCCGTACCTGCTATCCTTTAGTACCCGTCTATTTTCAGGGGCATTGATGGACTTAATGTCAACCGTCTGAAATGCGTCCGAGGCCGGCAAAGGAATCCACATGCGGGCCGTATCAGTTATGGCAGGCAGTTTCACCCTGTACAGAAACTCAAACTCATCTATGCCTCTTATTAACCCAAGCAGTTTTGGTGATGCGCCTTTTATTGGGACCCTCTGCCAGGTACCTTTCTTGTTCTGCTCCCAGACGTAGGAGGGAATGCCGTTGAGCTTGTGCAGGGTGGTCTCGGTTACAGTCATCGTGCCGGGGTCCCCGGAAAGAAAGAAATCTACGTCATATACATCACCAGAGGTAGCGACTAAATCTACGCAGGCAAAATGGCGGCGTGGACCAAGATTCGCCAGATATTCAGTATGAACACGCACCAGTTTAAACAAGTATTCCTTGCCGTCTGAGGAGAACCTGAAATAACCACCTCCATGGTTAGCCTGCTCCTCTATGTATTTCTCTATTCCGGCCTGTATATCTGCCGTTACTACGTTAGGTATGGAGCCGGACACATCCGGCTCCGTATTCCCCATTAAATAACCAGCGGCAAGCACAGCGCAAACTGAGCCGGCCGCCGCTATTGCTTTTAGACATTTCATACCCAACCTCCAATTCCTGCATTTCATGCCGCACTCAAGAGTTTGAATATCATGTCGGCTCCTCTGCTGACGGGTGTTCCCCCGTCTTTGACGGATGCTCCGTGGATGGGTGTTCCGTCTTTGACGGCTGCTCCGTTGACGTGGACGGCTGTTCCGACTTGGACTGCTCCTTACACCCGGACAGACCCAACGTAATCATTGCCACAGCAACTATCACAAACCCCAATAACCTCTTCATCTCCCACCTCCTCTCTCTTAATTGAAGACTATTTCTTCATTTAATTGAATTATTTTTCATCCAACAGTTCTTCTGTTTTCTTTAGGTCTGTTGCAGGTAATTTACAGACATAATTCTCACAGATATAAGCAGTCGTCTTGCCATCCATGGGCATTTGGTCTTTGATGAATGGTATAAGGTTGACTACACCCTCTGCCTCATTCTCTTTAGCAGGACGAAATGCCACGACCTTATTTGGGATAAACCGTTTATAGATACTTCTGAGCATCTGAGCCGTTTCTTTTGCATTTATATCTCCCGCAAGGACAATCTCTTTTGATGGACCTAATGCAAAATCCAGGGCTATGAGCATCTGGGGATAGGCATTTGGCGCCTGTGAAATTTCATTTGAGAAAGTTTTAAAAAGGAGTTCTGCCTTTGCTTCAAAATTTTTCTCCATTGTTAGCCTACCCAGCCTTATCAAATCCAGGGCGGCGATAGAATTTCCCGAAGGAATCGCTCCGTCATAAATCTCTTTTTGACGAATGAGTAATCTCTCAGCGTCTACCGCTGTAAAAAAGAACCCCCCATTTGATTCATCCCAGAAAAGCCGTAGCATCTCGTTTGCGAGTCGCTTTGCCTCTTTTAGATAATCAGGGTTAAAGGTCGCCTCATAAAGGTCAAAGAGCCCATGAATAAAAAAGGCATAATCTTCAATCGTCCCGGGAATCGCTGATTCGCCATCACGGTAACGATGGAGGAGCCTTCCGTCTTCACGAACGAGGTGTTTAAGAATGAATTGGGCTGACCTCTCTGCGGCTTCACGGTAGCGAGGTTCATTCAGCACTCTTGAGCCAAAGGAAAGACTTGAAATCATCAATCCATTCCAGTCAACAATAATCTTATCATCAAGATGCGGTCTTGGTCTCTTGGAGCGAATAGTTAAAAGTTTCTCATTAGAACTCTTGATAATCTTCTCTATTTCTACATGGGATTTCTTGAAACGCCTGGCAGTCTCTTCTAAGTTGTGTGCAACATACAAGATATTCTTTCCTTTAAATTCTCCAAAAGGGTCCTGAAGGGCATTGCCTTTAGGCTCTACACCAAAATAGTAACTAAATATCTCGCCTTGTTCCTTTCCTAAGATATTAATAATCTCATCTTTACTCCATAAATAGAAGGCACCTTCCTTCTTTTCCTTGGGATTTTCCGGGGAAGGTGAATCTGCATCCTCAGCAGAATAAAATCCGCCTTCAAGATGGGTCATATCCCGAAGAATATATTCAAAAATCTCCCGTGCCGTTTGGGCATACTCTTCCTTTCCTGTCCCCTGATACGCCTCAAGATAAGATTTAGCAAGTATAGCCTGGTCGTAGAGCATCTTCTCAAAGTGAGGAACCCGCCACTGGCCATCTGTGGAATAACGGTGGAATCCACCACCAATATGGTCATACATCCCACCTTTTGACATGGAAGCAAGGGTTTTTTCAACCATCTCAATGGATTTTGCTTCTTTAGTTCTTTTCCAGTATCTAAGAAGAAAAGAGAGTGAGTGGCTGCTTGGAAATTTGGGTGCGTCACCAAAACCTCCGTAGCAAGAATCAAATCTTTGAAAGAATTGAGTATAGGCTTTCTCAAGGGTATCTTTATTCAAGGGAAAAGTTTTCTTACTGCTGGATACAGATTGCTGCCGGATTGCCTGTGTTAAGGATTCACCAGAACTAAGTATTTCGTCCCTACGATTCTTCCAGGCATCAGCAATGGAATTAAGAATAGTTTTAAGTCCTGGCTTACCCCACTTGTCTTCTGGCGGATAATACGTCCCTCCATAGAAAGGTTTCTTATCAGGTGTTAAGAAAACTGTCAATGGCCATCCGCCACTTCCGGTCATCGCCATAACTGCACTCATATATATACCATCTATATCTGGACGCTCTTCTCTATCTACTTTAATAGAGACAAAATATTTATTCATAATCCTGGCAACATCAGGATTAGAGAAAGATTCTTCTTCCATGACATGGCACCAATGACAGGTAGAGTAGCCAATAGAGAGAAAGAGAGGCTTATCTTCTTTCTTTGCCTTATCAAAAGCCTCATCTCCCCATGGATACCAGTCCACAGGATTATGGGCATGTTGTAATAGATAGGGACTTTTCTCTTTGATGAGGCGGTTTGTATAAGGCTCTTCTGAATTTGCCATGGTAGTCCTCAGAATAAATATCATACTTAAGATACTAACTATAACTATTTTGTCATATTTTTTCATACTTTTCTTGATACTCACGTTATTATGCTCTTATTTTATATAACAAACTTTCCATCAGATTTATTCAAAAATAATTTATTAACAGGGGCTACCCTTATTTATTCCACGCAGCAACTCATTCTTTTAGCATCATGTTTAAATGACTGTGCTGCAATCTTTATTGCCTCGGAAAAAGTGGGGAATACGTGGACAGTATCAATGATATCATCAATGGTAAATCCTGACCTGATTGCTAAAGTCGCCTCGTGGATTATCTCTGATGCAAGGCTTGAGACTATATGTACACCAACAATCTTCTTTGTATTATGGTCAAGCACCATGAAAATAAGTCCATCTATATCTTTAATTGCCTTTGCCTTGGGTACCCTATCCATTCTAACTGTTGAGCACAGGCATCTGCCATATTTCTCCAAATACTCGAATTCCTTCATTCCAACGCTTGCAACCTGGGGTGAAGTAAAGACAGCGTATGGGATATTAGCGAAATCCATCTCTGTCTTTGAATCTTTAAATGCGTTTTGAACAGCAATGTTTCCCTCCTTTGCAGCTATCGTCTCAAGCCACGGTGCACCGATTATATCGCCTGCGGCATAGATGTTAGGTTTAGATGTCTCTAAGTATTTATTTACCTTAACAAATCCATTCTTATCAACCTCTACCCCTATATTCTCCAGTCCCAAACCCTTGCTATTGCCGACTACACCAGTAGATAATAATACCTCTTCTGCCTCAATCTCTTCAGATTTACCATCTTTTTCAAGCAGGATAATCTTCTTTCCATTCCTCTTCTCTAATTTCTTTGTCCTGGCACCTGTTATTATCTTTATCCCTTCTCCTTCTAAAGATTTTCTTAGTTCATCAGAAATTACTGGCACTGCCTGGGGTAAAATTCGTTCCATCAATTCTACGATTATGACTTTGCTGCCCAATCTTGAAAATATCTGGCCAAATTCCAAACCAATAGGGCCTGCACCAATAACCAATAGACTCTCTGGCAATTTCTTTAATTCCAGGATAGTTCGGTTAGTTAAGAATCCTATTTCTTTCAAACATTCAATAGGGATAACCTTTGTTGAGGAACCAGTAGTAATGATAAACTTAGAAGCACTGAATTTTTCACCATCTATTTCTATTTCATTTTCAGATATAAAATTTGCCTTGCCCTCTTTGTAGGTTACATTAGGTAGGTTTTCAAGCACATCCTGATAGTTAGATTTTCTTAAAGAATTGACCAACTCGTCTTTTTCTCTCATAAGTTTGGTAAAATCAATCTTCCCAAATGAAGACAGAGAATAAAAACGCCTATGGTTTATCTTATAATAATCCCCTGCCACTTCTAACAAAAACTTCGTGGGAACACATCCAACATTAACACATGTCCCGCCCATCGGAAGCCCTGAGTTTACTATCAAGGTCTTCACACCTAATTCATCTGCCTTAATTGCGGCAGCAAATCCTGCTGCACCACCGCCGATAATGATCAAATCAAACTTTGTCATCGTAATTCCTTTCTTATTTGGGCATACTCGCCTTATAGCCTGTTTTATTTATTGCCTCTATACCAAATTTATCCCTATTATAGTAAACAAAATTTTAAAAAAATTTATTCATAAATTTTTTTGCCCGGATAAAGCCATCATCCCCCAGAACCATCCAACCTTAAACCGCCAGTTTCGTATACTCCTGAAACGATGAGCGGCAAGCATAGACGACAGTTCGCTTACTGTATAGATATGGTGATGGTTTTTATCTATATGTTTAAAAAATTCAAAAACTTTACATATCCAAAAATCCCGGCACCAATCTAAAATGAACACCCTGCCACTCTGACGCAAAATACGGTGCCATTCCATAAGGGCATCTTCAGGACGATTAAAAAAATGAAAAGAATTACAGCAAATAATCACATCTTTTGATTTGTCTTCTAATGGGATTTTATCTGATGGGCATTCAATAAAAGAAACGTTGTTAAATCCTGTCGATTTCTTCTTAGCAACTTCAAGCATGGCAGAGGAGATATCACAACCTGTAATTTTAATCTTACCGTAGCGGGTCAGGAGTATCCTTTCCAATTCACCAGTGCCACACGCCACATCCAGGATATCTTCTTCAGTGAAGGGGCAGTATTCTATAAACTTATTAAGTGTAGCCTGTATGTAACGGCTCCATTTACGGTCATAGATTGGAGCGAGACGGTCGTATTCTTTAAAATGCGTCATTTCTTTATTCAAGGCAGCAAATAGAGGCAAAGAACGCTGAAAATATCCAAAAATTTCTCGCTTTCATTACTCATCCCCCTTTTTTAAAATGTTAGACGTATACTTGTAACCACTGTCCAATCTGTCTCTAATTGACTTCCGTTCAGGTCCTGGATTATAGGTAACTGTATAGAGGTTTCTAAAATCCATCTTTTAGATGCCCACTGAATGCCAGGGGAAATAAATAAAGTATTCCCACCGGAATCTTTAACCCTGCTGCCGCCAGATTTATCTTTTTGCGCATACTCTCCGTTAAACTCCAGAACGAGATTAACCTGCGAATATACCCCTCTTTCCGGCAAGACCTGCGGTAATACTCTCTTCTGGTAAGCAAGGTTATACTTTAAAACGTCTCCGAATTCAAAATTATTTGACTCAGTATTAGACTGATAGGTAAGGTCAATATCAAATTCCTGCCCAAGAGATTGAATCGTAAATAAAATCCCTGCAATAGGGTCAATAGAGCCAGAGCCGAGTTTAAGTTGCGCTTCATCATCGCCAGTGGGTAATTCCAATCCTCCAACTAAAGAAAAACGGCGTGTCTCGCCTGGCAAATCCGTTCTCCAGATACGATATTTTGCCATCAGTGTAATATCACCGATACCTGAATCTATTGCAGTAGAACGACTGCCTTGAGTAGTAGATTTCAATTCTTTCTCTATATAAGGCATTGTGAGGGAGGCTGCAAACTTTTCCGTTACACCATAAACAAAGGTGTTTGGAAACATCCATATTTGCATATCTCTATTCTGTTCTGTTGGGTCAGTAGTCTTTTTTGTATACCTTACTTGACTCCTGATTATAGTCTGTCCCTTATAGGGAGTAAGTGCCACATCGCTGTTAATCGGGACAGCAAAACTATAAGAAGTAAAGGCAAAGGAGGCTAACATAAAACATGAGTAAAAACCCAATACTTTCATACTTATAGCTCATCCAATTTTTCCACAGCCAGGCCAATAGGAAACCCTTCATGTTTATGGATAACCCCCTCAATCAAAACTTCTTTCCCCTGCTCTTTAAGAGCAATGAGTCTCTTTTCCAGATCATCTCCTAATGCTTTTGGCACTTCTCCATGTTTGTACCTATGGTATATGGTTTCACTTTCAACAAGGAGAAACTTCTCCTTGTTTCTTTCCGTGACTAAAATTAACCCCTCTTCAGACTGCTGGATTTTCCCTTTCACACGTAAGGAGATACTTCTTAAGGTAAAGCCTGCTTCCTTCACTGCCTTCTCAAAGGCATTAAGTTCAATCTGTGCATCTGGTTTAAAGCCTACAAAGACCCTCCCATCTTTCATATCAACATCGTAGTTTTTAATACTTTCTATCTTTGTAATCTTTTTTTCCAGACCATAGGCACAGAAAGGACATGATAGTCCATCAACCCTTAAAGTTGCCTGTTCAATCTCAGCATTTAGAGGCAATGTTGACATTGCCAGAAAACTTACCAATATACCTGTTATAATAGTTTTCTTCATTATCTTCCCCCTCTCAATTCATCCGCTTTAATTGCGGCGGCAAATCCTGCTGCACCACCGCCGATAATGATTAAATCAAATTTAGCCATCATGACTCCTTTCTCTTATCATAAAGTTCCATACCTCTTTTAACCCATTTATTCACCTCGCCAAGGCAACATCTTCCAGAAGGATTTTTTACCTCGCAGGCACATTCTCCTGATTTTACCTTGGCACTGATTTCTTGGACAGCGCGGCTGTATCCCTGTTGTTTAATCTGGCTAAAAATCCTATCTTGCGTCCATCCAAAGCAATAACATATCGGAATGGGGCCTTTTGTTTCCTTTATGCCAACCATAATTTTAACATCTTCCTTATGCAAATAGAAATTTTGCTCATTATTAAAATAAACAACTTTACAAGTAGACGTCTCACAAAAACATAATCCTGTGAAATTTTTGATACCTCCAAGTTTTGACTCCTTAACAAGACTTTTTAAGGTTATCTCCTTGACAGATTTTCCCTTGCTGCCGCACTCTTTGCAAATAGAAGTTTCCCCACCCGTAGTGATACTACAGCAAGAGTGTCCCGGTTGATTTAGTTCCTTATCATACACCTTTTACTTCCTTGGCACAATGGCCTTATAGCCAGTCTTATTTATTGACTCTACTAAATTACTAATATCCGTTTTATTTGGGTCATATGTAACCTTGGCAATTTTATCATTAACTGAGGCACTTGCACTTACTACTCCATACACCTTTTTAAGTGCCGATGTGACTGAAATCTCACAGGTAAAACAACTCATACCCTCTACGGGGATAATAACGGCCTCTACATTGCCAACAGGCGATATTCTGTTTATATCTACAGATTTACCTAAATATGAATAGAGATTTAAACCTACAAAAAAGACTACTACCAGGGTCGCAAGTGTAAGGATAATCTGGGTCAGACGCTTATTCTCCATCTGGCAGGACTTTAACTCACAGGACTTCTTTTCCTTAAAATAATATCTCCATGCAATGGTAAGTAACAAAATCCCACCACCCAAGAACCACCAATGGTATTTACCAATCACTGCACCTATGCCTAAACCTCCCAGTCCAACCAGAACCAATATAAGTGGCCCAAAACAACAAATAGAGGCAAAGAACGCTGAAAATATCCCTAAATTCTTTGCTTTCATGAATCATCCCTCCTTCATTAGACTTTCAGTTGAGTTACCCGCAAAGTTCAATCTTTCCATCCGCAGTTATTGTTGGAACCGGATCAATAAGATGGTCATTAGCCGTATGGGAACCCCTTTTATTTGAACAGTGTCTTTCAATAATTTCGCATTCATCACAAGCTTCTTGTCTTATAATCTCCAATGCCTCTTTACACTTCAGGCAATCTGCTGTAAATATCTCAATTCTTCTTTTCATCTGGATCACCCCTCTCTTGTCACTTTGTAAACTTGTAGATTATGTCCATCATCTCCTTGTAGATTCTTTCCTGTTTTTGCTTATTTTTAGATTGCAACGTATCAGTGGCACATATCTCCAGATAATTACGCATAATAACCTTGCTTACGCCTCTTAGTGCCTCAAAGGTAGAAGATACCTGCTGGAGGACATCCAGGCAATACCGCTCATCTTTCACCATCTTTTTCATGCCTCTGATTTGCCCTTCTATACGGCTTAAACGGTCTAAAATCTCAATCCCTCTTACCTTTGTAATGCAGCCCTTTTTCACAGACATATCACATACCCCCTCATATACTCATACCCCCTACCACTATAAATATAGCACATAAAAGACAAACTGTCAAGTATTTTTTTCTATTCAAATTTTTATATCTTACGTCATTCGTGTCCAAATTAGCCTATGAATACCGACGATGAAGTTACGTTTGTCATTCTGAGGAGCGCAGCTACAAAGAATCTCGCCGTAATAAGATTCTTCGCTTCGCTCAGAATGACGTAATTCGGACAGCAATGATATCATTTCTTAAATATAAAAATATTGGTATTTGGATAAAAGGCATACCATGCAAACCAGTATACCTGCACTGAAGGCACAATTTCACCTCTTTGAGATTCAATCCATGCAGTTTTTTCTTCTTTATCAAAATTAACAGTAATTGTTTCCCCGTCTATTTGATCTGGTAAAGAAGAAACTTTTTCTAATACACTAAAAGGATATGCCTTGATTTCTCCATTCTCAAAGAATCCCAAAAACCGGTCATCAGGATCTGAAAAGGTTGCTTTATTATTCGTTACAAACTTTGGATCTGTTAAAGCGGGAATGCCGTCTTTTGGCGGACCTCCACTGTGTATTTCTTCCAAAGGAATATTATGTTTTGAAAAATCCCATCCAAAAACTACACTTCCGGAAATAAAGACAAGAAATAAAACGATAGATAATCGCTTTAACATACAATGCTTACGCTGTCCTGGACTACTCATCGGCTAATCCTTCCTCCTAATACCCTGCTTTTCCAATTAAACATGTTTCCATATGTTTAGCAGTAAGACTTTCCCTTGTTTGTGATTAATCTTTAGGATTCTTTTCATCCTCTTTTTTACCCACGATTACCCGCAAGAAAAAAGATTCCAATGATTCTCTTGGATGGTCAAATTTTAACACCTTTGACCCGTTTTCCTCTTCTTCTCTATCTCCATTGGTATAAGATTGCTTGCCCCGAATACCGCTATCAG
>CAYVEO010000073.1:0-10673 GCA_964449965.1 uncultured Planctomycetia bacterium
AAGGAGGTGTTTAGAAATGGCTAAGGAGAAGTTTGAGCGGACTAAACCGCATATAAATATAGGGACAATAGGGCACGTAGACCATGGGAAGACGACGTTGACGAGTGCAATAACGAAGGTATTAGGGAAGAGGGGATTGGCAGTAGAGAAGAGTTATGAAGAGATAGACAATGCGCCTGAGGAGAAGGAGAGAGGCGTAACGATAAACGTACATCATGCAGAATACCAGACAGAAAAGAGGCACTATGCGCACGTGGATTGTCCCGGACATGCAGATTACATAAAGAACATGATAACAGGTGCGGCGCAGATGGATGGTGCGATATTAGTGGTAAGTGCAGTAGACGGGCCGATGCCGCAGACGAGGGAACATATATTGTTAGCGAGGCAGGTAGGAGTGCCTAAGATGGTAGTATTTTTGAACAAGGTAGATGCGGTAGAGGACAAGGAGTTATTGGAGTTAGTGGAGTTAGAGGTGCGTGAGTTATTGACGAAGTATGAATTTCCCGGGGAAGAGATACCTGTGATAAGGGGATCCGGGTTAAATGCGATGAATTGTGCATGCGCAAAGGATGGATGCAGTAATTGCGGTCCTATACTTGAATTACTGAAGACAGTAGATGAGTATATACCGTTGCCAAAGAGGGACGTAGAGAAGGCATTTTTGATGTCAATAGAGGACGTATTTTCGATAACAGGCAGGGGGACGGTAGGGACAGGGAGGATAGAGAGAGGGAAGGTCCATATAAACGATGAAGTAGAGATAGTAGGGATGAGGCCTGAGACAAGGAAGACGGTAGTAACGGGTATAGAGATGTTCAGGAAGTTATTGGACGAGGGACAGGCAGGTGATAACGTAGGGGTATTATTGAGGGGAATGGAGAAGAAGGATTTGGAGCGGGGACAGGTATTGGCAGCGCCCGGGAGCATAACGCCGCATACAAAGTTCAAGGCAGAGGTATATTGTTTGACAAAGGAAGAGGGCGGGAGGCACACGCCGTTTTTCAATGGATACAGGCCGCAGTATTATTTCAGGACGACAGACGTGACAGGGATAGCGACGCTGCAGGCAGGGGTAGAGATGGTGATGCCCGGGGATAATGCAAGTTTGGAGATAGAGTTAATCACGCCGGTAGCAATGGAGAAGGAGCAGAGGTTTGCGATAAGGGAAGGCGGCAGGACAGTAGGGGCAGGGGTAATAAGCGAGATTATAAAATGACGCAAAAGATACGAATTAAATTAAAGGCTTATGACCACAGGATATTAGACCAATCAGTAGAGGAAATAGTCAATACTGTTAAAAGGACTGGTGCAAGGCTTTCAGGCCCCATACCTTTACCTACTAAGAGAGAGGATTATACGGTGCTCCGCTCTCCGCATATTGATAAAAAGTCAAGGGAACAATTCCAGATAAAGACGCACAAGCGGCTTATGGATATAATAGAGCCGACTGCTAAAACTATAGATGCATTGAAGAAGTTAGACCTCCCCAGCGGGGTGGATGTGGAAATAAAATGACGGGAATCTTAGGTAAAAAAATAGGAATGACTCAAATATTCAGGGATAACGGAAACATTGTTCCTGTTACCCTTATTGAAGCAGGTCCATGTCCTGTCTTACAGGTAAAGTCTAAAGAAACTGACGGATATTCTGCTATTCAGTTAGGTTTTGGAGATAAAAAGGAATCCCGGACAAATAAACCCGACATTGGCAGATTTAAATCGGCAAACTCTTCCCCAAAGAGATTTGTCAGAGAGATACGAACTGCACCGGATGAAACCTGGACTAAGGGCGATAGCGTGAAACTGGATTTTAAAGCGGGTGAATTTGTGGATGTTACAGGAACGTCTATCGGCAAGGGGTTTCAAGGCGGCGTAAAACGATGGCATTGGAAGGGCGGGCCTAAAACGCATGGTTCAACGTCTCACAGAAGGCCTGGTTCAATAGGTTCCAGTTCTGACCCATCAAGGGTATTTAAAGGACACCATCTTCCGGGTCATATGGGGCATGAGAAGAATACGGTTCAGAATTTAGAGGTAATAAAGATAGACCCTGAAAATTCCATGCTTGCGATAAAAGGGTCTGTCCCGGGACCTAAGAATGGCTATGTCCTTATTAGAAAGGCAAAGAAAAGATAGTGGCATTACCAGTATATAATACAAAAGGCGAAGAGACTGAAAAAATAGAACTGAATAAAGAGATATTCAGCGGAGAGGTAAATAAGCCCCTTTTACATCAGGCTGTCCGGATGTATGAAGCAAATAAACGCTCAGGGACAGCCTCTACCAAAACGATGAGTCACGTCCGCGGCGGCGGGAAGAAGCCATGGCGCCAAAAGGGCACAGGCAGGGCACGTGCAGGCTCTATACGTTCACCTTTGTGGAGAGGCGGCGGCATAGTATTTGGACCTCATCCCCGCGATTACTATTATTCCATACCGAATAAGGCAAAGAGACTGGCGCTAATCTCTTCCTTAAATGCAAAGGTCAATGACAATGAGTTTACAGTCATTAATGAATTAAACATAAATACCTCAAAGACAAAGGATTTTGCATCCATGCTTAAAGACCTGAATCTTCACTCAACTGACAGGCTGCTGATTCTCGTGGATAAATTGGAGCCAAATATTATAAGGTCATCACGAAACATACCAGGGGTAAAGATCCGGGGTTTTGATGCTATAAATTCATATGATATTTTAACCTGCCATAGGTTAGTTATTACAAAGGCAGGATTGGAAAAGCTGACAGAGAGGATTTTAAAGACAGATGTTAGAAGCACGTGATATAATTAAAGGATTATTGCGCACAGAGAAAGGGACCGGAATTCAGCCGGACAATAAATATCTTTTCCATGTTGATATGACTGCAAATAAGATGGAAATAAAGAAAGCCGTTGAAACCATATATAAGGTAAAGGTCCATGACGTAAATACGCTTGTGTCCCCGGGTAAAAATAAGAGGGTACGTTACATGCAGGGCAAAACACCTGATTGGAAAAAGGCAATAGTAACGTTGAAAAAAGATAGTAAAATAGACGTAACGTAAGAGGAAGAAGAATGGGAATAAAGAGATATAAGCCAGTAACACCTACTCTAAGATGGCAGACTACCCCGACATTTGAAGAGATTACAAAGACATATCCAGAGCGTAGACTGACCCTCCCCTTGAGGAAGTCAGGAGGAAGAAACGTCCATGGTCATGTTACGACGAGGCATAGGGGAGGAGGGCATAAGAGGAGGATAAGGATTATAGACTTCAAACGGGATAAGGAAAATATACCTGCAAAGGTAATAGGTATAGAATATGACCCTAATAGGTCTTCACGTATTGCCCTGTTAGAATATACGGATGGAGAAAGGCGGTATATTATCTGCCCTGTGGACCTCCGCCTGAATGATGAAGTCCTCTCAGGAACCGGGGCTGAGATAAAGACGGGGAATACCCTGCCGTTAAGAAATATCCCTTTAGGAACCCTTGTCCATAACGTTGAACTAATTAGAGGTAATGGCGCCCAGATAGTCCGCAGTGCAGGCAGTTCTGCCCAGATTATGGCAAAGGAGGGTGATCTTGCTCATTTGAGATTGCCGTCAGGAGAGATAAGACTTATCCACTTAGACTGTAAAGCAACGATTGGACAGGTTGGGAACATTGACCATTCATCTATATCCATAGGGAAGGCTGGTAAATCAAGATGGCTTGGTATAAGACCTTCTGTCAGAGGGGTAGCACAAAATCCGCACGACCATCCATTAGGAGGCGGGGAAGGCAAGTCGTCTGGAGGCAGACACCCCTGCACTCCATGGGGTAAACCCACAAAGGGTTATAAGACCAGGAAGAAGAACAAACCATCTTCAAAATATATTCTTAAGAGAAGGAAGTGAACTTATGTCAAGGTCGCATAAAAAGGGTCCTTACGTAGAACCCAAGTTGATGGAAAAGGTTGAAAAGATGAAGAACTCAAGAGACCGGAGGCCCATAAAGACATGGTCAAGGAGGTCAATGATTACCCCTGAATTTGTCGGGCTGACACTTTCCATCCACAATGGTATGAAATTTATCCCTGTATATGTTACTGAGAATATGGTCGGTCACCGTCTTGGCGAATTTTCTCCTACAAGGATTTTCAGGAGGCATGGGACACGGCAGAAGGACTCTACTGCAAAGACGTAACATGTCATTTATTAAGGACTAAATACATATGATTTCTAAGGCGATTTTGAGATATACGATGGTATCACCGAGAAAGGTGCGGCAGGTTATAAACCTTGTGCGCGGCAGGGATGTCCTTGAGGCATTATCAGTCCTTCATAACATTAAAAGGGGCGCAAGGGTTCAGGTGGAGAATGTCCTGAAATCAGCAGTAAATAATGCCGTTAAGAAATATCCTGATATCAGGCAGAAGGATTTATATATCTCAAATATTGCCGCAGATGACGGCCCGACGTTAAAGAGGTTCAAGGCAGCAGCCATGGGCAGGGCTGTCAGGATACGTAAGAGGACGAGCCATATACTAATAGAACTGGATAAAAGATAGGAGATATGTATGGGGCAGAAGGTTCACCCATTAAGTCTTAGACTGGGTTATATAAAAACATGGGATTCAAGATGGTTTGCCAAGAAAAAAGATTATCCCGGGCTGCTTCTTGAAGATATTAAATTACGGAAATATATAAAGGATAGATTAAAACAGGCTGGCGTTGCGAAGGTAGAGATAGAGAGGGCTGGTGACAGGGCACGTATCAACATCCGCACTGCAAAACCCGGAATCATAATCGGCAGAAAAGGGGCAGATATAGACAGGTTAAGAGATGAACTCCAGGAGATGACAGGTAAGACCATCTATATTGATATACAAGAGGTAAAGAATCCGGCAATAGAGGCACAATTAGTTACGGAAAACATAGCATTTCAGTTAGAGAAAAGGGTATCCTTCAGGCGGGCAATGAAACGAGCCGTTCAATTGGCAATGGATTATGGCGCCCAGGGCGTAAAGGTGGCGTGTTCCGGAAGACTTGGGGGCGCAGAGATGTCCAGGCGGGAAAGTTACAGGGAGGGCAAGGTGCCTCTGCATACCCTGCGGGCAGATATAGACTACGGGTTCAGCGAGGCACTTACCACTTATGGGCTTATAGGTGTGAAGGTATGGATTTATAAAGGAGATGTAATACATGCCACTGTTTCCAAAGAGAGTAAAGTATCGCAAGGCGCAGAGAGGTAGAAGGAAGGGAAGGGCACTTACAGGTGCTACGGTAGCCTTTGGTGAATATGGTCTGCAAGCATTAGATAATGCTTGGATTACTAATTCCCAGATTGAGGCGGCGAGGGTGGCGCTTACAAGGCATGTTAAGAGAGGCGGAAAGGTATGGATAAGGATATTTCCGGATAAGCCTGTGACCAAAAAACCTGCAGAGACAAGAATGGGAAAAGGAAAGGGTATGGTTGACCACTGGGTAAGCGTTGTGAAGCGCGGCAGGATACTCTTTGAGATAGATGGCGTACCAGAGGAATTGGCAAAAGAGGCGATGCGGCTGGCAGCCCATAAATTGCCTATTAAAACCAGGTTTGCAAAGAGGATGCATCTATGAAACCCCTGAAGTCTAAAGACCTCAGAAATCTAAGTAAGGATGAATTGGAGCATAAACTTTCTACATTAAAAGAAGAACTCTTTAATTTGCAATTAGCGAGGAGGAGCGGCAGGCTTGAAAAGCCTTCCAGAGTGAGGGAAATCAAAAAGGATATAGCGAGGATAAACACCTGTTTAAACAAGGAGAGACCAGATGTCAGATAAAAAACCCGCGAGACCGACGCGTAAGGAGATGATTGGGACCGTGCTCAGCGACAAGATGAACAAGACTATCGTGGTCAGGGTAGATAGGCTGGTAAGGCATCCAAAATACAATAAGGTTGTTAAGAGGTCTTCAAAATTCAAGGTTCATGATGAAGAGAAAAAAGCAAAGACCGGGGATAAGGTAAGGATTAGTGAAACACGCCCCCTGTCCAAAGAGAAGAGATGGCGGTTGGTGCAAGTCCTATGATTCAGATGAGAACCATATTAGACATAGCTGACAACACAGGTGCAAAACGGGCCTCCTGCATAGGGGTCTTAAACAGGTCAGGGAAGAGATATGCTGAAATAGGGGATATCATCACTGCCAATATCAAAGAAGCCATCCCTGACGGGGTAGTAAAGAAGGGTGAGGTTGTAAAGGCTGTAGTGGTCAGGACGAAGAACTCTATCAGGCGTTCTGATGGTTCTTATTTAAGATTTGACAGGAATGCTATAGTGATTATAGATGCTCAGAATAATCCCAGGGGCACAAGGATATTTGGCCCTATAGCGAGGGAATTGAGAGACAAAAACTTTATGAAGATTATCTCATTGGCTCCAGAGGTGATATGAAACGGATAAAACGTAACGATACGGTAATGGTAAAGACAGGTAAGGATAAGGGAAAGACAGGAAAAGTCATAAAAATTTTCCCTGAAAAGGAATCGGCATTGGTTCAGGGGATAAATTTTGTTACAAAACACCTGCGGAAGACACGAGAGGACATGCCGTGGGGCAGGGTCCAGAAGGAAAGTCCTCTGCATCTCTCTAATCTGATGTTATATTGTGCCAGGTGCAGTAAACGGACAAGGATAGGTATCAGGGCGTTAGAGGATGGGACCAAATCCAGGTTTTGCAAGAGATGTAGTGAGGTCATATAGATGGTGCCGAGATTATTAACTAGATATAGAGATGAGATTGTCCCTGGCATAATGAAAAAGTTCAATTTCAAAAACAGGTTTCAGGTCCCGAGGCTTACCAAGATAGTCATAAATATAGGGATGGGCGAGGGGGGGCAGGATATAAAGGTTTTAGAATCAGCGTGTGAAGAAGTGGCGCTCATTACGGGTCAGCGGCCAGTCATAACGAGGGCAAAGAAGGCCATAGCAAATTTTAAAATTAGAAAAGGTTTGCCTATAGGGTGCAAGGTCACCTTGCGGGGGATGAGGATGTATGAGTTCCTGGACCGCCTTACTAATGTGGCACTGCCGAGAATCAGGGATTTCAGGGGGGTATCTGCGACTTCTTTTGATGGAGATGGAAATTATGCCATAGGCATAACCGAGCAATTTATATTTCCTGAAATAGATTATGACAAGGTCCAAAAAATCCACGGGATGGATATAATTATAGGGGTTACGCCTACGTCCCGGGAATGTTCGTATGAATTATTAAAGTTATTAGGAATGCCGTTTAAGAGTGATTGAGAGGGGATTATGGCGAGAAAGGCACTGATAGAGAAATGCAATAGGAAACCCAAGTTTAAGACGAGAAAATATAACAGGTGTAAACTATGCGGCAGGAACGGGGGTTTCATAAGAAGATTTGAATTATGCAGAATATGTTTCAGGGAACTTGCCTCAAGGGGACAGATACCTGGTGTAACGAAAGCAAGCTGGTAGGGGGATAACGATATATGTCTATAAGCGACTCTGTAGCTGATGCACTTACGATGCTCCGCAATGCAAATAGTGCCAAGAAGGAAATAGTGGATATTCCAAGGTCTAAGATAATCTTAGAAATAGTCAGACTCTTGAAAAAAGAAGGCTTTATCGGTAATTATAAGCCAATTGAAGATAAAAAGCAGGGTATCTTAAGGGTATATTTAAAGCGCGGTAAAAGCGGCAGATCTGCGATTACGTCATTAAGAAGGATTTCAAAACCTGGTTTGAGGGTCTATGTCCATAAGGATAATATCCCGACGGTCCTCGGGGGCTTAGGTATTTCCATATTATCCACCCCTCGCGGTATATTGACAGATAAGGAAGCTAAGGATTTAAAGGTTGGCGGTGAGGTCCTTTGTTATGTGTGGTAAGAGGTAAAATATGTCCAGGGTAGGTAAGAAAGTCATTCTAATTCCAAAGAATGTCCAGATTAATATTAGTAACAATCTGTTAAGCGTAGAAGGTCCAAAAGGCAAACTTCAATATCATCTGCCGGAACGCATACAGGTAGAACTCAAGGACAGCCAGCTCGCGGTAAAGAGGCTGTCAGATTCTAAAACGGATACGTCCCTTCACGGCACGTCCAGGAGTATTATCTATAACATGATAAAAGGCGTGACTGAAGGTTTTGTTAAGGAGTTAGAGATAGTAGGGGTCGGATTTCGCGCACAGGTTCAGGGAAAGAAACTGAACGTTCATTTAGGGTTCTCGCACCCTGTAGATTACGATATACCTGATGGCATAGTGATAGAAGCACCAAAGCCAAATCAGATTTTTGTAAAAGGAATAGATAAGGTTAAGGTGGGTGAAGTCGCAGCAGAGATAAGATCATTTTATGAACCAGAGCCTTATAAAGGCAAGGGCATAAGGTATGCAGGTGAATACGTGAGGCGCAAGGCTGGAAAGACGGTGGCGTAACAATATGGACAAAAAAGAAATCGGCAGGTTAAAGAGACACAGAAGAATAAGGGTAAAGATAGCAGGCACAAAGAATCACCCTCGCCTGAGCGTTCACAGGAGCCATGCTAATCTATTCGTGCAATTAATAGATGATATGAACGGGCAGACCATTATCAGTGGTTCCACACGAGATAAATCGTTCAAGGAGAAATTACCATATGGCGGCAATGTGAAAGCCGCAACTCTGTTAGGCGAGGTATTCGCTGAGAATGCAAAGGGTAAAGGCATTACAAAAGTAGTATTTGACAGAGGCGGATATTTGTACCATGGAAGGGTTAAGGCATTCGCAGAATCAGCACGTAAGAGCGGGCTGGTATTTTAGAGTACAAGAATTTCAAAATATTGTAGTTGCCCCGACGTTACGTCGGGGCCTAATTTAAAGGGGTTTAGATTTGGAAAGAACAAATACTAGAAAAGAGGCTGTCCGACAAGAGTGGAGTGAAAAGGTAATCAACGTAAACAGGGTTGCCAAGGTAGTAAAGGGCGGAAGGCGTTTTTCATTCAGTGCCTTAGTTATCGTTGGGGATGGAAAAGATACCGTAGGTTTTGGAATGGGTAAGGCGAATGAGGCAGCAGAGGCTATTAAAAAGGGCATAAACGAGGCTAAGAGGAATGTATTCCAGGTGCCAATAAAGGGAAATACGATACCACATGAGGTTATAGGCCATCATGGTGCGGCAAGGGTCCTATTAAAACCTGCATCACCAGGAACCGGCGTAATAGCAGGCAGACCTGTCAGGGCTTTATGTGAGGCTTGCGGCATCAAAGACATATTGACAAAATGCCTTAAATCAGACAATGCCATCAACGTTGTCCATGCAACGGTTGACGGACTGAAGAGATTAAGACTTGAAAGAGAGATATAGGGATGAGAATCGTAGATTTAAGTTCACCTCCTGGTGCCAATAAGAAACCTAAGAGAAGAGGTATGGGACCGGGTTCCGGTCATGGTAAGACTTCCTGCCGCGGGCACAAAGGAGCAAAGGCAAGGTCAGGTCATGGACATCTAAGACCTGATTTTGAAGGCGGGCAGATGCCGTTGGTTCGGCGAGTGCCTAAGAGAGGGTTTATAAATGAGTTCAAGAAAAAAATAGAAGTTGTTAACCTGAGTGCACTTGACTCATTTGAAGCAAACTCTACTATTACCCCCGAGATATTAAGAGAAAAGAGAATCATAAGAAAATTGGGTGATGGGGTAAAAATCCTGGGAGAAGGAGAATTACTCAAACCTCTTATTGTCCAGGCAAACTATTTTTCCAGGAAGGCACAGGAAAAAATAGAAAAGGCAGGCGGGAAGGTAGAAGTATTGTAGTAAAAAGGTGGCCATGCTAAAGGCGTTAGCAAATTCCTTCAAAATTCCAGACCTTAAAAAAAGGATACTGTTTACTCTTGCACTTATCGGTGTCTACAGGATTGGCGCCTATGTGCCGACCCCGGGGATAGACGGACCCAAATTAGCACAGTTCTTTGAAAATATATCCAAGACGCAGGGCGGGACCCTGTTTGGGATTATGAACATGTTCAGCGGTGGTGCGATGGAGCAGCTTACCATCTTTGCCCTCGGTATAATGCCATATATCTCTGCATCAATTATATTGCAGTTACTATGTGCGGTAATTCCATATTTAGAAAAATTGGCAAAGGAATCTGACGGCAGAAAGAAGATTGTCCAGTATACAAGGTATGGGACGATTCTATTAGCCATGGTCCAGTCCATCTTTATAAGTTTCTGGCTTGAAGACCCCCAGCATTTCCAGGGCTTACAGATAGTCAGCCAACCTGGCTGGTCATTCAGGTTATTCACGATGATAACACTTACCACAGGGACAGCCTTTATTATGTGGCTTGGGGAGCAGGTTACTGAGAGGGGTATAGGGAATGGTATATCCCTTATAATTACCGCAGGGATTGTATCAAGGATACCCACAGCCATCCATCAGTTGTATCTGCTAATTTTGCACAAGCAGATTAATTCATTCACCCTGATAATCATGGCAGTGATGATGGTCGGGGTGATTGTAGCAGTTATATATATTACCCAGGGACAGCGCAGGATACCCGTGCAGTATGCAAAGAGGGTGATTGGAAGAAAGGTCTATGGGGGTCAGAGCACGTATCTGCCATTAAGGGTAAACCAGGCAGGGGTCATTCCAATCATATTTGCACAGTCTATAATACTTTTCCCTGCTACCATAGCAGGGGTTATCCCTAATGAGACGG
>CAYVEO010000074.1:0-291 GCA_964449965.1 uncultured Planctomycetia bacterium
ACTCCATCCTGCAGCAAAGGTATTCCTGGGTAACCCGTTTCACCAACGTGGCTCTTAGATGAAACCTATTCTGCTGTCTTTCTTTTGGGTCATCATGCTATGGCAGGCGTAGAGAACGGTAACCTTAACCATACGTCCTGCGAGAAATCTATCGTCAATGTCTGGTTGAATGGAAAAAGAATAGGGGAGATTGGCATGGAAATAATCCTGGCGGGATGTTTTAACGTCCCTGCGGTATTAATAACCGGTGATAGAGCAGCCTGTGAGGAAGCCAGAACTTATGTCCCTGGC
>CAYVEO010000074.1:312-10509 GCA_964449965.1 uncultured Planctomycetia bacterium
GAAAAGGCAAAGAAAGCCCTGGATAAAATGGATGAGATTAAACCCTATAAAATAAATGGTCCTTTTGAATTGATTACGGAATATGTTTCTTCGGCTGATACCTGGGGTGTATATGAAAGAGAAGGGATTGAAAAAGTAAACTCAAGGACAACGAAGATTAAGGCAGATAAATTCCTGGATTTATTGAGAAAGAGACAATAGGAGACAAAAGACAATGGAATTAAATAAAGAAATAATCAAAAGGCTTGGACGTTTAAAGACAGGAGACCTTGATGATGGTATGGCACAACTTGGGATTCGCAATCGTTCCTCTGACCAGCGTTTCAAACGCATCGTTGATGGGCTATCACTGGTAGGGACAGCGGTCACAGGCCGCTGGTACACCGGTCCGGATGATGGCAGGTCATATAATGACGATGTTGCGATTCTCTACGGGTTGGGACATTCAGTGCCGGGAGCAGTATTAGTCCAGCAATGTGATATCCCTGAATTTGTGTGTTTTGGTTCAGGTAGTAGCAGGGTTTTGAAAGCAGAGGGATTTGTAGGCACTATTACCCATGGGTGGATTCGTGACACTGATGAGTTAAGAGAACTCAAATGGCCCTGCTGGGCTTGTGGTATAAGACCATCAGGACTTCTAATAGATGATGCGCCATCCGGGCAACGGTTTAAGGTAGAAGTTAATAAGCCTGTGGAAGTATCTGGCGTAAAGGTTAATCCTGGAGACATCATAGTTGCTGATGCCGATGGATTCTGCTGTATTCCACAAGATCGTATTATAGAAGTAATTAAAGAAGCGGAAAAGGTATGCAAGATAGAAAATCAGATATTTGCCATGCTGGACAAAGGTATGAGTTTCAAACAGATACTGGAGGCTGACAATCGCCTCCGCACAGTAGGTACACGTAAGCCGGAAGAATTTTAATAGGATTATGCAAAAAGGGCTTATATTTTAATATGGAATAGGGAAATACATAGAATCGTATGGGTAAATTAATAGAGCATGTGCAAAAACCGCCATTGGATACAGGATACAATATCACATCAACAAACCGAGGCAGTCCCATATAATTTCATGTTTTCACCACTCTCAAGGCAAAGTATAGAGACATACTATGGAGGGGTATGTATTGAGGAGATAATGGATTTTCCGATACGAATGTCGTCTCCCAAATCTATCAAACCATTATATGCGACCCCTGCAGAGTTTGGTAAAAGTGTCAAAGATGAATTTGGTGTTGTGTGGTCAACCAGTAATATTGATCGTGGGTCTCCTATTGGTTATTGTTTAGTTGAACCTGATCTTTCTGGTTACGAGTTTCCTGACCCGTCTGCAGCATACCGTTTTGAGGACCTGGGGAAATGGTGCGAGAATAACAGGGAAAACTACACTATCATCTGGGTAGGAGATCTCTGGGAACGGGCGACATTCATGCGAGGTATGGAAAATCTACTTTTAGATTTAGTTCTTAACCCTAAATTTGTTAAGGAGCTTCTTAGAAATATAACAGATTATATTTTACGCACTATGGAAATCTTGTGTGACAATTTCAGTTTTGATGGGATTGCGCTGAGTGACGACTATGGAACACAAAAATCAATGCTTATGTCTCCGTCGGATTGGAGAAAATTCATAAGGCCTCTTCTTAAGGAAATATATACGTTTGGTAAAAGCCGGGGCAGAACGGTTTTCCATCATAGTTGTGGAAACATCTATCCTATTATTGGCGATATGATAGATATAGGGCTTGACGTCTTGCACCCAATCCAGCCAGAGGCTATGGACATTTTTGGTCTCAAGCGTGAATTTGGAAACCATCTTACTTTTTGTGGCGGGCTGCGTACGCAAGACCTTTTACCCTACGGGTCAGTTGAAGAAATACGGCATGAGGTAAGGAGACTTAAACAAGAAATGGGCAAAGGCAGTGGATATATTTTGGAACCTGGTATTACAATCCAGGCTGATGTACCAGTGGATAATATAGTGGCTATGATTGACGAGACGAGGAGGAATGGTTGATGGTAAAAACGGCTATCAATACTTATGGAGGGTTCACAGGCGTGAACTTACAGCAGATATGGCAAATAAACCGCTTGAAAGCAGAACGTTACGAATTAGGGAATTTCTACAAGCCGGCTATGGTCCGGTTTAACAATGGAGAATTACTTGCCGCCCCGTTTTATTATCGGGTCTTCGGGAAGGATGGTATTGAGGAGGAGGTGGAGGAGCATCTCGTATTCTTGAGCTCTACTGATGATGGTGTGACATGGAAAGAAGTCGGGGAGAGAATGCAGGGTCGTGAGGCGAGGCTGCAGGTTCTGCGTGATAATACTCTCATAATGACCTGCTTCTGGTGTGGAAACGATGTGAACAACACATCTGGTGAAACACTTTACGGGCTATGGCGTTCGCATGACCGTGGGAGGACATGGGACGGGAAGTGGCTTGACATAAGAGACATTCAACCTCAAGCCTACCAGTGCATCGGCAGCCGCAATGTGTTAGAGATGTCTGACGGGTCAATTCTATTCGGCGTCTCGTCATATGCACAGGGGACTTTTGAAGGCGATAGCGGCGATTTTGTATGTAAGCATTGGTTTTTTCGGTCAAAGGACTACGGTAAAACCTGGTGTGAAAAAATCCCTGTCAGGATTAAATATGTATCTCCGAACCCGCCGAATTATGCTTTTTTCAATGAGGTAGATATGCACCGCTGTCCATCGGGTCGCGTGGTAGCCATCTCGCGATTTGTAGCGAGTTATCCGAAGAAGGGCAAGGTGCCAAAGGCTGGCTGCGAGCAGGGAGATAATTTGCGCATATTCCGGCTGAAAGAAGATGCTATGACATGGGTAGAGGAGCGAGAACTTCTGGATTACGGACAAGTGCATCCGCACCTGCTGGACCTGCCTGGCGGGCGCTTACTCTGCTGCTACACAAACCGAAACTTTCCGTTCGGGGCACAGGCAATTATCAGTAAAGATGAGGGTAGAACCTGGTCTGAAGACAATCCTTATATTCTAACATGGTTTTCCTGGGACAGCACATGCGGTTTCCCGAACAGTGTGTTATTGTCTGATGGCTCAATTCTAACCGCCTACACATACAGAAAGTACAGGGGGTTGGAGAAGACAGAAGATGAAGTTTATTCTGATGTAGTTCGCTGGCAGGTACCGTAGTTTTATCTGGATAGTGCTTATCAAATAAACAGGGATTTTTTGAGGAGTGTGTCAAGGGATCAGGAAACATGCAGCATCATTTCGAAAAGTTGCTGAGCATTATGAAGAACTTATTTCTGGCGATACTGGAAACAAAAAAATACAGGGGCATGGGGACTATCCCGGCACTAAAGACTGAATAGAGAAATAGATTGCGAGGAAGAAACATGATACGATTAGGCGTCATCGGACATGGTGCCCGGATTAGCGATGTAATTAATTCATGCTTTCGGAAGATTGAACCTGATATTAGGGTCGTTGGAATTGTTGACCCTGATGAGAAAAGTGCACGTTCGTATCTTGCAGAATGTGACCAGAAAGATGTCGTTTTTTATAAAGACCTCAAAGAGATGGTCAGTAAAGCAAAGATTCATGCTCTGGCTATTGGTACACGTTGTAATTTACATGCACCCTATGCAATAGATGCCGCAAAGTATGACGTTCCTCTTTACCTTGAGAAACCAGTTGCTACATCTATGAAGCAGGCAGTAGACCTTGAGAGAGCCTTTGAAAAGTCCAAATGCCAGGTGGTTGTTAGTTTCCCGCTACGCGTTTCACCCTTATGTACTTTGGCACATAAGTATATCAAGCAAGGGACAATCGGCAGCCCTGAACATATTCATGCTGTGAACTATGTTTCATATGGCACAGTATACTTTGATGCGGGATATCGTAATTTTGAGATTACTCAAGGACTTTTCCTTCAGAAGGCAACGCATGATTTTGATTATATGAGTTACCTGATGGGTTCCAACATTGTTCGCGTGGCAGCGATGCATACTCGTGGGAGGGTCTTTGGCGGAAAGAAACAGGCAGGGCTGTTATGCTCAAAATGCAGAGAAGCAGATACCTGCCTTGAAAGCCCACAGAATCGTAAGAGTAATCTCTCGGGTGGAACTCTGGTTGACCACCCATGTGTTTTCAGTATAGATTGCGGTTCGCCAAAGACAGGTATGAATGAAGATTCCTCAAGTGCCATTGTTGAGTTTGCCTCAGGTGTTCATGGTGTCTATACCCAGGTCTTTTACACACGCAGGGATGCAGCATCCCGTGGAGCGACAGTGAGTGGGTATTATGGAACTATCAGTTTTGACTGGTATAAGAATGAACTTAAATATGTCTACCATCATACGCCATTTACAGGTACGGTCAAAGCATCTGAAAGCATGAGCCATTTTGGTGGAGACCTTGAGTTGGCTTATGACTTTATCAACATCATTCGTGGAAAGGGGAAATCACGCACACCGATATGGGATGGTATTCAAAGTGCATATGCCTGTTTATCTGCAAAAGAATCGGCCGAGAAAGGATGCTTCGTCAAGGTCAGACAAGTGGGAAACATAAAACTACATAACAGGTAAAAAATGCAGTTTTTTGATGAGAGTGAAACTGTAACGAGAAAAATTGTAAAGGGTGGGTTGTAATGAAGTCAAGATATATGCAAGAAATGACATGGCGACAGATACAAGAATATTTAAACAGGTCCGACGTTGCAATTATCCCAATAGGTTCAAACGAAGTTCATGGAGCCCTTCTACCTCAAGGTAGTGACACATCCATTGCCGAAGCAGTATCATTAAAGTTAGCAGAAAGAATAGATGCGTTGATTGCACCACCAATATTTTATACCTATTCAGGCGGGACAAAAAATATTATCGGGACAATTTCGTTAAAGTCAGATATAGTCTATTACTATCTTGAATCTATTATCTTAGAGTTAATTAGAAATAAATTTAGACGAATATATTTGATTCAATGGCATGCTCCCTATTACTCTCATCAGCAACTGGCAAGAGAGGTATTTGAAAAAACAAAAGTGCCGGTAGTATTCTTTGGTTTAATGGATATGCCTGTGGTTTGTAAGATGCAAAAAGAATTACTTGAGAGAAAGATTGCTGAAATAGAGACGCCTGTTGTTTCGGCAGCCTTGAAAATCTTGGGCAAGGAATATTTACTTGATACCTCTATTATGTCGGAAAATCAAGATACCAAAAACAGAGAAGAGGAAAATATTTTGAAAGTAATAAACGGTGCCGGCGGAGTAGTTGGTCATTATTACACTGATGAGTCCCAGCACGTTGCTTTTAGTAAAGAACTCAATATTGATTATGGACTGGCGATAATTAATACTATTGTGGATATCATAGCAGAAACTGCTGATAGTTTAAGGAAATATGTCAATATATTATCAAGGGCTAACAAATAGACAAAAAGGTGTATAAGTAAGATAGGAGTGATGTGAAGACATTACGTCTTGAAGTTTAAATAGGTGATGGGATAAGATATCCATGGAATTACGTGGTGGGATAATATATACGCCTTTTGAAAGACTTGATGAGGCAAGAATCAGAATATCAGGCAAAAGGATAACATCTGTAACAAAAGATGGTTCCCTAAAAGCAAAGGGTAAAGATAGAGGGACTATTCTAGATGTTACAGGCAATCTCGTCATCCCTGGATTGATAGATATCCATATGCACGGAGGATTTGGCTGGGATGCAAGCAGTGGACCCCCTGATGAAGAAGTCCTTATAAAGTTAGCACGCAGTGGGACTACAGCCTTTCTACCCACGATATATCCTGTTGGGAGACGTAATAGTAGAATTTCCACCATTCATGCATACCAGGATTTTTTCAAGTATAACCATGAAGGTACCATGGCATTAGGGCTTCATATGGAAGGGCCATTTTTGAATCCGGAATTAGGAGCCCAGAAACCCGAGTATTGTGAAGTCCCTGGACGTGACGGATACGAGACATATTTAGATGCAGCAGGCAATAAACTTCTGATGATGACGCTTTCACCTGAATTAGACGGAAGTATAAAGTTAATCAAGAGTTTAAAGAGAAGAGGGATTATTCCAGCGGCAGGGCATAGTTCTGCCGGGAAAGATGACCTTGAAGGTGCTTTGAGAGCAGGGTTAATACATGGGACACATATATTCAATGCAACCAGCCGTCCTGGTTCTAATATGAAGGGTGTGATAAAATCCGGGATGGATGAATTCTGTCTTGCCCATGACGAAATCTCTGTAGATATTATGGTTGACAGTCAAGGACTCCATTTTGACAATATCCTTCTCAAACTTGCCTGGAAAAGCAAGAGACCTGACAAATTGCTAATCATTTCAGATTCCATGAAGGTAGCAGAACTTCCATCCGGCAAATATGATAGTGTGGATGGACGTAAGTTGGTTGTGGATAGGGGTGACGTAGCATATTTTGATAACGGGATTCCATGCGGCAGCACAATGACAATAATAGGAGCGCTTAAAAATCTCATCAACAGATTAAATCTTACGTTAGAAGAAGCATTACAAACAGCCACAGTAAACCCAGCCAAATTACTTGGCATTGAAGATTCAAAAGGCAGTATCGCCCCAGGAATGGATGCAGACATAGTAGTAGTAGATGAATCATTAAATGTATATATGACAATAGTAGAAGGGAAAATTGTATATAAAGACAAATCAATAAGAGAGGGAGAAAATTGATGGCAAAATCGCAAATGCTCTGGGATAAAGCAAAAGAACATCTTGTAGCAGGGGTATCAGCATCAACACGAGTGAACAAGGCATTAGGACACCCATTTTACGCAATGCGAGGTAAAGGCTCCAGAGTCTATGATGTAGATGGCAAAGAACTGATAGACATGTGCACATCACATGGCGGTTCAATATTAGGGCACAAGCATCCAAAGATTATTTCTGCAGTAGAGAAGGCGATTGACATGGGTATTTTATGTTCATACGAGACAGAATATCAAGGACAGTTAGCAGAAAAGGTTTCGGAGATGGTCCCCTCAGCAGAGCTGATGCGATTCACCTGTTCAGGGACAGAGGCAACGATGCACGCTATTCGGGTAGCCCGGACAGTAACAGGTAAGGACAAGATTATAAAATTTGAAGGCCATTTTCACGGTTATCATGACTATGTTCAATTCTCATGGGGACCGCCTTTAGATAAGGCAGGACCAGTTAATGCCCCGATACCGTATTTTCAGTCAAGCGGAATACCCAAAGGGATGAAAGACTATATAATCATATTACCATTCAATGACACTGATGTATTACGAGAAGCAGTCAAGAAACACAAAGAAGAAGTAGCCTGTATAATCTGCGAGCCAATAAACTATAATTCAGGGTGTATAGTTCCTTCTAAGGAATACATGAAAGAGATGCGAAAACTATGCACAGAAAACGGGATTTTGTTAATTTATGATGAAATCCTATCGGCATTTAGAATGGGGCCAGACTGTGGGCAGGGTTATTTAGGAGTAACGCCGGATTTATGCACAATAGGCAAATGCGTAGCAGGCGGGACGCCATTAAGCGTATTTGCAGGGAAGAAAGAATACATGAACCACGTCCGCCCTTTAGGCGAGTCAGAGCATAGCGGTACATACACAGGGCATCTGATACCGGTAATGGCAGCGATAGCATGTCTTGATGAGATTTCATCCCCAGGATTTTATAAACATATATATGCACTTGCAGATAGATTATATGGAGGATTAACAGATCTAATTAAAAAGCACAAACTCAAGGCACGTATTCAGGGATTAGGAGCGAGGTTTGGGATATACTTTGGAATAGATAAAGAGGTAACAAATTATCGGGCAGCGGCGATGAATGACAAAGAAATGACCTTAAAGTTCTATAGACTATCTTATGAAGAGGGGGTATATTTTCATGATTACAAAGGCCAGTCATGCCATCATGGATTTTCTTCAAGCCATACGTTAAAGGATATAGATGAGGTTTTAAACCGGTTGGATAAAGTTTTCAGGAACTTAAAGACATGAATCCCGTTATGAAATCTGCGGTATTAGTATCTCCAAATAAGATAGAGATAATAGAACGGGAAATCCCAAAACCCAGAAGAGGCGAGGTGCAGATAAAGGTACATACAGTAGCAATATGCGGGACAGACGCACATATATTTCAAGGCTACTCAATAGGTGCATTTCATCCGAAACTACCACTTATACTTGGTCACGAACTAAGCGGAACAGTCTCTGCATTAGGAGACGGTGCAACAAAAGTACGCATAGGAGAGCGATGCGTAGTAGAAGCAAACATAGGCTGTGGCAGATGTGAACTTTGTCGTAAAGGCTCATACTGTTTTTGTGATAATGTACAGGTAATAAGCATCCACTGTGATGGTGGATTTAGTGAATACATGGTAGTCCCGGAAGATAAAGTATACACAATACCAGATACATTAGATTGGGAAGTAGCCGCCTTGACAGAACCATTAGCCATGGGTATGCTGACGTTTCTTGACTGTCCAGTTACACCCGGAGATTACGTAGCAGTACTTGGGAGTGGAATGGGAGGATTTGCATTAGCAGCCCTTGCCAGGATGTCAGGAGCAGAGAAGGTAATAATGACAGGGACACGAGATGAAAGACTTGCAGTTGGTATAAAAGTAGGAGCAGACGTTGTAATCAATGCAAAGAGAGAAGATGTAATCAAACGTGTCCGGGAAGAGACAAATGGACAAGGAGCTGACGTAGTATATGAGGCAGCAGGAGTTCCTGATACAGTAATACAGACAATAAAAGTAGCCAGAAAGACAGGAAAGATAGGTATATACGGGATACCGGTCCAGCCGGTAGATGGATTTGACATTGGCGAGTTTCTATGCAAGGCGCTAAAACTCATCAGTGCCACAGGCAGTCCGAGGGCATTTCCAAATGCTATATCAGTAGCATCATCAGGCAAGGTTAATTTAAGACCAGTAATAACACACAGATTCAAATTTGAAGATATACAAAAAGCAATGGAGACAGTGCGGGAAAGGAAAGACGGAGTCATCAAGGCGTTAGTTAGGATTGGGAAGGAGTAAGATAGATATGGTTAGAGATGACCCATATCGTATAGGTATGATTGTAACAGGCTTTGCAAATTATCCGAACGATGTCGGTTTAAGGATGGCAAAGAAGGCGAGTGCAAATCTAAGGAAATCCGGGATAGATATAGCATTTATAAATAAGCCGATACTCACCCCGGTCCAGGGGAGAGAGGCAGCAAACCAATTACTAAAACAAGACGTCTGCGGAGTAATATTTTTTCATGGGACATGGACGCCGCCGGCGATAATAATAGGAGCATATTTAGAGGTAGAACATCTGCCGACAGCCTCATGGGGATTTGGGATATATGATGAAGGAGGCATGCGTGAATCCACAGGTTCAATAGTAGCGTCAACAGTTCTACGCGGCACAATAGAAAAGATGGGCAAGAAATGCATATACGTACTTGGTCTTCCGGATGATGCAGAAGCATTACATAAGATAGAAATATTTTCAAAAAGTGCAATAGCAAGAAGGCGATTACGCAACTTACGGCTTGGGCTTGTAGGGTATTCAGCAATGGGTATATATCCGGGTATGTTTGACCATGCCTTGATGAGGAGTAAGATAGGGCCTGAAGTAGTGCATATAGACACGTACTCGTTAATAAAACGCGCAGAAGAGACGTCTGCATCAGAACGAAACAGGGTTATTACAACGATTAAGAAGAAGGCAGAGATTGACAGGAGTGTCACAAAAAGAATGCTGCAAAAGTCAGCAGGGTTATATTTAGGGATAAAAGAACTTATAGAAGAGCAAGAATTAAACGGAATAAACGTAAAATGCCAGTTTGAATTATCACAGGAATATGGGTGTATAAGCTGTATACCCAGTTCATTACTTGCAGAAGAAAATGAAGTAGTCTCAGGTTGTGAAGGTGATATACCATTAACAGTAACAATGGCAATATTCAAATATTTAACAGGAGAACCTGCAAATTTTGGAGACGTGCTTGAAATAGAAGGGAATGAAGTAGTCATATCATCCTGTGGGTATGCAGTATTTAGCCAGGCACATCCGGGAGACAGGAAGATAATCCGGGACATAGGGTATCCGGGGTTTACAGGAGCGATATGTTCATTCACAGCAAAAGAAGGGGAGACAACGTATGCAAGGTTAGTAGA
>CAYVEO010000075.1:0-10304 GCA_964449965.1 uncultured Planctomycetia bacterium
CAAGTCCCTGCCACCACTTCTTTTCTTTTTCTTCAGATGTATCAAAATTATAATCCGGAAATTTACTCCTGATTTTCCATTCCTCTTTGAATATGGTATCTATCTCCTCTGGCGAAGCAAAGAGTGAATATCTTTTAGCAACTTCAGAATATACAGAGCCTACCGAAGGATATGGCCGGAAGAGCGTCCCGCCGGCATCAAAAAATATTGCTTTGTAGGTTTTCACCTATTTTATTACCTCTAACACCTCTTTAAATTCCGGTCCCTGCCTCTTTCAGGAGTTCAAATATCGCCGTCTCAACAGTCGTTATTACAGCCCCTTCCTCTGTCATCCTTTTAACTGCAACCATCCAGTCGTTCTTCCGTCTTGAAGATATGCCGTCATTAGGCACATAAACCTCGTAACCCATAGAGAGCAGGTCTAATACGGTCTGGAGGACACATACATGCGCCTCTATACCAACGACAATGACCTTTTTCGCCCCGTTCTTTTTCAGTGTCTCTACAACCCCCTGAACACCGCAGGAACTAAACGAGAGTTTCTCATAAGGCTCATAGTTGGGAAGCAAGGTAGTAATTTCAGAAACGGTTCTCCCTAATCCCTTAGGATACTGTTCAGTCAGGACGTAAGGTATATTGAGTTTATTGGCAACAGTGAGCAGTTTACAGAGATTGGCAATCAGATGTTCCCTATGCTCCATCTTGACTAACAACTTTTCCTGGACATCTACTATAAAAAGAACTGCCCCTTCCCTCCTTAATATCCTCGGCTGAGCCATCCTTTAAATTATCCTCTCTTTAACTAACGCTTCCACCACATGCGGGTCTGCGAGCGTTGATGTATCACCCAGGTCACTCACGTCACCACTGGCAATCTTTCTCAATATCCTCCTCATTATCTTACCGCTCCTCGTCTTTGGCAGTCCCGGCGTAAACTGGAGTTTGTCTGGTGCCGCAATCGGGCCTATCACTTTTCTGACATGGGATACGAGGGTTTTTCTCAAATCATCAGTGTGGTCTATCCCTTGTTTCAGAACTACAAATACATATATCCCGTCACCCTTTATCTCATGCGGGAATCCAACAACTGCTGCCTCTGCCACTGCCTCATGTGAAACGAGGGCGCTTTCTACCTCTGCTGTTCCAATCCTGTGGGCAGAGACGTTCAGGACATCATCTATCCTGCCCATTAGCCAGAAGTCCCCATCTTCGTCTATCCTTGCCCCGTCCCCTGTAAAATATCTGCCAGGGAAGCGGCTGAAATATACCTCTTTTATCCTTTTGTTCTCAGGGTCACCATAAGTCCCTCTAAGCATACCCGGCCATGGCTTCTCTATCACAAGATAACCCCCCTCATTCACAGACGCCAGAGAGCCATCTTCTTTTAAGACCTTTGGTACAACCCCGGGGAAAGGCTTAGTTGCAGAGCCAGGTTTTAACGCGATAGCGCCCGGAAGCGGTGTAATCAGAATACCGCCTGTCTCAGTCTGCCACCACGTATCAACCAATGGAAGTTTCCCCCTTCCGACAAGCCTGTGATACCACATCCATGCCTCAGGATTTATAGGCTCGCCTACAGTGCCGAGGACACGGAGGCTTTCCATCTTGTGTTTATTTACCCAATCCTCCCCCTCCCTCATCAAAGCCCTGATAGCGGTAGGTGCAGTGTAGAATATACTGACCTGGTGCTTATCAACTATCTCCCAGAACCTGTCAGCCCTTGGATATGTGGGGATTCCCTCAAACATCAGGCTCGTCGCCCCGCATGCAAGCGGCCCATATACGATATAACTATGTCCTGTAACCCATCCTATGTCTGCTGTGCAGAAATGTATATCCTCGTCCCTATAGTCAAATATCCATTTAAACGTAAGGGCGGTGAATAGAAGGTATCCTGCTGTCGTATGCAATACCCCCTTTGGCTTTCCTGTACTTCCGCTTGTATATAATATGAATAACGGGTCCTCTGCATCCATGACCTCAGGTTCACAGTATAACCCTATGTCATGCGCGTGCATCTCATCATCCCACCACGTATCCCGCCCCTGTTCCATTTCTATCTCTTCAGTCCCTGTCCTTTTCACTACTATAACGTATTGGACGCTCGGACAGTCCTTGAGCGCTTCATCGCAATTTACCTTGAGCGGCACGTGTTTCCCGCCGCGCATCCCTTCATCCGACGTTATAAGCAGTTTTGAAGTAGAATCCTGAATCCTGTCCTTCAACGATGCAGGGCTGAACCCGCCAAATACCACACTGTGGATTGCACCAATCCTGGCACATGCCAGGAGGGCAATCGGCAGCTCAGGAATCATGGGAAGATATATCGTAACCCTGTCACCCTTCTTTAACCCTTTTTTCCTCAAAACGTTTGCAAATTTATTCACCTCATAATAGAGCTGCTGGTAGGTATACGTCCTGTATCTTCCGTCATCTGACTCCCATATAATAGCCGCCTTGTTCTTCCTCCACGTAGAGAGATGCCTGTCTATGCAATTATAAGAGACGTTGAGTTTGCCGTTTACGAACCATTTAACAGATATCTTATTCTTAAAGTCCCACTCTGATACCTTATCCCACTTTTTATACCATGAGAGCATCTCCTCTGCCTTCTCAGCCCAGAACCCATCCGGGTCATCAATAGACCTCTTATAGATAGACTCGTATTCCTTCAGACTCTTTATGTGTGCCTTTTTACTAAAAGCATCATCCGGGAGAAAAACCCTCTTCTCGTCCATTAAAACCTTGATAGTTCTGTCACTCATTATAATCGTCTCCTTTCTATTGAATGATATTCTACCACCGACGGGACATAAGTGTCAAGAAAATTCCTCACTCCGTAATCCCAGTAGGACAGGCGTCCCGCCTGTCCTACCATGGTTAACTCCACCCGGAAGAACTTCGCCTCATGGTTTCTTCATTCGGGATAAGGAAAGGTAAAATTGATTTTATTAAAGGATTATCAGGCAGTAGTTTGTCTCAAGCCGCCCAACAATCGGTTGGGAACAGACGCCGTTATGAGTTTAATTTTTAAAATATTTCTATCAACTCTTCTTCAGAAAATGGATTCTTTACTTATTTCTATGTTTGCTTTTAACTCTATATCCCTTCCTTCTTGGTCTTTCGGCGATTACCAGCGATTTAGTATCTATTGGTTCAGAGAATAAAGTGATTTGTTCCTGCAAATATTCCTTTATCCTTTTTCCGGCAAGGGTTACATATTCTTTTGAGATATCATAGCCGACATAATGACGACTTGCCTTCAGGGCGGCTATAGCGGTCTGGCCACTTCCCATAAACGGATCCAACACTACATCACCTTCAAAGGTATATAGTTTGATCAGCCTAAGCGGTAACTCAACAGGAAAAGGTGCCGGATGACCGACCTTTCGGGCAGACTCGGCAGAAAATGTCCAGACGCTTTTAGTGAATTCTAAAAATTCTTCTTTAGAAATAGTGCTTTTTTTGCCATTGGTGTTTTCTCTGGAAAATAGCCCTTTAGAGAAAACCAGAATATATTCGTGAATATCTCTAAGAATCGGATTTTTGGCAGACAGCCAACTCCCCCAGGCCGTGGAAGGACTACCACTTGATGCTTTATTCCAGATAACTTCACCCCTCATCAGGAAGCCCAAATCAAGCATATCTTCTATAATATAAGTATGTAGCGGAATATAGGGCCTGCGGCCTAAGTTAGCAATATTGATACAGACACGACCACCGGGCATCATAACTCTCTTAACTTCACTCCAGACCAGTTTAAGAAATGCCCTGTATTCCTTGAGCGAAAGATTCTTGTCATATTCCTTCCCAACATTATAAGGTGGTGATGTCACCATCAGATGAACACTATTATCAGGTAATTCAATCATATGCTCACTGGATGAAGTAAAAATTTTATCCAAAAATTGAAGCGGAATAGAATTCTCTTCGTATTTCATCGTTTCTTCTTTAGGCAGTCCCTCATATAACCTGCTTTTGTAAAAAGGGGACGAATCATGATTTATTCTACCGGGCGACCCGAAGGCGCTCGTTTTAGTGCCTATATTCTTTTGATATGGAGCCATTTTAGTCTTCCTCCCAGAAATCAACCCATTTCTTGTATGGATTAAAATCTATTTTGGTCTTTTGCCATTCTATAATAATATGTTGGCATTGTTTATCTACAACAAGAAGGGATAATAATTCTCTCTGAATTCTATTGCTTTTTGTGCATCAACCGTCCATATCAGTTTCACGCCGCCTAAACTTTTACCTGTAATAGTCTTAACGGATACCGGTTCACCAAATAGTTTTGCGTCAACTTCAGATTCGGTAATTGGTATTTCAGTTTCAACGCTAGACTCTCCGAATTTATAGATAAGCAGAGCTACGATTATCCTTTCACGAACCGAGCCGACTTCCATTCCTGTTTTGCCAGTCCGAGAGCTTTCTAATTCAGCAAGTTGGAATAAATAGGGCAATCGTTTCTTAATTTTCTCTACAAGGTTTTTATCGGTGAATATCTCTATTAGTTTGTCAGCCATTTCTTACTTCTCTTTTCTATATTTTATATCAGTTATTTTTTTAATTTCATCTATTTTATTCATCATAACGGTAAAGCTCCCCTGCCGTTATGGAGCGCAGCGGAATAACGGCCAGGTGCAGCGCCTTGTTAGGCTAATGGCTTTTCCTCTATTATTTACCTAACTACAAAATAAGGGCGAATTTTTTCAAGGTTTTTTTGGCCAATTCCTTTTACTTTTAGCAAATCATCTACGCTTTTATAAGGACGTCCAGCGATAATTCTTGCAGCAAGAACAGGGCCTATTCCCTTGATAGACTGAAGTTCTTTTTCAGTGGCGGTGTTTAGGTCAAGTAAGCCTTGTGGAGATTCGGTTTTTTCCAACTTTAAGGGGACGATATCATTGGATACATTGTCATTGTTTTTAAAACGGAAGGGTTCAGTGGAAAAATACGCAAAAATCGGCAGGTGATCCGAATACCCATTGCCTATGTGCTTGCCCCTGCCTCTTTCAGTCATTTGCCAGCGATAAACGGTTCCCCCTTTGAACAGGTAGTCCGGCTGGAACTTATCAAACGAATTATCGCTATAGGAAATGCCCTTATCATCATAAAGACCTCTGGATACGATAATATTATCCGGGCTCTCCTTCTTCCTGGAAAAAATGTAAGACCAGCGGCTTGTTTCACTGATTTCAAGCCATAAATTATACAGATAATCATTCTTAGCCTGTTCCGTCAGTATTTTTTCATTGACCATCTCATAATCTTTGATAGTCTTTAAGATATGATTGATTCCCGTGATATCGCCGGTATTGTTCAATCTGTAGGAATCTCGAAAGGTTTTGTATTCATTGTAGTTCGCATTAAAATCACCTATCAGTATAAAGTCGGCATCTTTTTTTAGATTGTCAATCTCTTTCTTAAGTGTCTTGGCATAAGCTATTCTCAGACTTTCAGGACCGTTTTTCGATTTCCAGTGATTAATAAACAGGATGATATGATTACCATCGATATCAAGGGTTATCTTAAGAATATTTCTGGCAACTTCATTATCAACCTGTATTTCTTCTTTCTCAACAATTGGAAACTTAGACAGAACAGCGCACTTCACCGGTGTGGCCTTGGAGTCCGCAATTTCAAGATATGGGTAATCTACACCGAAGTCTTTCAACCTGTCACGTAAAGTAATAAGGGCTTTTTTCGACTCGACTTCCTGCAAAGCGACAACATCACCTCCCAGGTCCTTTATCACTCTGGCAATATTGGTGTACTTAATATTTGCAATATCCATAGTCCAGTCATAGCCGGTATTAGGAATATACTCCTGGTATTCCGTTCCAGACATGGTAAGATCAAAAAGGTTTTCCACGTTATAGCTTGCGACTTTAAAAGTTTTGGCTTCTATTGATGTAATAGAGCACAGAAAAATAAACAAAGTTGATACAATTATTGTTTTTATCTGCCATCTAAACTTCCACTTATTCATACCATCCTCTTGTTGTGCCTTTAATTGCATAACAGCAAAGATGAGCGGCAGGCGTCAGCCTGTCCGCTCCATTGACTTGTTATGCGTTTTATTTAGATTCCATCTCACTTTTTAAATTAGATAAAATATCTTGAAAATTATGTGCATCTGGCGTGTTTTTGCTTAAATCGGTTGTTCGTTCAAAAGCACTGCCAGGATTAGTTACCATTTGTAAGGTAGCAACAATACGTATGTTGGCTTGCGTTTCAACAGTATCAAATGTAATTCGTGCTTCTGGAGTAGAATCGTATTTTGAACCATACCAAATTGCCGCGCTCACGGACTCCATTCTTTTAGAATACGCAGCTTTATATTCCGTAATCTCTTTTACATTGTAACCCCTATCGATCATGATATTGGTAAGCCGATCAACGATAGCTTTTTTAGATACATTACTAATGGTAACTTCTGGTTTTCCTGTCGGGGTGGATAAATGCTGAATTGTGGTTGCGCAACTTACGGTAAAAAAAGATATTATTATGCTAATCAAGAAAAATATTCTCTTTTTCCTCATATAATTTCCCTCCTTCTTTTTGGTAGCATGACATGTATTATGCCGTGTGGTCCTCTTGTTCATCCTGAAATTTTCTTTGCCATTTGCATGACAAAATTGGGCATCTCGCTCATGTCAAGACAATTGAATACTTCCGCCCAACTCACCACTTTGTGCGTATCGCTCTTTCCCTTTTTGAACACAAGAAACTTGAATTGTGTCTTGATTCCAAGAAGCTCCTCCATCATGTATTTTTGGAGTTCCATTTGGCCGATATACTTAAGCCCTCGTTCGCGGAAAATGGATTTCTCCAAGTCAGATGATGGATAAACCCCTTCGCCGGACTCGTATTTAGCTTCAATACAGATCGCGTTGTTTTTGTCAAGATGAATGACAATGTCAGGCTTGATATTGAATGACCACTTGAACCGGCAGATTTTTAGAAAGTCATCATTGTCCTTAAAAATCTTGTGGTATTTGACGATTGCCCATTTCCCAGGGTACTGTAAGAAATCAGAAGATGCTTCGCCGCCAACTCCAAATTTCTGATTTATCCCCTTCAGCGGTAGTTGAAGAATTTCATCAATTCCCTTGATGGGAAGATGATTCCGGATGATCTCCTTTTTGGTCTCTTCGCTGCTAATTTTGTTCCACAGGTCTCGTAAGTAGGCATATTCGAAGTAAATCCCAAAGTCAGGGCCTATATTGTTGTTGATTCCGCAATATTGCAGAAATCTTTCCGCATTTCCATGCTGGCACAATGTCCCAAATAATATCGCCGCGTAATTCCTTTCCTCTCTGTTGATTTCGAAATAGTTCAGCGTGAATTGGGCTATTTCTCTGATGTTCATTTTGTTGTCTCTTTTTTCAATCATTTTTCATACGGCATAACGTAGAATTGAGCGACGAGTGACACTGAATGATGACAACATGCCTCCAAACCGATTTGCCGTCCTCATAACAATGCAACCTAAAAAAGTGTCCTGTGGCACTCGTTCACTCCAATGACTTGTTATCCGTTCACTATTTGCAAAGAAGCTTAAGATGCTAAGTTATCTGTGAAAAAATTCAATAAAACATCTATGAAATTGACCTCTCTTTTTTCGATATCGTCTTTCACCCAGTCATTCTTGCTGTACATACTCAAATCAAGTACGTCTCCAATTTTAGAGTTGGAATATTTCCCCTTTTTCTTCCCAAAGTATCCATTGCCTGCTTGAATGTTAACCTTCTTTTCTATGGCAACTTTATTGCCAAACTTTTCCAAATATTCATCAGCATCCTTCTTGTCCAGCCATTATAATTTGTGTTTTGCCAGATTCGAGGGAAAATATGTTCGACTTCAAAATTGCTCGGAATAATTGCTATCTGGTTTTGATTTTGATAAGCATGAAGTAATATTACCCCCTTAGCTATTTTTAATGAGAAAGCGTCACTAAGTTTTGTTTTAAATTGATCATTAATTGATATTCCAAAACTTAGAGGCTTATTTAAAAAGACATCTATTCCCAATTGATAAATGTCATCCTTGATAGCGTTGACAGTTGGTTTCTCGATAAATTTTGCGAATAGAAAAGCAGTAAGTCTCTTCAAAAAAACAGAAAATATATTAATAAAGTCTTCGGACTCACCATGTTTGTAATAAAACACACTGGTAACATATTTCCAGTATTCGTTGGGATAACATTGAAGGCAATGTAAATACTTTTGTGCTTCAATATTTAATTTTTCAACATCGTCGAGCCTTGTAGCTCCGGTATTAACGGCAAACCAAAACTCAGACAAAGAAGCCAAATTAGCCATGAGGTCCGTTTCTTTCAATCTGGCATATTTATCTGTTGCATAAAACTTTCTTAATCCAATTTCTTTTGACTTATCGTCGTTTTTTGCCCTGATAATGTGCGAATAGTATCTGAAAAGATCATCTATATATATCTTCGCATCTTCGGTTATTTCAGTCAGTTCCTTCCAATGATCGGTAAAATCCTTCTTTTCATCATTTAGATTTTTTGTCCTGTATATTTGAGCCTTAAAAATATCTGAATCTGACAAGGGCATTCCCCTATCATTTAGTGTCGTGAAAATAGTTAAGGCTATGTCTACATTCTCGCACTCTATTGGCAAGAAGATACATTTTTCTAAAATTGTCACGCAGAGCGGTTGCCAGTGAATAGGATTATTCTTTGCATATTCGTCACATTTTCGATAAAAAAATGAATAATTGGATGAATATAAATCTTTGCTCTTGATAGACGGCGTGCCTGATTTTAGGATTTCATGAAAAACATCATTGTCCGTTTCAGTTGCTACGCGGGACTCAATATGAATTTTTGTAGTATCTTTAACTTTTCTTGATATGGGATCGACATTCCAAAGACAAGGTGCAATTTGACTTTTTAATCCAATAATATTATCGTCATCTGGCATCTTTTCTAATTTGCTATAAAAAGCTCTCAAAAGTAGAAACAATGATGTGATTCTTTGTTGACCATCGATAATTTCGATCTCATTTTTTGGATCATTACTTTTACAGGTTACAATAGTACCCAAAAAGTATTCTTCACCATCTTTTTGATCAGCGAAAAATGTCGTTATATCGTTCCATAAAGTTTCACATTTTTCTTCATCCCATTTATATGGCCTTTGATAATCGGGTATAACAAATTTTTTGTCCTGCATTTCAGAAAACAGTTTACTGATATTTTTTCTCGTTACACTAAGCTCTGCCATTAAAATCTCCTTATTTCTTTTCTCTGGCTGTCGGCTGCCATTATTAACACAATGATCACTATCAATCTAACGATGCAGGTGAGCAGCCAGAAAGACCGGCAGGGATTTCTGGTCTGCTCCACTGGCTGGTTAGGAATCCCCCGCACTTAGTTTATTCGCTTACTTTAATCAGTATAGGCAAGTTATCAGATAGCCTTTTCACAACACCACGAAACTTTATAAACAGGAAGTAGACCAAGAACGGAGGCCACAGCACGTGGATAATTTGCACAACTTGGACTACTTGCCACCTTATCCCAGGGCTGTCGTTCGGGACTGCAAAAAACCATAGGAGTAAGAAAATGCCAATGATCACGACAGGCTCCAGGAAGAGAACGAGCACTGCCATGATAGTGCCCATCACTCGCCACAATCTCGTGAAATCCATCTCCATGTTCAGAGATGTACCGCCTGCCTCCGGTTCGACTCTGATGCACAAACGGCTCAGCGGAAGTTGAAGCGTGAAACTGTTATCAGTTTTTTCGAAGATTCCCATAGTTTTCACGGTTTCCTTCAACAGGATTCTCATAGTCTCTTCATTGCTTTTGCCGTTTATCGTCTTCCGCTCCGTCAACCGCTGGGGCAGTGCCTTTATCTTCAGGTAAAGACGAAGACCAAAGATCCAGACGAAAACACCCAGTAGACTGCCCGCAATTACGACAGTTCTTGCCACGTTCTCTGTCATGTTTGCACTCCTTTCTTCCTAACATATATTATACGGCCTAACTAAAACCGACAAATACTGCAAATTTTGCTGTATAACACAACTGAATATTTTTGTTAGTTATTTTCATAACTAGCATTACTACAAATTGTTATATAAAAATAATAGTGTTATTTTGATTTGTGTTATATTGCAAAAAGTGCAGTATAACACGGCACATTGTGTAACCCTAAACGTTCAAAGTCTATCTGCCAGGCTGAGAACGCCTTTTCCCCTACGATTTAATACATGGGTATATACCATCGTCGTGCTAACATCACTGTGTCCAAGAAGTTCCTGAACAGTTC
>CAYVEO010000076.1:0-10073 GCA_964449965.1 uncultured Planctomycetia bacterium
AATCTTCGCCGGATTCATCGACAATTCTTAGATACCCATCTTTTGCTGCCCGATCATCAGGGAGAACCTGGTAGATCTTGTGTAATTCCAGATCCTCACACTCTTTGTTTCTGAGACAAATCGCAAATTTTCGTTCTTTCCATTCCATCGTCATCGTTCCTCCTCTATGAGTCTCTTTATCTTTATCTTTTTCCGTCCTATTCCGTGTGCTTCGTACCAGTGCACTTCGGCATTCCGGATTTCACCATTTTGAAGGCATACTTTTGCAATACCTTTGAGTTTTCGCCACCGTCCGGTACCGAACTGTCTGCGAAGACGCATGATGTCTCTAATTCGGCCTTCTACAGCAATTGTTTCAATATTCTCGATCTTGCCGATAACCTCGAAGTGCATACTAAATTATACACCCTTTTTTTCTATATATCAAGAACACCTAACGATTTAGTTTATACTGCAAATTTTGCAGCGTGTTTTCTTTATAATTTATATCATATAAAAATGATTCTGTCAAGGGGCAGTTTTTTTAACTACCAGTACCCCTATATGCCCGCCAAATCCCATGGAAAGCATCATGGCGGTGGTTACTTTTTTCATCCTCATTCTGTTCGGGGTATAGTCTAAGTCACATTCCGGGTCAGGGGTTTTATAATTTATCGTTGGTGGAACAAATCCCCGTTCCATTGCTATAAGTATAGCAGCAAATTCTACAGCCCCAGATGCACCTAAAAGATGACCTGTCATTGACTTTACAGAACTTATCGGTACCCTGCGAGCATATTCTCCAAAGGACGCCTTGATATTCTCAGTCTCATACTTATCCCCGCTCTTCGTAGACGTCCCATGGGCACTGATATAGTCTATGTCTCTGGCAGATATGTCCAGATTTTCCATAACCGAGATTATCCCTTTCGCTAAACTCATATCCTGGAAATTCAATCCTGTAATATGATAGGCATCTGAAAGCCAGTAATAACCTAATAGTTCTCCGTAGATATGCGCCCCTCTACTCAGGGCAGATTCTTTTGACTCCATTACCACTACGGCAGAACCTTCACCCACTACGAATCCATTCCTATTCCTGTCAAAAGGACACATACCGGAGTTAGAGACAACACCCATCCGGGCATAGCCGCCTAATATTAGAGGAGTAACAGAGGCATCAGATGAACCTGCAAGGACAATGTCTAACCGGCCATCTTTTATAAGATTATACCCATAGATGATAGAATAATTGCCTGTAGCACATGCAGAGACTACATTGGTAATCCCGCCTCTAATCCCGAACCTCCTGGCAATATGGGAAGAGGCGCCTGATGGGATAAGGTTTTCTATAAAATAAGGAGAGATGGCTTTAAACCCATCTCTCCTGAAATTTCTGAATGTTTTTTCAAATGTCTCTATACCGCCTTTACTTGAACTTACTACCACCCCTGTCCTATTCGGGTCTTGAGAATCAAGGTTTAGCCCTGAATCCACAATTGCCTCA
The DNA here is from genome assembly GCA_964449965.1 of uncultured Planctomycetia bacterium. Classification (GTDB taxonomy): domain Bacteria; phylum Omnitrophota; class Gorgyraeia; order CAYVEO01; family CAYVEO01; genus CAYVEO01. The sequence goes on from CAYVEO010000076.1 coordinate 1,487, forward strand.
TGGGATGCCTTGCTCGCAAATTGGATGTATCTATCTAATACCTCATTATTCCGGGGTTCAGGTGGTATAAAGTCTTTTACCTCACCTGCTATTTTCACCGGAAACCCTCTCGTGTCAAATCTTGATATCGGTCCAATCCCGGAGATTCCTTCACTTAAACCCTTATAGAAATCCTCCTTCCCAATACCTATAGGCGATACTACACCCAAACCCGTGATAACGACAGACCTCACTCTACCATCACCCTATCTCAAATCCCAAATCCCTCACCATCTCCAAATCCTCTTCAGGACTCCTGCCCTTAGTAGTGAGGTATCCACCTATAATCAAGCCGTTAGCCCCTGCTGAAAGTCCAAGTGATTGCAAGTCACGCAGGTTAACCTCTCTCCCCCCTGCAAGTTTGATGGTAACCTTCGGCAGAATAAACCTGAATACCGCTATAGTATTTATAATCTCCATCGGAGTGATATGAGGTGTGTATTCTAACGGCGTCCCGGGCCGCGGATTCAGTATATTGATAGTTACGCAATCCACATTTAATTCCTTCAATGAAAATGCCATCTCAACCCTCTGCCTCTGAGACTCACCCATACCAATAATCCCGCCGCAGCATGCCCTGAGCTTTGAATACTTCACCATTTTCACAGTCTTCACCCTGTCTTCAAATTTATGGGTTGTGCAAATAGAAGAGAAATGGCTTCTGGCAGTTTCAATGTTATGATTATATTCCTTCACACCAACACCCTCTAATGCCTTTATGCGTTCCTCTGTCAAAAAACCAAGTGAGCAATTAGGGTTCATACCCAGGTCTTTAATACTTTTCAATATTTCAAGTATCCGCACAAAATCCGCATCATTAACTGCCCTGCCGCTTGTCACCACGCAAAAACTCCTCACCCCGATTTTCTTTGCTTCAATAGCCTTATTCAGTATTACCTCCTGAGATAATAGCGGATAGGCAGGACATTCTGTCCTGTAAGAACTTGACTGGGCACAGAATTTGCAATCCTCAGTGCATCCCCCGCTCTTTGCATTGACTATGGAACATAGGTCTATCTTTAAACCGCAGAATTTTTCTCTTATACGATTTGCTAAAACGGCAAGGTAAATAATATCACTATTCCTGGTCAATCCAATCAAACCGATTGCCTCATCAAAGGTGATGCCATCCCCTTTACATACCTTCTCTGCTAATCTGTCAAAATCGGCTGGAAACATATGATTATTCTATCATTGAGGAATGGCTGTGTCAAATGAAATGACATAAAAAAATAATTTGACTTTTAAATAATTTTACAGTATAGTAAAATCTATGAACGTTTACGAGGCCATTATAACACGAAGGACGATAAGACGCTTTAAGCAAAAATCAATCCATGTTAATATATTAAAGAAACTCGTTGACTGCGGAAGGTTATCGCCGTCATCGGCAAATCTCCAGCCCTGTGAATATGTCATTGTTAACTCACCCTCTAAAGTAAAAGATGTTTTCCAGACGTTGAAATGGGCAGGCTATATAGCCCCGCGCGGCACCCCCCCGGAGAATGAACGTCCAGTGGCATATATAGTAGTCTTATTAAACCTTAAAAAGAAGATTATAGATGGAGAAAGAGACGCCGCAGCAGCAATAGAGAATATTATACTTGCAGGATTAGAGGAAGGCATCGGCTCATGCTGGATAGGTTCTATAGACAGAACTAAATTGCAAAAGTTCTTGAATATCCCCGGGCATTGCAAGATAGACTCTGTCCTTGCATTAGGATACAGTAATGAAAGTCCCGTAGTTGAAGAGATGAAAGACTCTGTTAAATATTGGAAGGATAAAGACGGCGTCCTCCACGTCCCGAAGAGGAAGTTGGAAGACATACTTCATATGAATACCTATTAAATTATCTTTACAACCTTCTCCACCGCCTCGTTCATGCCTTTAGCAGAGATTATATTAAGGCCTGAGGCAGATAAGAGACGCCTGCCTTCCTCCACATTCGTCCCCTCTAACCTCACCACAAGAGGCACCTGAATGTTTATCTCATTTGCGGCATTGATGATACCCTGGGCAATTACATCGCACTTCATGATACCGCCGAATATGTTTATCAGTATGGCTCGGACCTTTTTATCATTGAGGATAAGTTTGAACCCTTGGGTTACCTGGTCCAATGATGCCCCGCCTCCTACATCAAGAAAATTTGCAGGGTTTGCCCCGTATAATTTTATCGCATCCATAGTTGCCATTGCTAATCCTGCACCATTTACCATACATCCTATATCTCCATCAAGCCTGACATAACTCAAGCCCCACTTCCTTGCCTCAGATTCCAATGGGTCTTCTTCACCAACATCCCTGAGTTTCTCAATCTCCGGATGGCGATATAAACCATTGTCATCAAAGTTTATTTTGGCATCCAATGCCATTATCCTGCCTTCTTCAGTGATTACCAATGGATTGATTTCCACCAATGAACAATCTTTATCTACAAACAACCTGTAGAGGTTAGAGCCTATTTTTACAAATTCATTCACTAATCCTTTGTCTAAATTGAGGCTGAAGGACAGCCTCCTCATCTGAAACGGCATAAGCCCTGTTGCAGGGTCTATCAACTCCCTGAATATCCTGTCATGGTGCTTTGCAGCCACCTCTTCAATTTCCATACCGCCTTCACTGCTCATGAGAAAACTTGCCCGCGAGGTGCTCCTGTCTATAACCATCCCCATATATAACTCATTCTTAATATGGCAGGATTCCTCTATTAAAACCTTACGAACCATAGAACCCCGGGGTCCGGTCTGTGGGGTAACTAAGGGTTTATTCAGCAATGTTTGTGCATGGAGCCTTGCCTCATCAGGAGTCTTTGCAAGTTTAATCCCGCCGCCCTTACCGCGCCCGCCAGCATGGATTTGGGCCTTTACGACACAACTGCCGCCTAACCTTATAGCGATAGACTCTGCCTCACCCGGCTCAGATGCCACTGCCCCGTCTGGCACAGGTATCACATAATTCCTAAAAAGTTCTTTTGCCTGATATTCGTGTATATTCATGTAGAACAAATCCTGCATTCACCTGAGTATTCTGCATCAACATTTATAAAATCCCTATCTCTATCAGCAGGCAGATTGAGTTTCAGAACCTGCTCTCTGGCGCTTCCATACCTGAATATTGTAATCCCTTTACATTTCAGTTCATGGGCAGCGAGATAGACTGTCCTGACATCATCTTCTGTTGCATCCTGCGGAAGATTAACCGTCTTGGATACGCCGCTATCGCTATACTTCTGAAATCCTGCCTGCATTTTAACGTGCCATAATGGTGCGATGTCAAATGCTGTAACGAAAATTTTTTTAACGTCTTCCGGAATACCCGGGATGTCTTTTATAGAACCCCTCCTGGCTATTTCTAACGCCAATTTATCAGTATAGAACCCTTTCTCTTTGGCCAAATCCTGAAATAGTTTATTCTCCTCAAGTAGTTTTGTCCCATCCATTACCTCCCTGAAATAGGAGAGTGCAAAGAGCGGCTCTATGCCGCTTGATACCCCTGCTATGATACTTATGGTCCCGGTTGGTGCTATCGTGGTAAGCGCAGCATTTCGCATCTTCTTAAATCCTATCCTTTCCCAGATACTGCCTTTAAAGTTCGGAAATGAGCCGCGTTCTTCAGCCAGTCTGAAAGATGCATCGTTTGCCTTTTCATTGATAAACCTCATAACCTCCTCTGCAGTCTTTAATGCCTCATCAGAATCATATGCTATATTCATCTTAATCAGCATCTCTGCGAACCCCATGACGCCCAATCCTATCCTGCGGTCTGCCTTTGTAATAGCCTCTATCTCTGGCAATGGATGGACTGATATGTCTATGATATTATCCAAGAAATGGACTGCGATTAAAACTGTCCTGCCCAATAGTTCCCAATTTATCCTACCGCCTCCCGCCATATTGGAAAGATTGATAGAACCGAGGTTACACGACTCATAAGCAAGTAACGGCTGTTCTCCGCAGGGGTTTGTAGCCTCTATAGGACTTATATGTGCAGTTGCATTATGCCTGTTTATCTCGTCAATAAATATAAGCCCCGGGTCACCGCATTTCCAGGCATTTGATACAATCAGGTCAAATATCCTGCGTGCATCCTCTTTGCGGACAGCCTTGCCTGTGCGCGGATTTATAAGTTCGTATTCTTTACCCTCTTTAACATTCTTTATGAATTCATCTGTCACAGCCACAGAAAGATTAAAATTCAGAAGCCCTTTACCTTGAGCCTTAATAGTAATAAAATCTATTATATCCGGATGGTCAACACGCAGAATACCCATGTTAGCCCCTCGTCTCCTACCACCCTGTTTTATAATATCCGTTGCAACATCAAATACCCGCATAAACGAGACAGGCCCTGAGGCAATACCCCCGGTAGAACGGACTACATCCCCTTTTGGTCTGAGTCTGGAAAAGGAAAACCCTGTCCCTCCGCCGGATTGATGTATCAGTGCCATGTGCCTGACTGCGGTGAATATCTCATCCATAGAGTCACCCACAGGGATAACAAAACAGGCAGAGAGCTGTCCTATCTTTGTGCCTGCATTCATCAGCGTTGGAGAATTTGGAAGAAAGTCAAGGCGCGAGAGCATCTCATAAAATTCACGCTCTGTCTGGTGGGCTTGAAATTCATCCTTGTATAGTATGTCGGCTTGAGCAACTGCCTTTGCTACCCTGTGAAGCATCTCATCAGGGGTCTCTACGACCACCCCATTTTCGTCTTTCCTCAGGTAGCGCGCCTCAAGAACCTTTATGGCATTAGGACTCCAATTCATAATATTATCTCTGCCGGACGGCTGCACTTTCCGCATTGTCCATTTTTAAGATTCAAAATCTCCGCCCTGTAGTAATTCCGCCTGATAAGAACTTCTTTGCATTCAGGGCAGCATGTATCAGACCCCTTTGGTATTGAGACGTTTCCTGCATAAACGTAGTCTAATTTCTTCTTGCCGATATTATACGCCTCTATCAATCTATCAATTGGCGTTGGCGGATTATCCATCCTATAGTTTGGGAAATATCTGGAAAAATGGAGGGGCACACTCCTGCTTACTGAAGAGACAAAATCTACGATACCTGCTATATTTTCAGAGGAGTCATTAACGTCTGTTATAAGAAGATTGGTTATCTCAACGTGACAGGAGGCACATGATATTCTAATAGTCTCAAGGACAGGCTCTAACCTCCCGGAAGAATATTTACGATAGAGGTCGTCCTTAATAAACTTCAAATCTATATTCATGGCATCTATGAGAGGAAGAAGTTCTTTCAATGGCTCTTTATTAATGAATCCATTAGTTACCAGGACGTTCTTCAAACCCTTCTCCCTCGCAAGTTTTGCCGTGTCAAATACATACTCATACCATACTGATGGCTCATTATAAGTATATGCTATACCTATAGAATTTTCCACGAGTGCAGCCTTCACCGCATCCTCCGGTGACAGGTCCTCAACCGATACCTTTGCCTCTACTAAGTGCCAGTTCTGGCAGAATCTGCATCTGAAATTGCAGCCAACAGTGCCGATAGAAAATATTTCTTTCCCCGGGAAGAAATGATAAAGCGGCTTCTTCTCAACAGGGTCCATCTGCATAGCAGATACCTTGCCATACATCGCCGCTATTAGCCTGCCATCCTCATTCCGCCTTATCCCGCAGAATCCTGCACGTCCTTTCTTTATATGGCAGTCCTGGGGGCATAATAGGCAATGGACTGCATCGTTTTCTTCCTGGACATAGAATCTTGCCTCTTTCACACAGCCTCTACTCTTTGCACCTCTGGAACCATCTCTTTCAACTTCCGTTCTACGCCCATTCGCAGTGTCATCGCTGCACCTGGACATCCTGCACATGCACCTCGCAGCCGGACTTTCACAGTGCCGCCTTCTATCCCAACTAATTCTATATCTCCCCCGTCAGCCTGCAGCATCGGCCTAATCTCTGCCAATGCCTTTTCCACTTTTTCTTTCATATTTTCATCCTCCTTTATGATGTTAAATTATATCAGAAACCATTGTATGTATCAAGAATTAATTCACTCTTTTTCCTCCCATGATTTTCTAAAAGGTGAAAGGAATTTGCCGATAGTAGAAATTGGAGTTAGGCTCTGACCTGAAACTGTAACAGAGGGTGTAAAGGTTACATCTTCTTTCTCTGTATTCGTAAATGTAAAGGAAGCCTTGCCTCCAGAGAGGTAAACTGGAGACGGCGTTATCTGCGACAAACTACTATCATTAGGACCATCTTGAACCGTTTGAATAGTAACCTCATCGGTCGCATTATCAATATATTTGAATAAATCCCTGACTTCTACATTGAGTGTCATATTGTTAGTTGTTCCAGTTATAGAAACAGGTGTGGGTTCTGGTTCTATGGCAATTATATATCTATTTTCAGTAGTAAAATTTGTCCCTACAGCCACATCATCTATATAAAGTCCCAGGTCCCTCGTTGCATTGCTATTATCGGATGTCAGTCTAAATCTTACTTCTATACTCCCGGTATAGTTTGACCCGGTATAGATTGTTAAATTATAAGACTTCCTTAACCACCCCCCGCTACTACTCGGATTAATACTCTCTAAAACATTCCATGTCGGAGACCCGACAGTACGCACTTCAAAAGTTGCATTATCTCCAGCCGCTATTGCATACCAGGCATAAAATGAAAGAAAAGGTTTTGGGGCTGAGACAAAATCTATCTGGGGTGAGGTAAGGGTACTAGTTCTATTCTTAGTGTATTGCCCGCTAAGATTTGTCCCCCAGCAATTAGTCCTTGAAGGATGGATAAGTGGTAAGGAAGGAGGATATGGAGTAGGGACACCACTTCCACTGGGTTGCCCGCGTTCCCAGTCATTGGCGCCGGCAGAAGGAGTCCATGTAGTAACAACATTTTCCATATCATCTATAAAAGGTGCGGTTGCTGCCCAGAGATTAGTTGTGAAAAATAAACTTAGGCAAAATAAAATAATAACTTTTATTTCTTTCATCTTTCTACTGCTACCTTAAGTATGGGTTTTGCCTTGGCTCCAGCTGTTCCTGATATTTCTCCGGAGGCCTGGATTAAAAACGCCTTTGAAGTGAAATAGAATTTATCTTTAACACCGCTATCATAAGTGTTACTGCTGATGATATCTTCGTTAATTTTTGTAGTAAAGAAGAAGAAAAATTCTGTGGTATAACAGTAATAGCCATAGTTGTAATCACTGCAGGGTGAAGGGTTGGCATTGTCTTTAATTGTAGATCTCTTTGCCGGGGTTAATGATAGGCCGTTAATAAAATCCTCAAATCCAACGCTTGACCCAACTGTTGAGATATAAATAAACGGGTTATCATCGGAAGTGCCATGAATATTATCTGTTCCATTCCTGCGGTCCATAATAGAACGTGCTACGCTATCTGAATCTACTAAAGTAATAACAGCAGGGGGGGTACCGATTGGTGTCACGTCTTCATTCCACAACACCACCTTCAATACAGTCAAAGATGCTGTATTTATATTAACAGGCGCCCGAGGGACTGCTGAACGGGTGATGTGAGGTGACAAGGCATAAGGGACCTTGTAATTACCAGAAAGATTAGTCTCATTGGTATAAAGGCTGTTAGCATTTACTAAGGAATGCACTGTAATAAAATCCTTGACGTTATTATAATCAGTTTCTGTAATTTCAGGGACTTTCTTCAACTCTTCAATATTATTAAAAGGTCTATCGTCGCCGTAGGGCTGGCTTGGGTTAAATTCGTCAGGTTCATCTATTCCTTCACTCGGGTCTGATGGATAATCAATTATACCATCATCGTCATTGTCCATACCATCATATTCTATCCCAAATTTTTCATCAACACCGATGGAGATAAAATATGCCCGTCCATCATTATCATCATCATTGTTGGCTACTCCAGGCTTTCCATCTGCTCCGTACCTATAACTTACAATGTTGCCAGCCTTGGAGATTGCACTACTCTTGGATAATCCTGCATTTGTCATGCGCAATAAATTTGACAAGATCAAACTATTAGCATAATTTATATTTATCTTGCCTTGTTCGTCTGATAAGTTCTGGAATGTATCAGGCGGAGTGGCACCGTCTATGAAACCTTTAAGCACCTGGTATTTTCCGCTGCCTAAGGAGACGCCTTCAGAATCATCGAGGCTGCCGTTGGTATCACCTATGCCAGATGCCCATGTTTCATTAAATGCATCATAAACATTGGAGGCGCTGTTTATGAGGTCAAGTTTTAATTGGAGGAGTTTTTGTTCTAAACCAGCCTCTGCCAGATAGACCCCCTTTTCCCTATTGGCTCTGTAGGTGGTGGATGTAAGGTGGACCCTTATCATATCAAGGAAGGCTATGACAATAATTAGGACTACTACAAGAAAGATGAGAGTGACTGTAAGGACAAAACCCTTTTGCAAGGCTACTCCATTTTCTAGTTACTTGGCGGGTGTAACTTTATCTACAAGTATTACAGGATGGTCGGATTTGGGGGCATCCTGAATCGTCCCCCATATCTTGACAGTATAATATACGTATTTATTCAGGTCCACATTATCAC
>CAYVEO010000077.1:0-1072 GCA_964449965.1 uncultured Planctomycetia bacterium
ATCCCGTGGCAATAGATTGTTGTTCTTCTGCCATTCATCAAGAAAGTCAAAAAAATCTTTCTCTATTTCTTGTTGACTCTCGCCTGGCATAGTTTGCCAATAAACCTCTAACTTACACTCAAAGGGTATCTGCATAGGTATCCGCAATGAAAACTCTCCTGCTTGTAATTTAGGTAACATTACCGGGACCGGATCCGGGTCATATTTGTATATATCAGGAACAGGTGCTGCCTCTCTTCGTTTCTTACGAAACGCCTTGAGACATTCTATCAAACTGCCGATGTATTCTACCGGGTTTGAAAGTTCTTCACCAGCAAAAGATATTCCTGACTTACCTTTAAGTGATAGGTGCACAATCCGAAAACCTTTGTGTGCTATATAAAGTTTTAAATTGCTTGGTTCCGGTAAAATCACCCCATCGGCATTGAAACCAATAAGACGGTTAGCCAATGTCCCGTTACATCCGGCATGTTCTTCATCTACCACGCTCTCAAAGAGCAAATCACCTCTCAGTCTGATTCCACATTCTTTGATAGTCTTCATAGCCATCATCATAGCGGTTATGCCGGATTTCATATCATACGCCCCCCGCCCATAGAGTCTACCATTACTTATATCTGCCCCGAATGGCGGGAACGACCACTTATTATCGCCTACTGGCATGGTATCAATATGACCAGAAAAAAGAAGTGACCTACCACCCCCACTGCCTGGATACCGGGCAATTACATTAGGCCTTCCTGTATAATCTCTACCCTGATAATATGCCTCATGTCGGGACAACTCAGATATGCTGGTTAAATCTATGAGTTTACTCTCTATGCCGCTTTCGGTAAAAAAATTGCAGATGAATTTCTGAGAGGCAAATTCATTTCCGCCAGGAGGTATGTTTTCACTTGGAATCCTAACCAGACTTTTTGCTAACTCAATAATCTCCTCGCGTCGTTTTTCAATAGACCCTGAAACAATCTCTTTAATATGGAGCAATTTCTGGCGGTTTTGCTGTTTCTGCATCAATACTTACTCCAAAATCAGGATGTCTCTTTAAGAAAGTACCAGGATATTCTATAGT
>CAYVEO010000077.1:1130-9959 GCA_964449965.1 uncultured Planctomycetia bacterium
ATTCCAATAGTTATGGCAAAAGGAGGGATGATTTCACAGTTCCCCCCTGCTTCTCTGACAGAATTTATAACAAAGGTATCATCTGCAATACTGACAATATGTGTTCGGGCATTAAGGAATTCCTCTTCATGGATTTTATACCATCTGGAGATTATAGCCTCATTAAAGGCAACATGACCATGATAACCCACGCCAGCATAACAGACATCTGCTCCACCTAACTCATCCAATTTATCGTCCAGTTCATTTATGCGCTGGGGATTTGGGAAATACATCTGTTTTTCAGACATGCGAAGTTCAGGAGCAACCCTGGACCACAAGAGTTCTTTCATGCATCTCTTGAAACTCATGGGATGGTCCTCAGGTATCGGCCGACCCTGCCAGTTTAAATACTCATCCATATTGAATGTCCATAAGTTCCGGCAGTCAATCTTTTCTTTGTTTACTATTTCTACAAATATAGGATATTGCTGGGTTGGGCCTACTGGAAGTATCATCTTTGTATTCTTGCCATTTTTATTATTTGCTTTTACTAAATCTGCCATGTGCCGTGCTATATGTTTATAAAGACCATCTAGTGTGGGAAGAATATTGATTGGAATTTTTGTATATTTTCCTAACCCATCTGCCGGAATCTTAAGCATTTCAGATAGTATCATTGCCGTTTCCCTTTCTCCTCTTTTCTTCATATCTTCCAAATATCTTCTACAAACACAGGTTCATGTCTATCAGCCGAGGCCATGATGGCTAAAATTACCCGGCTTACATCCACAGCGTCCTCAAGCGGAACACGCACAGGCTCATTATGGTATATACGTTCAACAAAGTCACGAATACTTTCATAACCCAAGCCAGAACCTTTTCCCTGAATACGTGTATAACAAAGCATATCTGGCCTGTCAGCCCAATCTTCATAAACTCGTTCTATAAGTTGGTTGTGACTGTAATCCATACTGAAAGAGGCATGTTCACATGTTAAGTTAAGTTTGTAGTCATTGACATGACAATTGGCATTCGGTAAAATCCAGGAATTTTCTATTTGTGCAATCGTTCCATTTTCGTATTCAAGTGTTGTCTGATAGACATCAGGCACATCTATTCCACGTTTTACCAGGACTTCTTTGCGACTAACTGCAAAAATTCTTTTTGCCTTACTGCTGATAAGCCAGCCAAGTGTGTCTATGGTATGCGACCCGAGAAACCAAAGAATAGAACTTTTGGCTGACCATGAAAGCATCTCTGTGGGCACAGAGATGCGGTCGCTCAATCTGCAGTAGGCATGAATCACCCGACCAGGCTTTCCACTTTCAAGTTCATCCTTTATCTTGCAGACCGGTGGATTCCAACGGTTATGATAGTCAACCATAACCTGCACATTATTTTCTTTAGCCGCAGTAACTATTCTTTCACAATCTTCTTTCGTTGTGGCTAACGGCTTTTCAACAATCACATGGCAGCCTGCTTTGCATGCAGATACTACAGGTTCGGTATGGGCAAAGTCAGGTGTGACAACAGCTACTGCATCTAATGATTCATTAGTCAGCATCTTATTAAAATCGGTATAAGTAGGAATATTGTATGTTTCTCCCAATTGCTTAGTTCTCTCAGCACTTGCATCACAAACTGCTGTTAGGGTAGCATAAGGATGGTTAGTATATACTTCAGCATGAACTGCACCCCACTTACCACAGCCAATAAGTCCCATTTTTACTTTAGTCACTGTTTAATTCTCCTGATTTATCCTTTATCTTAATTTCTTAAATGTATATTCAACAGCATTCAATGTCTTATTCAGGTCTTCCTCAGTATGACTTCCAGAGATATAAAATTCCCCCTTCTCTGTTGGGAAGATATGGATTCCCATTTCAAGAAGCATCCTTCTAAACTCTGGATACAAATCTGGATGTGGTTTTAAGGCATCTCTTAAATCAAATATATCAAAGTCTCTAAAACCTACTCCAAACATTGGTCCGGGTCCTTCTACCCTGAATGGTATCCCATATTTATCCGCAAGCCTTTTCATCTCTTGCGATAACTTCTTACCATAACTTGTTAAATGTATATAAAACTTCTCTCTGTTTTTCTCTAAATAAGTTACTACTGCTAAAGTGCAGGCTACACTCAATGGATTTGTATTATATGTCCCAGCCTCCACGCATTTTTTCTTTGCTACAAATTCCATTATATCCTTTCTTCCACCATATCCTCCTATAGGAATACCACCACCTACTCCCTTTGCAAAGACCGACAAATCAGGGGTTATATCAAAATATTCCTGTGCTCCTCCTAATGCGATTCTAAATCCTGTAATAACTTCATCAAAGATTAGTAGAATTCCATATTTCTTTGTAATCTCTCTTAGTCCTTTAAGATAACTTCTCTTTGGCATTATAAGTCCGCAGTTACTCATAATTGGCTCTGTGATTACAGCGGCTATTTCAAAATGCCTTTCCTTTATGGTTTTCTCTACAATGTCAAGGTTATTCCAGGGAAGGACAATTAAATCCTCAAGAACACTTTTTACCTGTCCTGCTGATTCAAGTAATGGCCTTGGTGCATTTTCGCTTCCCATTATATGCAAATCCCCGGGTAGATGGCTTACATATATATTATCTAAACAACCATGGTAATGTCCCTCAAACTTTATTATTTTATTTCTACCTGTAAATGCTCTTGCTACTCTCATACTTGAGTGAACTGCCTCTGAACCTGTGGAATTCAATTTTACCATATCTGCACAAGGGATTATTTTTACCAATTTTTCACATAATTTTATAGTCTCCTCAACTTCAGAGCCGAATTGTGTACCTTTTTTTGCTCGTTCTATAATAGCATCTACCATAACTGGATGTGCATACCCGAGAATTGCAGGTCCATAACCAAGCAAATAATCAATATATTCATTGCCATTTACATCGTATAGTTTATTCCCTTTGCCATGTGTAAAAAATATTACTGGCTTTGCCGCTGAACGAACCTGGCTCCCTACGCCTCCGGCTAAAACTCTTGATAATCTCTCAAACATCTTCTCTGACTTATCAAATTTATACATTGTGAGACCTCCTCGTATAATATGTTTTATTACCCGGCACCAATCTTTAGACAATATTCATTTAGTAACTTAAGGTATATCTTATAATCATTAAAGGAGACTCCTGGAGGAGTTTGATGGTCTACTGATGGAATATACCCCCCTTGCTTCATGACAGAAAATATCCTATCAAATTCAATTCTCATCTTTTGTTCTCCCTCGCTCATTATAGTTTTGTCATACCCACCTATTAGTTTGAGTTTCGGATATATCTTGCGTAGTTCTACAATATCAACTCCTGCCTGTCTTTCCAATGGTAAAAAACCTTCTATTCCGACCTCAAAAAACCGCGGGATCAATTTTTCCATATTTCCATCTGTATCAATGAATGGAATAATATTATTTTCTTTTAGTTTTGGTACGATCTCCTTATAATATGGCTTCATAAACTCATCAAAGAGCTCTTTTGAAATCATTGGCCCATGGTTATACGACATATCTTCAGCAAAAGTCATAAAGTCTGGTTTACATACCTTACAAAATTGGTCAAAGGCTTGTAAATTATATTCTAATAAGTCTCTATTGATAACATGCATCAAGTCTGGAGAGTCATAAAAAGCATAAAGATGTTTTTCTATTCCAAAAAGCTTGCGAGGAAACCAGAAAAACCCTTCCAGGGTTATCCAAATCACCATATTACCCTGTTCTTGTTGGATGACCCACTTTTCAACCAAATTTTTATCAAAGGGCACATCTGGATACAGATGTTCTCTAATTTTATTATAACTATCAATGTCAGAAATTATACCTTTGCCATGTTCTTTAATATTTGTGAATGTAGATTTAAAAGGAGATATCCAATACTGTCTATATACATCTAAACCAAAATATTCTCGAATTTCACCAGCATCTTCTATGCTTTCTGGTAATCCTTCTTTTTTCCACCTAGAAATAGTTTTATCCCACCACGTAGCCCATTCAATCATGGGTAACCTATCAACAGGACTAAAGTTCATAGTATTAATAAAACGTTTTCTACAATTCATCTTCTTATTGTAAATTTTAAGATTTTTGGAAGTGGCATAAGTCCAAATTTTATAAATAGATATTCATCTGTCCAGTTAGAATTACTAATCCAACTTTTCTCACCTGAGAAAGAGCCTGGTCCTACTGATAATAATTCACCTTCAGGATTATGATGGGGACCCAGTAAGTTTCTGTTACTATTGGTTAGTTCTATTTCTAACCTATTTTTACCTTCTTTCACAAATTCACTTATGTCTAAAATATACGGTCTCCCAAAAACCATCCCGGCTTCTTTATCATTTATAGTGACCTTTGCAACTACTGCTTCAATATTACCTAAGTCAAGTCGCACATGTCTTTCCGATTTTTTAATATCTATCTCTTGACTTAGAACAACACTTCCTGCAAAAAATGGGTAACCTTGATTTATCAAATCATCTGTTTTAACTTTTAAATTCTCTTCATCAAGATAATATCCTGCTTCATTATTATGCCTTACAGCAAAATCTCCTACTATATAACAGGATTCTATTTCTGTCCCACCCTTCTTAAATATTAGCGTATTGGGCTTTATTGGATTTTTAAATATCCCGGATATTTCTATTATATTTTCTCCGTATTTTAAAAATCCTTTTATATCTATCTTCTTGAAACTGATATCAACCCACCATCCAGAATCTATATATCTTATCTCTTTGCCATTTACTTTTATTTTATACATATTAGGCTCTTCAAGAACCAAATATATCTCTTTATCCCGTCTATCCTTAAGTTTAGAATGGAACCGGTATCTTATAGTAAATCTTTTGCCTTCTGCTACTTTCTCAATCTCTTTTTGTGCATTGAGCACATAGATTCTCCTGCTAAATTTACCATCCTCTATCTTAAACTCACAATAGTCTATTGTTAATGCATTGTAGGATGTCCTTTTTATATCCCATGTATCCTTTAATGGGATATATTTAACGTTAATTTCTTTTTCTCTGGATTCTATTTGTTTTAAAGAGGCTCGTAAAGTTGTATCAACCATGATTAAATAGGAATCAACAGGAACAAAATCAAGATGTATTATAGTATATCCATCTTTAATCTCTGATGGAATTTCCAGAATGTCCCCATTTAATAAATTTAGTTTAAATACCTTTCCTTTGCTATCCAAATAAATCTTCACATCTTTATACTCCCTATACTGACTTGTATTTGTAAAAAAGTATATATGCTTTTTACCGTCAATCCTATGCTGGTAATATATGGATTCTATTTCTCCATTATCTTTATCGCAAATTTTAACATCGCTTTTAATAATGTCAAGTGCCTCTTTTAATCTTATTCTTTCTCTGTCATTATAAAGCACAGCCTTATCAAGAATATAAACATTATTATTTTTAAATATTTCTTCAATTTCGCAAGACTCTTCCCCGTCAATTAAATAAGGTAATGGCCTAATGGCTATAATCTTACCATTTTCATTTAGAAATTCTTTCAGAAGCTTGACTGTGCTTTTTCTAAGTGTAATTGATGGTGGTAGAATAATTATAGCATATTCCATTTCTCCTATCTTAAATTTTCCATCTTCTGCCTTTGCGTATTTCTCTATTATACCTTCATCTCCAAAATCATAATCCTTATGTAAACCGCATAGTAATTCAGATAAAATTACAAAGGACTTGTTTAAATCTTCAACTTTTGACTTATCCCTTGGAGAATATACAGCCCATGCACTCTCAATCGGGTGAATAACGAGGAACTTTGCAGAAAATTTACCCTGTGTTAGTATCCAACTTAATCTTGCAAAATAATCTGCTATTACTTTATGATACCTCCACCAGGGCTCTTGGTAATACAATGACGGCGGGTAATCTCTTTTTCTACAACCTTTCATTGAATATAATGCTAAATGCTGAGTTAGCAAATTTACCCCTAAAACATATTGCCAGTCTCCTATCCACTTCTGTGCTTCAAATGTTAAATTCCAGCCACTACATCCATATGTCTCTGATAAAACCCTTTTCTTGCCAAATTGATGCGCAACGCTACTCACCTGTTTTACTGTAATTAAATTATTTATATTCCTGCTTAAATGATCTATTCCAGGTATATGCATATATTCATAATGTGGCATCGCTTTACCTATTAACCCTATCTGAGACTGAAGTGTGTCCTCAGATAGATAATGACCTGTATAGGCTATATTATGTTTACTGCACCAGTCATAAATTGTTTTAGTGAAACTTTCAAGAAAAAGTTCTGTTGCAGTTTGCCAATAGTCAAACCTAATCTTCTGCCAATTTTCTATTTCATAAAAGAGTGAAACAAGATATTTTCTTATATCATACCCTTTCTTCTTACTGAAATAATCAGGAAATTCTTCTGTCCATGGGATATAATAATTCCTTGGATTTGCATTCCGTAATTGTAAATAATTTGGTTCATCTGTAAATATCGCTGGAATAACTTTTCCAAACTCATCTCCGACACTTTTATAGTATGCTTCATAAGTTGATTTTATAAATTCCAGAACTGCATCTTTATTCAGGGTATCAATATAACTGTAATTGTTATACCATGACATATTATCATATATTTTTACTTTAAATTTAGGCTTGCCATTGACTTCTTCACATTCAAGAACTTTCATCTTATACCTTTTGCCTTTTACCGGGATAATACCACCTGCAAATCCACTTGGCCATCTATCTTCATCATACAGATATGCTAACATATCTGTTTTCTTTGCTTCATCAACAGCTGCTTTAATACACCTCATCCATTCTTCTGATAATGTCTTTCTATCAGAGGAGATATAAGGTGTAATAAGTCCAATTCTACTATGCATGAAAAATCCACCTAATCCAGCATCTTTCATTAATCTGACATGCTTTCTTAACTCAGTTTCATCCAGGTCATCGTTCCAGCTCCAGAATGGAACTCCTCTATATTCCTTCCCAGGATTTCTAAATTTATTTAAATTCATACAAACCTCCAGATTAAGTAATTTTGTACATTTTTCCTTTATCTAAGTTTAAAATGTTTGATGGCTGCGTTTATAGTATTATCTATTTTTTTTATTATCTCATCTGCCCGTTCTTTAGTTATAGTAAGTGCTGGTGCAATAACGAGTATATCCCCATTGTTCCGTAGTATCATCCCGTGCTCCCAACAGTAGTCCCTTATCCAACTACCTACTTTAAGTTTTGAATCAAGAGGTTTTTTACTCTTTCTGTCAGAGACTAACTCTATTGCTAAAAGCAATCCTATCCCACGAATATCACCAACAATAGGATATTTGTAAAGTTTTCCCAATTCCTTCTTTAAGTATTTACCCATCCTGGCAGTCTTCTCTACAAGGTTCTCTTTCTCAATTACTCCTATATTTGCCAATGTTGCGGCACATGCTACTGTATGCCCACCATATGTGCTGCCACTACGGAATTCAGAACCAGGTTTTCTAAATATCTTATATATCTTTTCTGTAGTTATTGTAGCACCAAGTGGTATATACCCTCCAGTAAACCCTTTCCCTATAGCCATAATATCAGGCGTAACTCCCCAGTGCTCACATGCAAACCATTTCCCTGTCTTACCAAACCCTGTCTGAACTTCATCAAATATGAGTAATATCCCATATTTATCACAGAGTTTCCTCAAACCCTGTAGATAACCATCAGGTGGAAGCGGGTATCCTATATTTGAGCCTGGGACAGGGTCTATTATTACTGCGGCAATAGTTTGCGGCCCTTCCCATACTATAAGTTTCTCCATTGTCTTTAAGCACGCAAGTTCACATGTCTCGGCCTTGAGCCCAAGTTCACACCTGTAACAACGTGTTGAACAGCCATGTATAAACCCAGGCATTAAAGGCTGAAACGGCTCTCTAAACCACGGGATGCCTGTCGCTGATATACCACCTAACGTCGTCCCATGATATGAGTATCTCCTGCCAATGATTTTGTATCTTGATTTCTCGCCTCTTTCCCAGTGATACTGTTTTGCCATCTTTATTCCTGTCTCACATGCCTCAGAACCGCTATTCACAAAGAAACTCACCCCTAAGTCCCCTGGCATTATATCTTTCAATTTCCTTGCCAATTTTATCAATGGAACAGTAAATGTATCCACATAATTTGGAAAGAATTCCAAATCCTTCAACTGTTCCTGTATTGCCTCTATTACCTCAGGTCTTGTATGTCCTATTATAGTCGTAAGAAGTGAGGCAAAGGTGTCCAAATAACGGTTCCCATCTATGTCATATAGATATGACCCTTCACCCCTGACAAATATCTTCGGCCCCTTAGCAAGTTCAAGATTATCTGCAAAATGCGGGATTATATACCGCAGGGCATCTTGTTTCAGTATCTTCTTATCCATCTCCGTCAACTTTTTCTCCTGATTCATCTTAACCTCCCTGAATTGGATTGCCACGGGCTCCACCCTCGCAATGACCCAATATGTTTGTCATTGCAGATTCCTCACCTGTCATTGCGAATGAAATGAAGCAATCTCGCCTGGAACAGGTTTTGCAATCTAATTACATAAGTTCCTTTTTAGACCTCTTGAGCAAATCATCTAATGCCTTGATTTTTTTATCAGGCCACTCTGGAGCCTTGTAATTCTTTATATTCTCTCTCCATAACTCATCACACTTGTCAAGTATACTCTTCTCATCTCCTTCCCATACCCCAGGAGTTGGATTTTCAGTCAGGAATATTTTTGATGACCATAACTCCCTGAATTGGCTCATCGTATGTGGACTCTCAAGAAAATCCTCACCC
>CAYVEO010000078.1:0-9803 GCA_964449965.1 uncultured Planctomycetia bacterium
ATATTGGTTATAGTTGACCTTGTGCGGAGGAGAAAACTCAGGGAAGAGTATTCGTGGCTGTGGCTTATGTCAGGGGCCGTGATATTTATACTTGCGGTATGGTATGATTTATTGGCGGCGATAGGGAATTTCATAGGGGTTATTGTACCTACATCAACCCTATTTTTCTTTGGCCTGATATTCTTAGTATTGATAAGTCTGCATTTTTCAGTAAAGGTCTCATCCCTTACCAATCAGGTAAAGAAATTAGCCCAGGAGCTGGCTATGTTAGAGGAAAGAAAAGATGCCTAATAATATACCTTAGTGTTTAACCGAGCAAGCTCGGCAACTACAGGCTGTTATATTGGCAGGGAGGAAGGGTAAATTTTTCTGGGGAAATTTTTCTTGCAAATAAGATTAAGATGTGGTAGACTATTTGACATTTGAGGGCGGTTAGCTCAGTTGGTTAGAGTGCCACGTTGACATCGTGGAGGTCATAGGTTCGACTCCTATACCGCCCACCATGAGAAAGCAGGATTATGGATTTAAATGCATTGAGGCACTCTACATCGCATATAATGGCTCAGGCAGTTCAGGAACTTTATCCGGGGACAAAATTGGGGATAGGTCCTTCTATTGAAAACGGATTCTATTACGACTTTGACAGGGCTGAACCGTTTACACCTGAAGATTTAATAAAGATAGAAGAGAAGATGCGCCAGATTATACTTAAGGACTTAAGATTTGACAGGAAAGAGATTGGAAAGGCTGAGGCAAAAGGATTATTCGGGAAGATGGGTGAGGATTACAAGTTAGAATTGATAGACGGAATAGAGGATAATAAGGTATCCATATACACTCAAGGGGGGTTTGTAGACCTTTGTAAGGGGCCGCACATAAGTTCTACAAGCGAGGTCCAGGCATTTAAATTATTGAGTATCGCCGGTGCATACTGGAGGGGCGACGAGGATAACAAAATGCTTCAGCGGATTTATGGGACAGCATTTGAGAAAGAGGAGGAGTTACAGGAATATCTCAAGTTACTGGAAGAAGCCAAGCTGCGGGACCACAGGAAATTGGGTGTCTATTTAGACTATTTCAGCATGCATGATGAGATAGGCGCAGGGCTTGTGCTTTATCATCCCAAGGGCGCCCTCTTAAGGCACATTATAGAAGATTTTGAGAAGAGGGAGCATCTGAAACGCGGATATCAGATGGTAATAAGCCCGCATATAATGAAATCTGATATATGGGTCCAGTCAGGACATTACGAATATTATAAAGAACACATGTACCTATTTGAAATAGAAGGCAAAGAATATGCGATAAAACCCATGAATTGCCCTGGTCATATATTAGTATACAAATCAAAGACCCGCAGTTACAGGGATTTACCTCTACGATACTTTGAGCTGGGAAATGTTTACAGGCATGAAAAATCAGGCGTCTTGCACGGGCTTTTGCGCGTCAGGGGTTTTACCCAGGACGATGCACACATATTCTGTGCAAAAGAGGACCTGATAAACGAGATAAAGAAGGTGATTGAATTTGTAATATGGACGATGAAGGTATTTGGTTTTGGAAATTTTGAGGTAGAAATAAGCACAAGGCCGGAGAAATACATAGGCAGCGAGGAGGATTGGAACAGGGCTACAGAGGCGCTTGAAAGTTCTTTGAAAGAGGAAGGTATCTCTTACGCCATCAATGAAGGGGATGGGGCGTTCTACGGACCAAAGATAGACATAAAACTGAAAGATGCGATTGGCAGGTCATGGCAGTGTGCTACTATCCAGTGTGATTTTGCTTTACCTGAAAGATTTGACCTGAAATATGCGGCACAGGATGGGACACTCTCAAGGCCTATTATGCTTCACAGGGTCCTGCTCGGGAGTATGGAAAGATTTATCGGTGCACTACTGGAGCATTACGCCGGGGCTTTACCGCTGTGGTTAGCCCCGGTTCAGGTAATCGTGCTGCCCATTACGTCTAAAACTCAAGCATACGCACTACACGTCCGGAAAATTCTGGAGGAGAAGGATATAAGGGTGGAGTTAGACGATAGAAACGAGAAGATTGGATTTAAAATAAGGGAGGCGCAGCTGCAAAAGGTTCCTTATATGCTGATTATAGGCGAGAAAGAGGCTAAGGAATCGTCAGTATCTGTCCGGATGAGGTCAGGCGGCGACCAGGGTGCCATGGAACTTGACAGATTCATGGAAAGGGTTACGTTAGAGATAAAAGATAGAAAGTAAAAGGGGGTGATAGGTTATTTCGAGAGATGTAAGGGTTAATGAGGGTATTAGAATCAACCAGGTCCGATTAGTTGGAGCAAATGGGGAACAGTTCGGGGTAGTCTCTATCCAGGAGGCATTAAGGCATGCAAGTGAAAATAGTCTTGATCTGGTGGAGGTTGCTCCGCAGGCAGCCCCGCCTGTATGCAGGATTATGGACTACAGCAAATATAAATATGAGCAGAACAAGCGGGAGAAGGATGCCCGGAAGAAACAAAAGATTATGGACCTGAAGGAGATAAAACTGAAACCAAAGATAGAGGAACATGACTATCAGGTGAAACTCAGGGCTATTCAACGATTTCTAAGCAGGGGTGATAAGGTAAAGATTACTATGATGTTCAGGGGCAGAGAGATGGCGCATACGGAACTCGGCAGGCGGATTATGGATAGATTTACTCAGGATATCAGCGATACAGGCGAGGTAGAGAAGTCGCCGGTAATAGAATTCAGAAATATGATAATGGTAGTTAAACCGAGGTAAAAAATGGGAAAATTGAAGACTGACAAAGGGACTGCTAAGAGATTTAAGATTACAAAGACAGGCAAGGTTATGAGGAAAAAGGGAGGGCATAGCCATATCCTGGCAAAGAAGAGTTCTAAGAGAAAGAGATTTTTAAAGCATTACACTGTTGTTCCAAAATCTCAAAGTGCAATAATAAAAAAAATATTACCATACGCTTGAGAGGAAGGTGAGAATATGGCGAGGGTAACACATGGTCCTTCTTCAAAAAAGAGGACTAAGAAGATTTTAAAAAGGGCAAAGGGCTTTCGTGCGGGCAGGGGCAACCTCCACAAGATGGCTGCTGAGACAGTGAACAGGGCTCTTTACTTTTCTTACAGAGACAGGAAGGCAAAGAAGAGAAATTTCAGGAATCTATGGATTGCCCGTATCAATGCGGCTTGCAGGAATAGCGGTATTTCCTATAGCAGTTTTATGAACAAACTTAAAAAGGAAGGGGTCATACTTGACCGTAAAGTCCTTGCGGATTTGGCTGTTCGTGATGGGAATGCATTTGGCAGATTGGTAGAACTGGCTAAAGGATAGAAGGCATGTCAGAAGGGGACTTAAAGGATATAGAATCCAAGGCATTACTTGAGATAAGTAATAGCAGCACCACGAACGAGGCAGAGAATATAAGGGTTAAATACCTCGGCAGGAGCGGGCTGATTACTAAGATAATAAAAGAATTAGGCAGTTTACCTGCGGATGAAAAACCGCGGGCAGGTAGTATAGTCAATGCCCTGAAGGAAAAAATAAGCATTGAAATAGAAAGCCGGCTAAAATCCCTGTCTAAGGTTGAAGCGCCTGCAGAGGATACTATAGACATAACGTTACCCGGGATTGTCCATGAGACAGGGTCCATCCATCCTGTTGCACAGGTAATCCGTGAGATATGCGATATATTTAGCCAGATGGGGTTCAGGATTGTAGATGGGCCGGAGATAGATACGGAATACTACAATTTTGAAGTTCTTAATATACCGTTAGAACATCCTTCAAGGGATGCCTTTGATACCTTTTACATCAGGAAGAATATCCTGTTAAGGAGCCAGACCTCAAATCTTCAGGGCAGGATAATGGAAAAGGAGAAGCCTCCTCTACGTATACTTGCCCCCGGCAGGGTTTATCGCCCTGATGCTATTGATGCGAGTCATTCCTTCATGTTCCATCAAATAGAGGGTTTCATGGTGGACAGGGACGTCCGGTTTTCAGACCTTAAAGGCGTCCTTGAAGTATTTTTGAAAAAGGTATTCGGGGAAAAGATAAAGACAAGATTTATTCCTCATTATTTTCCTTTTACAGAACCGAGTGCGGAAGTGGAGATATCCTGTGTCCTATGCAGCGGGGAGCCAAGGAGGGGGTGTCCGATTTGTAAAGGCGGCGGGTGGCTTGAAGTCTTAGGTTCAGGCATGATTAATCCACGGGTCTTCAAAATGGTTGGCTATGACACTCATAAATGGACGGGTTTCGCATTTGGCATGGGCGTGGAAAGGATTGCCATGCTGAAATACGGGATAGATGACATAAGGTTATTCTTTGAAAATGATTTGAGGTTTCTTGAGCAGTTTTAAATTAGGCCGAGCAAGCTCGGCAACTACAATATTTTGAAATTCCTGTACTCTAAATTATTATGAGACTTTCTTATAATTGGCTTAAAGAATTTGTAGATATAGATATCAACCCTTATCAGCTTAAGGACGTCCTGACTTCCTGCGGTCTTAAGGTGGAAAGGGTGTCCAGAATCGACGACCTTAATGATACGGTGTTAGAGATAGAGATTACTTCCAATAGACCTGACCTTCTCAGTATGATAGGCATTGGAAGAGAGGTGGCTGCTATCGTAAGGAAACCCTTGAAATTACCTGAGACACTTGAGGATAATCCGGGTCCGGATGAGGTCTTGACCAAAACCCTTGCGAAAATAGCGATAGAGTCCAATAAATGCAAAAGGTATACCGCACGTATCATAAATGACGTCCGGGTATCTGTCTCTCCCAGGTGGCTTGTCCACAGGCTCGCGTCCATGGGTTTGAGGACTATAAATAACGTGGTAGATATTACGAACTTCGTTATGATGGAATATGGACAGCCTCTGCATGGTTTTGATTACGATAAAATAAAAGATGGGAAGATTTTTGTCAGGCTTGCACAGAAGGGTGAGCGCATTGTTACGATTGACGGTGTAGAACGAAACCTTGATGAAGAGACGCTGGTTATATGTGATGCCGAGAGACCTCTGGCTATTGCAGGCATAATGGGAGGAAAGGATACTGAGGTTACTGATGCGACAAAGAGGGTGTTATTGGAGAGCGCATATTTTGACCCTGTGAGCGTAAGAAAAACCGCAAGAAGACTAGGGATTTCAAGTGAATCTTCTTACAGGTTTGAGCGGGGCGTGGATTTGATGGACGTTCCTCTTGCCTCACTGCGGGCTGCTCTTTTAATGAAGAGAATAGCATCCGGAAAGCCTTCAAAGGGGATTGCTGACAGAGGTAAGAGGGATGTTACGATAAAATCTATATATCTTGAAATAGAAAAGGTAAACAGTTTATTAGGCACGAGGATAAAAGAGGGGGAAATAATAAGACTATTAAAAGCCATTTCTTTCAGGGTGTCAAAGGAGAAAAGAGGCTATACAGTTACAGTGCCACATCACAGGCAGGATATAAGGCATGACGTGGATTTGATAGAAGAGGTAGCCAGGCTTTATGGTTATGATAAGATACCAACTACATTACCTGAGAGTGAGATCAGGACTTCACACAAGGATAGTTCCATAGAATTGGATTGTGCTGTCCGGGGAAGTCTTTCCGCCTCAGGTTTACATGAAGTGCTTACTTACAGCCTGATTAGTTATGGCCTATTGCAAAAGATAAGGTATAACATAGAGGGTATAATCAAGATAAAGAACCCGCTGAGTATAGAGCAGGAGATAATGAGGCCGACGCTTTTACCAGGCATTATCTCGGCAGTGTCCCATAATATAAAAAGAAAGTTACTCAACGTGAAGATATATGAGCTGGGCCGTGTATACAGGGAGACAGGGGAAAATAATTTTGAGGAACAAAGGGCACTGGCAATAGCCGTCACAGGAGAACGGTATAATAACTGGCAGATGAAATCAAGGGCGGTGGACTTCTTTGACCTGAAAGGGATTATCAGTCTGCTTCTTAAAAGAATCGGGGTCCCCGCATATAACTTTATAAGTTATAAAGAAGATGAGAATTTTGCAAAACCTTTTAAATGCTATGAAGGATTTTTTGACAGGGCAAGTTCTTCAATAATAATTACAGGAGATAAACCTGTCGGAATAATCGGAAAGGTTAGAAAAGAGATTTTGGCGGGATTTGATATTACTGATGAAGTGTATGCAGGTGAACTTAAAATCCATGACCTGGCAGACGAGCGATGTGCTGAGAAAAGATACAGGGAAATAGTCCGCTACCCGTATATAAAGCGCGATGTGGCTATAGTTATAGATAGGGATATTCAAGCACGGGACGTGGAACAGTGCATAAGGGAATCAGGCAGCGGATTAATAAACAGCGTCACGCTCTTTGACCAGTATATCGGAAATCAGGTGCCACCCGGGCATAGGAGTCTTGCATTTTCAATAGAATATCTTGCAAAAGATAGAACCCTTACAGACGATGAAGTAAAAGAAATCCATACGAAAATGCTTAAAAAAATAGAAGAGAAATTTAAGGCTGCAATTAGATGAAGATTTTAAATAAGACATTAAAACGCATCAAACCTATAGATAACAAGATCAGGCAGTCTGTTCGCAAGAGACTGGATTCTCTGGCAATACCTTGCAGGAGTTTAGGCAGGTTAGAGGAATTTGCAGAGGCAATTGCGGGGATAAAGGGGGTTAAGGATCCTACCTTGAAAAATAAGTATATCTTTACCATGGCAGGAGACCATGGTGTTGCTGAAGAAGGCGTAAGCGCCTTTCCCCAGGAGGTCACTGAACAGATGGTTCATAACTTCATAAGGGGTAAGGCATCTATCAACGTCCTTGCAAGGCATGTGGGAGCAAAGGTTATAGTTATAGATATGGGTGTTAAGGCAGACATACGTCTTGGTAAGGGATTGGTCATAAAGAAGGTGGGCTATGGGACGAGGAATATCGCAAATGGCCCTGCCATGGACCCGGATGAGGCAATCAAATCTCTTGAAAATGGCATAGAGGTTCTGGAAGAAGAACTTAAACTCCATCCAATAGATATAGCAGGCGCCGGAGATATGGGTATAGCAAATACTACCCCATCAAGTGCGATTATAGCTGCGATTACAGGTCAAGAGGTGAAGAAAGTCACTGGCAGGGGGACAGGTATAAATGAGACGAAACTAATCCACAAGATTAAGGTTATAGAGAGGGCATTGGAAGTCAATTCCCCTGATACCGAAGACCCCATAGATGTATTGAGTAAAGTTGGCGGATATGAAATAGGCGGTATCGCAGGTTTAGTATTAGGGTGTGCAGCTAATAAGATACCAGTGGTCATAGATGGTCTCATATCTGCTGCAGGTGCACTTATTGCGTATGAACTTGATAATACTGTCGGAGGTTATCTATTTGCCTCACACAGGTCTAAAGAAATAGGGCAGAAAGTTGCATTAGACAGGATGGGACTTGTGCCTATGCTGGACCTGGACATGCGGCTTGGTGAAGGTACAGGGGCTGCATTGGCAATGGACTTGCTTGAAGCATCTGTAAAGATATTGAACGAAGTAGCTTCTTTTGACGAAGCGAATGTTACAGAAGGGCGGGTAGTTTAGTGGTAGAACGTCTGCTTTACACGCAGAAGGTCGCAGGTTCAATCCCTGCCTCGCCCAGGTTAGATTTGTGGGGACGTAGCTCAATTGGTTAGAGTACCGGACTGTCGATCCGGAAGTTGCGGGTTCGAGCCCCGTCGTCCCCGCCAGTTATTTCTTATAACTGGTGCCGAAGCAGGGAGTTGAACCCTGAAGACCTTACGGTCACAGCGCTCTGAACGCTGCGCGTATGCCAATTCCGCCACTTCGGCACGTTATGTAGAAATAACAAACTCACCCTTTTCCAATATCTCTTTTATACGGTGTAGGAAGTTGTTTCCGGTAACCCCATCAATAATCCTGTGGTCGTAGGAGAGGGAGAGATACATTATATGGGTGACGGCTATCACGTCTTCACCGTTACATTCTTTGACTACAGGGCGTTTTACTATTTCGCCTATTCTTAATATTGCTGCCTGGGGCTGGTTTATAATGGGAGTTCCGAAGAGATTTCCCTTAACTCCCGGGTTCGTAATAGTGAAAGTCCCCCCTGAGATTTCATTTGGCGATAATCTTCCGCCTCTTACTTTCTCAGCGAGGTTTTGAATATCTTTTGCTATATCAAGTACAGATTTTCTGTCTGCACCTGCGATGACAGGGACTGTAAGCCCCCTCTCTGTATCAACTGCTATCCCTATATTGATATCTTTTTTGATTACTATATTATCATCAACTACCGAAGAATTCATGACCGGGAATTCTTTAAGGGCAGAGACGACTGCGGCTGTAACAAATGCTATATAAGAAAGCCCCTTGTTCTCTTTATGTAATCTGACAATCTTTTCCATGTCAACCTCTGTAAAAGAGGTGACGTGCGGGGAAACCCTTTTACTATAAGTCATGTGTTCTGCAATATTTTTCCTGATTTTGGTGAAAGGAATTACCTTATCACCTTCCTTAGGCTGGTACTTGGGAATCGTAAATTTTGATTCGGGTTCCTTAACTTCTACTTTTTCCTCTTTTGCTTCTTCTGCAGCCTCTTTTTCAGCAGGTTTCTGTGTTTCAAGATATTTTAGAATATCTTCTTTGGTTATTCTCCCATCCTCGCCTGTCCCTTTAACCTTTGTCAGGTCTATTCCTTTCTCCTTGGCAAGCCTTCGGACAAGGGGTGATGGGCGCTCCTTTGGTTCTTCCACAGGTACTGCTTTAGGGACTTCAGGTTCTTTTTTTTCTACACCCTCTATTATTGCTAACTCTGTTCCGACAGGGACGGTTTTACTATTTTCTATCAGGATTTTAGCGAGGATTCCATTTATCGGAGACGGGATTTCAACTTCAGCCTTATCTGTAGATATAGCAACAAGTGACTGGTCTTTTGAAACCCTGTCGCCTTCCTTAACCAACCACTGGGTTATGGTTCCTTCTGCTACAGTCTCTCCCAACTGCGGCATAATTACCTTTACAGACATTAGATTTTTAATACCTCGCCAATTCTCTTGCCTTGACAACTATCTTTTCTGTGTTAGGCAGAATGAACTCTTCCAGAGTCGGGCTAAAGGCGTAATGCGTATCCTGAGAAGCCACTCTCATTACAGGTCCATCTAAATACTCAAATACCTCTTCAGCAATTACAGCGGCTATCTCGCCGCCAATCCCGCCTGTTTTTCTGTCTTCATGGACTACCATTACCTTATTGGTCTTTTTCACAGAATCTAAAATAGTCTTTTTATCCAGAGGCAGAATGGTTCTTAAATCCACCACTTCTATTTCTAAATTTTCTTTTTCTAATATCTTTGCTGCCTCTAAACATAGGTGAAGGGCTGAACCATAAGTAATCATAGTCATGTCCTTACCATCCCTTTTTACCTCTGCCTTTCCTAAAGGGACTAAATATTCTTCTGCAGGCAGGTCCTCTTTTATCCTGCGGTATAAAAATTTATGTTCAAAATAGAGGACAGGGTCATCGTCCCTTATTGCAGATTTTAAAAGCCCTTTGGCATCATAGGCAGTTGCCGGGGCGACTATCTTTAGTCCCGGGGAATGGAAAAACCATGCTTCAGGGTTTTGGGAATGGAATATACCCCCATGGATTCCTGCGCCTGAAGGTGCCCTGATAACCATTGGAACCTTTGCCTTTCCTCCATGCCGGTACCTTAACGTAGCTGTCATATTTACAATCTGGTCAAAACCGCAGGAGATAAAATCACCAAACTGCATTTCAGCAACAGGCCTCATACCTAATACGGCAGCACCAGTTGCTGCACCGATAA
>CAYVEO010000079.1:0-9477 GCA_964449965.1 uncultured Planctomycetia bacterium
TAACCTGCGGGTTATGTATGAGTGTCTTTGCCAGTCCCACCTTCTGCCTCATGCCGCGTGAGAGGGTGCCTATATAATAGTCACGCATGTATTCTGAACTTGTCATATTAAGTACCATGTCTATCGCTTCCCGACGCTGTTCTTTCTTTATGCGGTAGGCTGCCCCGAAGAAATCCAAGTATTCCCAGACCCGCATCTGGTCATATACGCCGAATGAATCAGGCATGTAACCAACTATACTCTTGACCTGTGTCGTATCCTTAGTAACATCATATCCGCCAATCGCCGCCTTCCCGGAACTTGGTCTTAACAACCCTGCGAGGATACGAATAGTCGTTGTCTTGCCGGCGCCATTAGGTCCGATGAAACCAAAGACTTCTCCTTGTTTAATCTTAAGGCTCAAGTCATGGACTGCAACCATATTCTTATATCTCTTGGTTAGATGCTCTATCTCAATCATGTGAACTACCCCCCTTAACCTCTACATCCAGATCTTTAATCTCCCAGAACCCGGCATGCAGACCTTCTGACTGGACCTCCCGCACAGGTTTGCCGCTAACCTTGAGCCGGACCTTACCGTCATGTAAATAAGCCCTGGCTTCAGATAAAGTAATCTGGTTCTCAACAGGGAATGCCACCCATCGTCCATCCTGCCAGTTATATGCGTCCAATTTAACCTCTACGTCAGCTGCATCAAATTTAAAATATATTTTAATCCCTTCAGCAAACATCCCGCGGCAAATACGGGGCAGGACAAAATCTACGGTTATCTCTGCTTCCCGCTGACTCCGCAGCCACTGACCCCTGTAAAATAAAGCCCCGCTCGCCTTGTTTACTAACTCCATATCACAAATACCCTTCGGTATTAAAATTCCATCACCTTCCTCAAGTTTTACCGGCACCTTCATTATCATAAGTGCATTGCCTTCTTTCTTCTCGTCTATGTTAACTGCATCAACAGGGAAAACAGGTTTTGAGAACCATCCTGAAAAAACAAGGTCTGTCTTAACCGGTTTGGCAAAAATCGGAGGCGTCCATAGAGAAGAAATAATCTTCTCCCTGAGGACGTCCTGTTTTGCCTTAATTGCCTTCTGGGAATAACCCCTGTGCCAGCCTGCATCTGCCGGGTCGTCCATCCGAATCTTTATCGTCTCACCATTGGGAATAGACCCGACAGGTTTAATATACCTGTTATAGATCAATAGACAATCATCAAGCGCCTGTCCTGTCCTATTTGTAATCTCACCCGCCAGCCCATCACCCCTTAACGTCATCTGGACATCTACTCCTTCTCCAACCGTAACAATATTATTAAAAGACAAGGTATGAAGAGTTCCGGCAGACAGGTTAATGTCTTTCAAAGTCCAAACGTCATCTTCTTGAACATCTATTACCTTAAACAAGGGTTTGTCAGGTAATGCCCTGGAAAACCTGGGTCCGTAGGCAGCAGGGTCACGTAATACCAAAGAACCTGTCAATCCGTCCGGTGAAAAAAATCCCAGATAAACTGAAGACCGCCCTGACGTCCCGCCTGGGGATAATTCTGTCACACTAACCTCATTAATAGAGAGTTTGGGTCCCCTCTTCCCTGTCTGTCCTATATGGTAAGAAAGCCATATCGCAAGCGGCACGCAGAGAATATATACCAGCCATGCAAGTTCAGGACGTTTACGATACATGAAGATTAGATGACCTGATATTATCAGAATGAGATACCCCGTCAAAAATATAACCACCTGATTAAACCCTGGAACACTCACCCCGACAACCTCAGTAAAGATAGGTTCAATCTTATCAGCCAGACTCGTATTCTCCTCTAAAAATGGATTGGATTCATTTCCAACCAGATCTTCCCACAAGCCATTTTCTCCTTTCTTGTCATTGTGACCAGGGACTGTCCCTCTTGAAGCGTCAAAACTAAGAAAGATAACCTTGCCATTCCCATAGTTTGAAGTGAGAATCAAAGGGATGGCCCCTTGTTTGAGCAGGATTTTATTATCGGCAGGATAGACTTCTGTCAGATATAAATCATCCACTCTTCTAACACCCAATACCCTGATACTTAGTAGTTCTTCTGCAAAACCATTCTGATATTGAGCATATCTCTCACCTGAAGAAATGATTAATTTCCCCCCGGCCCTAACCCATTCCTTCAATGCCTCTACCTGATGTCCGTTAAGGTCTTCACGGTTGAAAGCACCTAAGATAACCGTGTCTATGCCGTCATAGCCAATCCATTTTTCTGGCAAATCCTTAGGATGGGAATAAACAGGAACCGGACTCTCAAGACCCTTTGGCAATTTCAGTTTTGACAAAAAAGAATAGGAACCCTGCACTTCATCAATTATAAGAAATACAGGCACATTTGATTCTATGCCTTTAACCGGGAAGGTATCTCTCCCAATCCTGATACCTTTCTGGTAAAGTTCTACTTCAAAATTCGTAAGGTTACCAAGGAGGGCATAGAATCTCTCCTGCCTTTTGCTCTGAGGTGGTAAATAAACAGGACGCCGGTAAAAAAACTTTTCTGCACCGGCCTTGGGAGTAGAACTCTGGATTGCAACTTCAACTTCTTTGCCTTGCTCAGAGGGATTGGATAAGTGGACTGTCCCCCCGGACCACGCATTCATTCTGGGGCGCATACTAAAACCCGCCCTTGCATGAGTAATCCCCGGCTCATCCCCAGCCCAGGCGGGACAAAGACCACACATGGAAATGATAAAGAGGAACAGACCTTTCCTTAGGTAATCTTTCATTATGGTTTTTATAATAACATCTTTTTATAAAATTGTCAATAATTTAGAAGTGGGATGTCAAGCACATTTAGAAATGGGAGGCATTTGCGTTGTAACAGATTTTACATCACCTTGGACAAAAATTATATCATCCCCATATTAATTTTTAGTATGATTTCTGTTTTTCTGTTTTAGAGGTCCATTTTGGTGACTCTTCTACTCGCTAAATATCCAATATTAGACTCATTAGCGATAATCTTTTTTTACGCCGCTGTTTCTCGGACTATTTCCATCGTCGGTGTTTTTACAAGGGAAATATCTCTGGAAGTTTGGAAGGTAAGTTTTCCGAATATTTTTCTAAACTACAGTAAATTGTTTTCAAAGAAGTAAACTTCGTGAAGCCCTAACCATTGCTGCGATATTCTCTGCTGGAGTCCCTGGTGGTATGTCACAACCAGAGCTAAGGATAAACCTGCCATCATACAAACCCAATTGAATATCAGTTATTAAACGCCTACATTTTTCTTCTACTATCTCGGGATTCCCACGAAAGAGCGTCTTGGTAGGATTGAGGTTGCCGCGAAATGCAATTTTGCCTTCAGATGCATGGTTAGCCTCACAAGGAGCAACAGCTGCATCAATATCTAGAACATCTATGCCTGTTTTTACAACGTCAGAGATTATCGGTAGCGAATTACCACAAATATGCATAATTACTGTCTCACATCCTACACGATGAAGCTCATATATCAGCTGTTTATGCCATGGCGCAATAAACCGTCGATACATCACCGGAGATATCAAGTCTGGTGAACAGATAGCTTCTCCAATAGAAATAGCATGAGCACCAGTTTTTACCAGTGCTGCACCAAAAGTCATTCCTACCATGGTTGTATACTTAAATAACTTTTGTACCCACTGAGGACGTTCTACTAAGTCAACAAGTATAGCCTCTGTACCCCGTAGCTGGCTAGCTATTAAAAGAGGACCACGTATGGTCGCTATCACCCAAGCATCCTTTCCGATTGCTTCAACAGTTTGACGGACAGCTTCGACAAACATAGGCATCCGCCCATCTCGTTGAAAATCTGGGATAGAAAGTCTATCTATCTTATCATCTTCTAAAAGTATCGGCATCTTCACTACAGGCATTGTGTCTTCGGATTGAACAATCTCACAACCAATCGCCTCTGCCTCACAAGCAACGCCTAAAGACAATTGTACCCCATCATAACAAAAACGTTTGTAGCCAGATATTATAACAGAGGCCATAACTTCAGCTCTAGTATAATATTCTTTGAAACTTATACCTTCCAATTTTGCCAGAGCATTATGTACAATTGGACATACAGGTATAAAGTCCACCATCTGACCATTAAGCATGCGTCTCACCCGTTCGAGCGAATTCATAATAAATTCACTTTAAATAAGCAAACGTAAACGATTAGGCATTTTTTATACACTTTTTCAGGTTATACTTTCCTATATCTGAAGAACACATTTCTTCAAGTAAATGGACATATTCAATCCTATCAATGGGGAGAGTCACCACCTTCTTTTTCTTTCCTGAGAGAATTATCGCATTAGCGATTTCTACTGATTTTAATCCTTCCTCACCTGTAACCATAGGTTTGCCATGTGTTAAAATGGCATTTACAAAATCCTGTATAACAGCCTTGTGCCCCTCTTCCTGTTGTGATATTTCAATTTCTTTCCATTCGCATTCTGGAAATTTCCAAGTTTCTTTTGTCATAGAAATGAACTCACTTAATGGGATCTTAGGTCGTCCAAATAAAAGTTTATTATTTAATATAAGTTTACCATTATCACCACAAATCTCAATTCTATCAACACTTGGAGATTCAACAGTATTAACGTGTATAAAACCATGAGCACCGTTTGGGAATCGCAGAATAGCACTCGCTATATCTTCCACTTCAATTCTGTGTTTTATAGTATCAATAAATCCATATATTTCAATAGGCATACCAACAAGAAATTGAAAAATATCTAAAGAATGCGGTGCCTGATTTACAAGGACACCTCCTCCTTCATTATTCCATGTGCCTCTCCAAGGTGAACTATCGTAATATGCCTGTGTCCTTAAGGAAGTAAATGTTAATTCAGCACGATGGATATTCCCAATCCTACCATCCTTAATCATTTCTTTGGCCTTTAGATATTTTGCAACGGTTCTATTTTGATATACAACACCTAGGATTACGCCGCATTTTTTTGATTCTATTACCATTCGGTCTGCATCACTTACAGTAGAAGCGATAGGTTTTTCTGTAAGGACATGTTTACCTGTTTTCATTGAATCTATCGCAATAGGTGGATGAAGAGAGTGGGGTGTACATATATCTATCGCGTCTATATCTTTTCTACTTATAAGGTCTCTATAATCTGTGTACCAATCAACGCCACATTCTCCGCCAATTTTTCTTGCAGTAACTTCGTTAATATCAGCAACTGCAACAAGTTCCGCATCCTGAATATTTTTTATGGCTTCTATGTGCATTATTTTAGCTATACCTCCAACACCTATTATACCAAATCGCACTTTACCCATATTGTCTCCAAATCACAGGACTTTAATCAGGTTTTTTCTCGCTCCAAAAAGATTTTTTGGATGAGGTCACCTCTATAATAACATTTATATACACTTTTACATCAACGTCATTTCATTAAGTCCTGTATCTTCATTTTTAACTTTTACCACGCGACTGTTTTTAAGTTCTGAAAATATAATCTCTACAGTTGTAAAACAAGTGGCTGAAAAAAGATGTCCGCCTATAACCCTTCCATCAGATGCCCCTATCATGACATGGAGGTGTATGCCTGCTTCCTTTCCAAAAGGAACAACCGTTCCTTCCATAGAAAGGAGCTCAAAAGGCCCCTTTGCCTTTATACTGTTTGTCTTTGCTAATACGACCGGTAGTTTGATCTCCTCTTTTAAGTCGCGCATTACAACATCACGAAGACTACCGATAGCCGACAGTATCACGATCCTTTCCACCCCAAGCTCCTTCATGATTTCTTTTATGCGAGCAAATATTTCCACCCCTGGCATAAGGCGGCTAACCCATGTATTGTTCAGATTTACCTTTTCAACGATATCGTCATTTCCCATTTTTAGAATCCTCTCATAACAAATTTTCTACTACCTTTTTAAAAATAACCAAAGGTATATATCATTTTATTTCCAAGGATAAAGAACGGGTTTCAACCCATTTGTTCTGGTAGTAAAGAACTCTTTAGGGTCTGTTCTAAGATTATATTCTATCGGAGATACGAATCCCTTAAGAGAAATTTTATCTATTTCTAACCAATGAAGCACTGTCTCCATAGTCTTTGTAGAACATCCACTGGTACCTATGGTTTTAGCACTCCGATAATGATTTATATCAAGGTCTACCCTGTCTACCTTTTCATGAGTGCCACCAAAACAGGCACCTACTGCATAACCGGACGGGTTATAAAGTTTCAACATCAGCCTCTGGGCGTCAGAATCAGGACAGGCAGCTATTACATCATCAAACAAATTACCGTCTGTCTTCTCTTGCATCTCATCAACTATTTTCTCTTCAATTTTCTCCTTTTCATGGACTGGTAAATCCTTATATGCAGGACTGACAATAATTATTATATCTTCTCCTAATATTTGCCTGATAATTTTCTTTTTCTCCTCAGACCTTACTATCATGTATATACGGCTAGCCCCTTCTGCCTTACACAACATAGCGTATATCATGCTCACGGTCCCGGAACCTATAATACATGAAACCCCATTTTTCTTGATACCTGATTTAAATAAGTGACGTCCCTCTTTATCTATTCCCACTGGATGCGGGGTAGTAAAAATCGATTCTAATGCACAAGCAGTTGGCTCTATTAATGCAGCTTCTTCATCTGAAATGAACTCCGGAACTCTGAGCACCGAACCTGACTGTATCAGTTCTTTTGGTATCTTCATGTATTGAGCGTATCCCCCATTTATATAAAAACTTAAAATTGTAATCGGGTCATTTAAAAGCATAAGACCATCTTTGTATCTGGCAATCCTTGACTGAACTGTAACCCTTTCCCCTATGTGAAAATCAAGATATTCTTTGGGCAATTCTTCGACCTCTTTATAACCAATGCCTTTTTTCAAGGTATGAACATCCTTGCCGACCTCAACTATTTCCCCCGCCAACTCATGACCCAACACAATAGGAGCATTTCGGTCTACTTTAGGATGTCCCTTATAAAAAATAGTCTTGTCTGTACCACACCTGGCTGAGGCTAATACTTTTATGATTATATCTGTTGAACCACATTCTATATTCAATTCACCTAATCGTATATCATGTGGTCCATAATAGATAAAGGATTTTGATTTGAATTTTTTCATGGTTTTATTATTGCCTTTAAAAACCCTTTTGGCTTTTTTGTCATTAGTTCAAACCCTTCCATAAGATTTTTAAGTTTTAGCACTTTTGTTATAAGAGGTTTGACATCAACTTTACCTGAAGAAAGTAATTTTAAAGCCCTATCAAATGTATACGGATTAACCCAGCTACCCATTATTGTTAATTCTTTGTAAAGAACATCAAATGGCAGGAAGTTTGCCTTTTTACCTTCCGAGGTAAATCCAAAAATTATAACCTTACCTCCTCTTTTAGTTAATTGGATTGCCAGTTCTACTGTCTCAGGACTACCTACTGCTTCAATTACTATATCAGATTTTTCATTGGTTTTTATATCAGCAAAAGTGACTCCAAATCTTTTTGCTAATTCCTGTTTCTCTTTTGACCTCGTAAGCATAATAATCTGTTCTGCTCCTTGAAGTTTACATAACTGGGTTAGAATCTGTCCCTGTATTCCTCCACCAATAATAATAACTGATTCTCCTAATCTTATATCAGCCCTATCAATTGCATGTAAAGCGCATGATACTGCTTCTGTAAATGAAGATTCTTCAAAACTTAGATTATCTGGGATTTTATACGTTCCTTTTTCTCCTATCACACAATACTCTGCAAATCCACCGTCCCTTAATACCCCATACGCAGACAAATTGCTGCAAAATGTTGGTCTGGAATCCCTGCAATATTCGCATACGCCACAGGATTCATTCGGGTCAACTGCAATCTTATCTCCTACCCTGAAATTTTTTACATCTTTACCAACTTCTACAACCTCTCCTGAAAATTCATGGCCAAGTATTACCGGGATTCTTGCCGTGTATTCTCCTTTGTATAATTTAACGTCTGTCCCACATAATCCGCAGGCTTTTATCTTGATTAAAACCTCATCTGATTCGGGCACTGGTTTTGTAACATCTTTAATTTTTATTTGTCCTATTTTTTCTAATACCGCAGCCTTCATCTTAATCTCACCACTTTATTCTCTTTTATTGACCTGACTATAGCCTCTATTATCCGGGTTACAGCCAAGCCATCTTCTCCACTTGCCATCGGCTCTTTATTCTGGATGACACAATCAATAAAATACCTGATTGGTTCTTCTTCAGTAATATAGTCATAAAGAAACGGTGTGCGGTAAGATTTTGTGGAAATTTCCAGTCCCTCATTATCTCCAGTTATACCGAGCCTACCTTTTTCTCCATATATGTCTATCTTGAATTCAACTATTCCATTACGCCAGGAAGTGGGCAAAACCCATGACGACTCAAGAACTGCAATAGCATCCTCAAATACAATCTGTGCCTGAATCACATCAAACACATCTATGCCTTTAGATTTAAGTAGTCCCTTTTTACCGATTGCAAAGACCTGTTTGACTTCCTGGCTAAAAAGCCACCGTACCAGATCTACAAGGTGAGGAAAGAGAAACCATTCTGGTCCGCTATTTTTACTCCAGGGAAGCATACGTGTGGCTACAGTAATAACGTCACTAAGTCTTGCAAAGCCATGAATAGGCTTACCTATTCTCCCGGATTCAATCAACCTCTTTGTTTCTACAACTGGTTTGTACCATCGGTTATGGAAATTGACCATGAGTTTGACCTTCTTCTGTCTTTGAACTTTCAGTATCTTTTCACATTCTTCCACAGAAGTTGCCATGGGTTTCTCTATCAGTATATGTTTACCTGCCTTCATCATTCTTATAGCCGGTTCAGTATGGGCAAAGTCAGGCGTGGCTATACTTACTAAATTTACCCTGGGGTCATTGGCAATACTTTCCAGGTCAGTAGTTGCCTCACAGCCATATTTTCTTCCTATTCTGATACCCCGTTCTTTACTCCTGCTCCATACTGAAATCAACTTTACCCTCGAGTCATTCTTATATGCCCTGCAATGAACCTCACCATAGTTACCTATACCTATCACACTTGCTCCTATTTCTTTCATCATATTACCTCACTATAGTTCACACCACCTTAATGCTAAACTTGAAAAAATCTTTGTCAGTTTAATGATATCCTCAACATAGACAAATTCATCTGCTGCATGGGCATTGCCTCCGGATGGTCCCAGAATAACCCCAGGCATATTACCATAAAGATTGAATATGAATAAATCGCATGGGAAAGGTGCACCAGTCACGGTAACTTCAGTGTCCAGGCATTCTTCTGCCACAGATTTTGTAACCCTGACCAAAGGATGATTTCTGTCTATGCCTGTGCCTGGTATCCAGCGATGGGAAAAATTATGTTCAAGAACAATATCCCGTGGCAATAGATTGTTGTTCTTCTGCCATTCATCAAGAAAGTCAAAAAATCTTTCTCTATTTC